>NZ_VEGP01000046.1 GCF_007679495.1 Paenibacillus sp. 32O-W | reverse complement strand
CAGGCTAGCGTCTTTAGGCGCAGTTTGGCAACAAGGGGTTATACCCCAAGAGCAAACCACCCGTTTGACGGGTGGTTATGATTCTATAGGCCCCTTCAGCTGCGTTATGCAATGAAAACAAGTTCTCTGGGGCAGGCCTCCAGGATAGGCTTTCCGGCAGACATCATTCCGGTCATTTTGATATACCATAGCGATGCCGCTTCCCAATAAAGTCCAGAAAGAGTTCAAATCTCCCTTCTTGTCATTAAGTCAGGGATAATGTAACAATAAGATTAACTAGATATGCAGACAGCACGAAGGCGACTCACAAGCAGCTGACGATGTTCGATATAACCAGACAGGTATAGTCCGATTCCCCAAGGAGGAAAAGCTGTGAAAACGGTTATTGTAGATGACGAGCACTTGGCTCTCAGAAGGATGGAGAAATTATTGCAAGAAGAAGGGGGGAGCCGGCCGGCGCTTGAACTGGTAGGCTTCTTTCAGGACCCTCATCTGGCGCTGGAGCTGGTGAAACGCGAAAAGATAGATCTGGTCTTCCTGGATATCGAAATGCCGGAAATCGGCGGCATGGAATTGGCGGAGCGTTTATTAGAGATACAACCGCATCTCCACATCGTTTTTGTTACGGCGTACAATGATTTTGCCGTAGAAGCGTTTGAACTGAACGCACTCGATTATCTGCTTAAACCCGTTCAACGCGATAGGATCATAAAGACACTCCAGCGGTTAAATCACTCGGAAGCGAAAGGCATGTCCGACATGACGGATAAGAAGCCCATGCTTTGTTGTCTGTCCGGTCTTCATTATCTGGATGATCATCAAGCGGCTCAGTCTTTCCAATGGAGGACATTGAAGGCGCAGGAGCTGTTCGCGTATTTGATCCATCACCGCGGTCAAACCGTGCGCAAGGAAGTCATTATGGATTTGTTATGGCCGGACTATGATATGGACAAGGCATCGGCGCTCCTGCATACGACCATCTATCAAATTCGAAGGGTGATCAAGCAGAAGGGGCTCGGCATTAAAGTCACCTATAAGGACGAAGGGTATCGGATAGAATTGGACGGCATGAAGCTGGATGTGGAGGAATGGGAGAAGGGCGTACAGACGACTTCCGCAGTGACTCCCGAAACGATCAGGCAGCATCGGGAACTGTTGATTTTATATCGCGGCGACTACCTGGAGGAGCACCAATACTGGTGGTCGGAAGGGGAACAGGAGCGCATCCGCTTAATATGGTTGGACCACGCCAAGCAAGTGGCCGAATACTTAATGCAGGAAGAGCAATATTCAGAGGCAGTGCCGCTGTATCAAAAAATCCAGGAGAAATTCCCATACACCGAGGATGGGTATTTCGGGCTTATGAAAATTTATGCAAACATAGGTGATTATAGCGGGGTGAAAAATCAATATCAGCTTCTTGTGGAAAATATGAAGGAAGAATTGGGTGTTGAGCCGAGTGAGGAGGTCAATGATTGGTATCAGCAATGGAGACACTGTATTTAAGCATAGGGCTTATTACCAATAAAATGAATTGACGCCCCCGGTACAACTGTAGAATAATAGATTAGAAGACATCATGTAGGAGGTCATAATATGTCTATCATTCCAAGCTTACTCGAGTTTAACAAAAAATTTGTCGAAGAGAAGCAGTATGAGTCTTATATGACGAATAAATTCCCCGATAAAAAAGTAGCTATTCTTACATGTATGGATACGCGGCTTGTGGAATTGCTTCCGAAGGCGCTGGGACTGAAAAACGGGGATGCGAAATTCATCAAAAATGCGGGCGCCATCCTAACACAGCCGTTCGGCAGCGCCATGAGAAGCATACTGGTGGCTGTTTATGAATTGGGTGCGCGTGAGGTTCTGGTCATCGGCCATCACGGCTGCGGCATGACGAATCTGGACACGCAGGGGATGGTCAATAAGTTTATCGAGAACGGTATTGATCCTGCGGTGATCAGCACATTAGAGAACTCCGGGATTCGTATGGAGAAGTTTCTGCGCGGATTCTCCAATGCGCAGGAAGGGGTTATGCAAAGCGTGAAGATGATCCGTAATCATCCGTTATTTCCCAAGGCGGTTCCCGTTCATGGATTCGTTATTGACCCGGTCACCGGGAAACTGGAAGTCCTCGTGGAGGATTACAGGGAATAGCGTAGTATCAAAGAAAAATAGTGCAGCACAGAGATGGGACGCCGGCGGGCGTTCTTTTTTTGGTCGCGAACCAAGGAACCGTCCGAAATGCATGGACGGTTCCTTGGTTTATTCCTTCCTAATTCTGCATCGTCTCCTTGGATGCGGTCAGAAATTCCTCCGGAGTTTTCCCGATAATCGATCTAAAGTCTCTAATAAAATGCGATTGATCATAGTAACCGAGCTTCAAAGACAAATCGAGCCAATCCGGGGCCCGGCCTTGGTCCATCGTTTCGGCCGCATTCTGCAGGCGATAAAGCTTAATGACCCATTTCGGGCTCACTCCGACGTATTGCCCGAACATGCGCTGAAGCTTCCGGATATTGATCTGAAAGCCATCGCAGACCTGGTCTACCTTCGTAATGCCGCGATCAGCCTGAATCCGGTCGATGATTTGATTAATTCGGACGACCTTCTCATCCCTGTCCGGAAGGTTCCGGCGGATCAAGGCTTCGGCCAGCTCCACCATCTTCTCGGGGCTATCCTGGCTTAAGATTTGCTCCTCGAATGATTCGGTCTCCACATTAAAAATGCTTTCCAGGCGAATGAAACGGCCGGTTAATCTGGAGATGGGCCGCTTGGCAAAAGGATAGAACCCGCCCGGTTTAAATTTCACACCAAACACCATATCTTTCCCTTCGAGCAGCCGCGAAAATTTATGTTTGGCAGCCCCATAAATCAAAGTCCGGTTCTTTTCAACCACCATATTCACACACGGATTGGGGACGACCTGCTGCAGGTAAGGGGGTTGTCCGCTTAAATCCCAGCGAACCATCCAGAAGTGCTTGACGAAATAGCCGATATCCTCCGAGGGGGGATAACGGGTGAGTTCGAAGAACCGCTTGGTGCCCTCTCTGAAATTCAACACCCCGAGGCTGGGTCTTACTGTGTCCGGGTTGGAACTTTGGTTGGAATTCATATGAATCACTCCTGCCTGGCCGATGGTTCGGCAGAATTCGGTAATGGACAAGGCAGACACTCTGTCATAAGGGGCTGTCGCGTTTTTACAATACAAGCCTTGTCGGACAAGTTACTATTATTATAGTAGCACAGCTGCAAAGCTGTTCAAATGATCAACTATTTAATAAGGAGTGACAGATGATGGATTTGAAATACGAATTTTATATCGGAGCAGCCCCGGAGCAGGTGTGGGATGCGTTCGTTTCCCCGGAGGGGACCCGCCAAACCTTCTTTGGGTGTGTCATCCGGTCCACTTTCCGGCCTGGAGATCCTTATGAGTATGTAGGTCCGGGCAATGACGGGGAGGAAACGGTCCATGTATATGGCAGCATACTGGCCTATGAACCGTATAAAGTGCTCAGCTATACCGAGCATCCCGGCCCATCCTACCATTCCAACCACGCAGAGCTGGAAACGAGGGTAACTTTCACACTGGAACCGGTGGGCGGCTGCACGAAGCTGACGTTGGTCAACGATCAATGGAAGGCCGACCATCCGTCTTATGAGAATGCCAAAGGACATTGGTGGATGATCTTGAGCAATATAAAGACGTTGGCGGAAACCGGCAAAACGTTGGACTTCGGATGGTAAATAACCAGGATTTGCCGCGATTAAATAAAACCGATCCTTGTTGAAGGATTGGTTTTTTTGACGTCTTGTCCTTCTGTATGTAAATATAGAGACTAGGCAATGATGTATGCGGAAGAGAGGGACTAGAAGATGGCGAAGCAAAAGTACTATGTCGTATGGGTCGGCCATAAGCCGGGAATCTATACGAGTTGGCCGGAATGCAAAGAGCAGGTGGACGGACGCAAAGATGCGAAATATAAATCCTTCTCCTCCAAGGCGGAGGCGGAGCAGGCCTATCGGGAAGGCTGGACGAAGCATTGGGGTCAAGGGGCCGCTGCGAAGCAGACCGCTGCAGCCCCGTCTCAGGCCGAGATTGATTATGACAGTATCTCGGTAGATGTAGGGACGAGAGGCAACCCGGGACCGATTGAATACAGGGGAGTCTATACGAAAACGGGAGAGGTTCTGTTCTCCCACGGCCCCATCCCTAATGGGACGAATAATTTGGGCGAGTTTCTGGCGATTGTCCATTCCTTGGCGTATCTGAAAAACAAGGGCAGCTCGCAGACGGTCTATAGCGATTCGAGAACCGCTCTGAAATGGGTGAGGGAGAAGAAAGTCGCTACGACTCTGGAGCGCAATGAAGCGACGAAGGAAGTATGGGATTTGGTGGACAGGGCGCTGGCGTGGCTGCAGAACAACAGCTATGACAACAAGGTGTTGAAATGGGAGACCGAGAAGTGGGGAGAGATCAAAGCCGACTACGGCCGAAAGTAAAAAGGTTAGACGGCCGACATATACGGATTGTCGGCCGCAGTTTTAACCGAAAATCTTAGCGCTTTTCAGAAAAGGGCATGCCGTAACGGATGTCTTTTTTTTCACTAAAATAAAAGAAGGTATAAGGAAGGATTTCCCAAATATATATAACATGATATAACATTTACATACGAAGGAATAGAGGATGTGATACAGGGTGCTATCCGATCAAGACTCCAAGCCGATGTATGAGAAAATCTTCGAAATCCTGGTTCAAGATATTAGAAACGGCAAGTACCGGAGAGGACAGCGGATCCCTTCGGAGATGGAGCTGGCCGAGAAATATAACGTGAGCCGGATCACGAGCCGGAAGTCGCTGGAGATGATTGCAAGCCAGGGACTAATTGCCCGCAAGCCCGGCAAGGGGTCTTTCGTCGTCGATGCTACGGAGCAGGCGCCTGATGATCAAGCCTCCTCATACATGCCGGTTAGGCGTACCGATGAGCCCGTGCTGGGGTTGATCATGACGGATTTCGGCGAGAGCTATGGGATCGATCTTCTCCGCGGGATAGAGAGCGCCGCCGAACAGCACGGCGCCTTCCTGCTGCTGCGGCGTTCTTTCGGCAAGCCGGAGCGGGAAGAAAGGGCGATTCGGGAATTTACGGAACTAGGAGCGAACGGATTTATTATTTTTCCTGGCCACGGCCGATATATCAACACGGAAATTCTGAAGCTGGTGATTAACAAAATCCCGCTAGTATTGATCGACCGTTATCTGAAAGGAGTGGAGGCCGCATCGATCAGCACGGATCATGCGGCCGCCGCCAGAGAGGGGGCGAAGCACCTGCTGGAATGGGGGCATCGAAGGATCGGCCTGCTCTCTCCGCCGCCCGTCGACACTTCGGCAACGGAGGAACGGATGGAAGGGTTCGTTCAGGCCCATGCGGAGCAAGGAGTCGCCATCGAGAAGAACTATTGGCTGAATGATATTACATCTACGCTTCCGGGTTCTTTTACCAAGGAAAATATAGAGCGGGATATCGACAAAATAAAAAACCATCTTCGGCAGCATCCGGACATGACGGCCATATTTGCAACGGAGTACAATATTGCTTTATTGGCCAAAGCGGCCATCGGGCAACTGGGCTTGACCGTACCCGGGGATATTTCCGTCGTATGCTTCGACTGCCCTCCTTCCAACCCGGGCAGCGGTTATTGGTTCACCCACTTGCTTCAGCAGCAAGAAGAGATGGGAAGGCGGGCGGTAGAAACGGTTTTAAGGCTCCGGATGGGAGAGCCGGTCGATATGACCGTTCGGCTGGCGGCCAAGCTGGTGCAGGGAGAATCAACGGCCGCAGCGAATAAAAAATAGTTCATTCCCAGTTATTTATGCAATTGATATAACATATATTGTATTGATATTGATATGCCGGAAAGCTGACATTCTCATAGTTCGGCTCCGGCCAGCCGGAGCGCCCGCGGTTCATCCCATCGGTCATCCCTTGCTGCTTTTCATCGTTTATTTTCACCGCTTTCTTTTCATAATCCTGGTTATGACGAATGGCGCACACTTCGCCGCTCCGAACCAAGGTAAGTAAAAAGAAAAGTAGTATGCGCTTTCATCATTAAGGGCGTTCGATTTTGTCACCGGAGCCGCTTCTGCAGCTTGCTGGCGGCCGCTTATTCCTCGGCGATGATTCAACAATGAAGTGGGAGGATGTGAACATGAAGACGATGAGAAGGCTTGGGATGGTAATTATGTTGCTGATGACCGTGGTATTATTAGGGGCCTGTACCGGAACGGAACCGGTTAACGAGGGGCAGCCTGACCAGAAGCAGGAACCGACGCAGACGGACGGGGCAAGGGCGGCGGAACAGGAACAGCAGGAGCCGGTCACCTTGAAAGTAGCTACCTTATGGCCGGAGGACATGTTTAACGAGAGGATCAAAAAGATCGTCGAGGAGAAATACCCTTATATGACTATAGAATTGCTGCACGTGAACAACTTTGACCGCAGCAAGCTGGAGGAGTTGTTCAGCCTGGGAGAAACACCGGATATTTTCTTTACCCTGTCACAAGATGTTATGGAGTATCTGGAGCTGGACTTCGACCTGACGGAACCGCTGGCTGAGAACGGATATGATTTGAGCCATATTCAACCGACGCTGCTGGATACGATCCGGGCACGCGATAAACAAGGCAGGCTGTTGGGGCTGCCCTATGAAACCTCTTACTATGTGTTGATGTATAACAAGGATATTTTTGATCAATTTGGAGAGCCCTATCCTTCGGATGACCTGACCTGGGACGATGCCGTCCGGTTGGCGCAGCGATTAACCAAGACGGAGAACGGGGTTCAGTATCGCGGCCTTGATTTTCGTGACCGGGATGTGCCTCTCTGGCAATTTTCCGTCAATGCGACCGATCCGGACACCGGCGAGGTTCTTATTCTGGAACGGCCGGAGTATCGCCGTTTTCTGGAGCTGTACAAGAAAATCATCGATATTCCCGGGAACTATGACGAAACCTTCTTTAATGCCAACGACCGGTTTACAGGAGACCGGACCACCGCGATGCTGATCACGAATGCCCAAGGACTGAATTGGTGGGGAAATGCCGAAGGGCTCAACTTCGATGTGGCCTCACTGCCGACGTGGCCGGATCAACCGGGCATTACCCATCGTTTGGATTTTCACTCCTTCCATGTCAATCCTAACAGCAAGCATATAGAAGAAGCGCTGCGTGTCATTTATTATTTGACAACCCCCGAGGTTCAGGAGTGGACGGCCCGCAACGGAATCGGTCCCATTACTCAGGATACCTCCGTTCAGGAGAAGTTTTTCTATGACAACGAAAGTACCCATGGAAAGAATATAACGGCTATTTTTAAGCATAAGCCTGCCCCTGTTCCTGAGCGAATCAGCTTATGGGACCGGTTTGTAGAGTTGGATGTCGGGAAATTTGCGGAGTCCGGCATGGATGCCTCCGAATTCTTGCGTGTAGTTAAAGAGGAAGCTGAAATCCGGATTAAAGAAGAAAGAAGCAAATCGGAGTAGGAAGAGTAGCCGCTTGCCCACCGGCAGAATGGGCCGCAGGAGGGATTGCATGCGGAGGAGGAGCGGGATATTAATTGGCCTGTGCGCGTTACTCATCTTCATTGGGGGAGGGAATTTGTTTATGGCGGAAAAGAAAAAGGAAGAGGAAACGATGCAGGAATCTGTATGGGCCTCGAGGGCAGAGCAGGCACACAAGGCATTGGATTCATCCTACTGGAACCGGCAGACCGGATTGTATGACACCCAATTTCCCTGTCACGATTGTAATCGGCAGTTCCATTATTGGTGGCAGGCTCATGCGATCGATGCTCTTGTGGACGGATATGAAAGAGCAGGAGATGCTGCATATTTGCGCCAGGCGGATGAACTATTCGGAGGGGTCATTCGGAAGAGGGGCGGGATAACGATCGATTATTATGACGACATGCTGTGGATGGCGCTGGCCCTGCTCCGGCTTTATGACCATACCGAAGAAGAAAAATACAAGAATGCCGTACAAATCTTGTGGAAGGACATTCAAGGCGGCTGGAATGAAGAGATGGGAGGAGGCTTTGCATGGCGCAAATCGCAGCCGGACTATAAAAATACTCCGTCCAACGCCCCGGCCGTCATTCTGGCCGCCCGATTATACCAGAGGTGGGGGCAGGAAGAGGATCTGAACCGGGCCAATCAAACGTATGATTGGCTGCGGAGCCATATGGTAGATCCGCAGACAGGCATTGTCTGGGATGGCATGAATCGCACCGGGGATGGGAGAATCGACAAGGATTGGATCTTCTCCTATAACCAAGGGACCTATATAGGCGCCTCGGTAGAGCTGTACCGGATCACTAAGGAGCGAAGCTTTCTGGATTCGGCCATACGAACGGCAGAGGAGGCCATGCGAAGATTAACGGACTCTTCTTCCATGCTCTTGCGCGATGAGGGAACCGGGGACGGAGGGTTGTTTAAAGGGATTTTTATTCGTTATTTGGCGGAATTGGCAGCAGCCGATCCTGCGCAGGAAGCGTTGACGCCGTTCATCTTGCATCATGCGGAACAGGCGTGGGAGCATGCGCAAGAGGGGGAGCGTATCTTATTCGGGACCTATTGGGGACTTCCACCTGTCTTACCGCTGGATCTCAGTGCCCAGTTAAGCGGCGTCATGCTCTTGGAGAAAGCGGCTGCTATTCAATCGGAGTAAGGCAGTTTACCCGTAGGAACTGTTGGGTAAAGACACCGGTCAGGTGTCTTTTCTTCAAACTATAGTACAAGTTTCACCTTACATATTTCATTGTTGGCAAACGCGCCTGTCCAAAGAACGGCGATAGCCGTTTAATGATATTTCATCGAGAGACGGTACCTTCTTGCACAACGACGGTGACAGCCGTTTCTTCTTCGGGGTCCGGTATGGACGAGCAGAGGCTAGAACGATCTGAATAGGAAGGTGAATGGATAATGGAAAAGGACAAGAAGCAGTGGCTTAACGATTATCTTTCCAAGCTGCGGATTGAATTGCTTCATGCGAAGCTTTCTGTTTGCGGTCGTGATTGGAAGCGTTTTAATTATGCTCCGTCCTATAACAAACTGTACTATATCTGCGACGGCGAGGGCTGGATTCAGTTCGGGAATGAGCAGTACACTCCCCGGCCGGGGGAACTGATGTTTATCCCGGGGGGAGTCCTGCAGTCGTTTTCCGTGACGGAAGGCACCCCTTATACGATGTATTGGTGCCATTTCCGATCGAATATCCAGTTTGTGCATTTATTTAATCTGTTCGACCTTCCGAAAGTTGTAAAGACGGATCCTTCTGCAGGGCTGCAGCAGCATTTCCGGCAGTTATCCGATCATCGTGCCAACGGCGGTCCGGCCACTACCCTCAAAATATACTCCGCACTGTTTGCAATCATCGCGTATTTTATCGATCAAGCTTATGAGGAGAAGGACGATACCCCTCAGATGATGTCCGTTCGAAAGCTGCTGGATACGATTCACTATATCGATACCCATTTGACTCAGGAACTGACGATAGAAGAATTGGCACAGACCGCCCACTTCCACCCCAACTATTTTATTCGGTTTTTCAAGAAGCATTTGGGGATGCCGCCGAAGCGCTACATTTATGAAAGAAGGCTGGAGGAAGCGAAGCATTTGCTGGCCTTTACCGACCTTGCGGTGAATGAAGTCGCCTGCCGGGCGGGATTTAACGACGGCTCTTATTTTTCGGCGGCGTTCAAGAAGAGTGTCGGTTTCTCTCCCTCGGAATATAGAAACCGGGTGAGTATTGACGAGCGGACAAACCCGTAAGTCGGGTATGAACAAGTTAATTTAACAACAAAAAAGGTTAGGATAGCTAATTTATCCGTGCGGGAATGCGCCATACAATGGAGGAGAAGAAAGACGGCATTCACTTTGGACGGGGAAAGGAGGACGATTCATAACGGTTTGGAAAAACCGTTGAACGGAGGTACATTACCGAAAGAGGAGAGGTGGGATCTTATGAAAGACAAGCTGTGGTTAAAGGGTCTGGTTCTGTTTACGGCATTGTGCGCTATTTTTGTGGTTAGCGGTCCAGGCGAATCCGCCCTGGCGAAGGATCATGCGGCGGTTCGTTTCTTTGTAGCCAAGGATGGAAATGACGCCAACGACGGCTCTATCGGTCATCCGTTTGCGACTCTGGAGAAAGCCCGGGATGCGGTTCGCGCCTTGAAGAGCGGAGAGGGACTTCCTGCAGGAGGGGTTGAAATTGTTATCCGGGAGGGGGTCTATCGTTTCACGCATACCTTCCAATTGGATGAGCGCGATTCGGGAGCTTCGGGAGCGCCGATCGTATACAAAGCGTATGAAGGAGAGAAGGTGTTCTTCACCGGAGGGGATACCCTGGATGCGGCCCGGTTCAAGCCGGTAACGGATGCGGCCGTATTGGAGCGAATTCCGCAAGGAGCGAGAGAGCATGTCCTTCAGTTGGACCTACAGTCTATCGGTATAACCGATTATGGTGTTCTGGGGGACAATCTGGATGTGGCTCCGGAGCTGTTTATTAACGGAAATGTGATGAGGCTGGCCCGCTGGCCCAACCATGGATTTACCCAGGTAGATCAGGTGCTGGTTAAACCGGATGAAGCTAACCCGGGCTATACGTTTACCTATAAAGATCAAATTCCTAATCCCTGGATTAATAATAGTGACGTATGGATGCTCGGTTATTGGGGAAATGACTGGTTCGCCAATGACCTGCATATCAAATCGATAGATTTCGACCGGAAGACGATTGAAACCGATAACACCTCGAGCTATGCCATGAAAGCAGATCAGCGGTTTTATTTTTATAATATTCTGGAACTGCTGGACGCGCCCGGAGAATGGTATTTGGACAGGGAAACGGGCATTTTGTATCTTTATCCGCCCACCCCGCTGGGAGAAGGGAAAGTTCAGCTCTCGCTTATGAAAGACAGTTTAATTCGGATGGACCAAACGTCGAATATCGTCTTTAGCGGACTGAATATGGAAGTGAGCCGTGGCAACGGCATTGAGATCACCGGAGGAGAAAACAATCGTATCGAATATAGCGAAATCAGCAAAATGGGCGGGTACGCCGTCAGAGTTTATGGAGGAAAGAATAACGGCGTATATGGCAGCTTGATTTACAGCATGGGGAACGGCGGAATCCGCTTGGACGGGGGCGATTTCGAGACGTTGACGCCTGCTGAGAATTATGCGGTCAACAATGACATCTCGAATTATTCGCGAATCAAGCTGACGTATACCCCTGCCGTAGAGTTGAACGGCGTCGGCAATCGTGTGGCTTATAACAACCTGCATAATGCCCCTCACTTTGCGATTCAATTCCGGGGCAACGACCATGTCATCGAATATAATGATATCTTTGATGTGGTCAAAGAAACGGCCGATGCGTCCGCCATCTATTCCGGCAGAAGCTTCGTATGGCGGGGCAACATCATTCGCTATAATTATTTTCACGACATGGTGGCCAGCCAATTGCGGGTTTCCACGGCAGCCATTTATCTCGATGATTACATGAGCGGCGTGGAGATGCGCGGTAACGTGTTTCATAATATCGGCAAGCAGGCCTTCAAGCTGGCTAACGGACGGGAGAACGTAGTGGAAAACAATATCGTTCTCGACAGCGGGACCTTCATTGCCTTCATGAACCGGGGCTATAAGCCGGGCGAGAAAAATTACGAATCCTTAATGAGCAAATTCAATCAGGTTCCTTACCAAGGGGAAATCTGGAGCGCGAGATATCCGACCCTTCCCAATATATTGGAGGACGATCCTCTGCTTCCCAAGCGAAATGTCGTCCGCAACAATGTATATGTGAATACGGGTGATATCACCGGCGACAGCCGGAATATGGAGATGGGAACGTTCGAGAATAATATCGCCTATGCGGATAAAGAAGGACTGGGCTTTGTGGATCCGGCTAACGGTAATTTCGGATTGCGGGACGATTCTCCGATCTATGCACAGTTACCGGAATTCGAGAAGATCCCGTTTGACGAAATCGGGGTGATTGGGGACGGTCTGCCTCCCGCCCACGCGGAAATAAGCACCCCCTTTGTGGAGTACCCGCAAAATAACGGTGATCAGACCATCCGCATGAGACTTTACGGGCACAATCTCGTTTCGATAGCTAACGGAACGCATAAGCTGACCG
The DNA here is from genome assembly GCF_007679495.1 of Paenibacillus sp. 32O-W. Lineage (GTDB taxonomy): Bacteria > Bacillota > Bacilli > Paenibacillales > NBRC-103111 > Paenibacillus_L > Paenibacillus_L residui. The sequence continues at coordinate 31,612 of NZ_VEGP01000046.1, read as the reverse complement.
AAGGGCGGGATTATATCGTAAGCGGAGAGACGGCTGTGCTGACGAAAGCTTACTTGAGTTCTCTGCCTGTCGGGGAATATGCGTTGAAATTCTCCTACTCTCAAGGCAATGATGCTTTCCTGAGCCTCAGTGTCATGCCGCCGAAGAAGGCGGAGCTGGAAGTATCGGCCATTATCTATCCCCGGAATTCGGGAGACCGTGTGATTCCAATGAAGTTAAACGGAAATACACTTATCGCTATTCAAGGAGAGAATGGTGAATTAACCGAAGGGATCGATTACATCGACAATGGCCCGGCGGTGACCTTAAAGCAGGAATACTTGGCGTCGCTTCCGCTCGGCCTGCATACGCTCACTTTTGAATTCAGCTCCGGCAGCGTTGAACTGACTGTGGAAATCCGCAATGAGAATCTTGCAGCGAACCGAAGCTATTTTGCCTCTTCTGTGTGGAACGAAAGTTATGGGGCAGCGAAGGCATTCGATTCGAATGCCGGTTCCCGCTGGTCGGCAGGGCGAGGGGAAACCGCCGATCAATTTCTGGGCATAGACTTCGGGGAAGACGTGACTTATAACATGGTCATCATTAAGGAGATCGATTATCCTCGGGTTAATTCCTATGTGCTGCAGTATTCCGAGGACGGCATCAATTATATCGATATTCCCGGCACCGAGGGGACCACCATCGGCCAGAGCAAGACGATCGAATTCGCCCCGGTGACTTCGTCCTATTTCAGACTGTGGATGAATTCTACCACGGAGAAAGAGCCGACGATTAATGAAATAGAAATCTATCATTCGGTACAGCCGCCCGAGCCGGAAATATTGGAAGCTTCGGTCGAGATCCATCCGCGCACTTTGAACCTGAAAAGCCAGGGAGGGGCGAATTCCATGACGGTGTACGTAGAATTGCCGTCTTCCCATGAAGTGTCCATGATTGATCCGTCCTCTGTCAGTCTGAACATAGGAGGAGTCAGCATCGCGGCGCAAGCCCACCCAATTGAAATTGGAGACAGGGACCGGAATGGAGTCCGGGATCTGATGCTCAAGTTCGACCGGCAGAAAGTGATCGCCACGCTGGGAGAGACAGAAGGGGAAGCGGAGATGGTGCTGAACGGTCAACTGCAGGACGGCACACGCTTTACAGGCCGTGATACGATCCGGGTTAAGAAATGAATAATCGAAACGGACTCTCGCTTGGCGGGGGTCCGTTTTTTTCTCCTTAAAGAACTTAAAGATACCTATGTGGTAATCCAGGTATTAGAGATTGCTTTTTCATGCCAATAAGATAGCTTCGGAAATTAAAAGCCTGCAATTCTGCATGCTTTTGGTCGGTTGACTCCGTGTCCAGTAACAAGCCTGCAAAAATACATCTTTTTTCTTGTTCCAGGGGTGAGCGGGTGATTTGAGACCGAAATGGATGTATTATCGCAGGCATTTCTCTGGGTACTCTAAAATCGACTCAAAATTGATGTATAATCGCAGGAATTCGTATCCGCATGGATCGATAAGCCCGCGTTATGGCCCGAAGCTTGTGCTCGGCAACCTAACAGAGTCGGGCATCTAAACCTTCCGTTCCAATTACGACCCTCCCTCTGCTATGCTTTGAGAGCTTCCGCCTTGTGCACATCGCCCATAGACTCGTCATAAACTAACTTACAGAGAACTCACCGGAGGAGTGAATCCGATGTACGGTTATGCTAACGGTTTAGTCTACAGGCGACCGGAGCCCGATCCGACCGCTGCCATGCGGATATTGGATCAGAAGGTCGGGGACGTCAATGGGGATCATGTGCCCGATAGAATATTTTTGGCGGGCGGCAAAAGCCCGGATAGTCCGTTTATCCGGCATATTACACTGCTCATTCAAGATGGAAGGACAGGAAGAAGCCGTCCCATTCCTCTCCAGCAGAACGCGGGGTATAACCCTACCCTGGCATTGGCCGATTTTACCGGGGATGGTGTGGAAGACATATTGATCCGCATTGATTCGGGAGGGTCCGGCGCCTTTACCTACGACTATGTGTTTTCTTACGTTAATAATCAGCCCCGCAAATTATTTGATGCCATGGAATACAATGAGCAGTACAAATATGACGTTCAATATCTGGATGGCTACAAGGCGCAGGTGAGGAGCCTGACCCCGCAGCGCACGTACATTATCGATTTGACCTACAAAGGTCGAGAATATTTGTCGGAAATTTACGATGCCAATGGAAAATTGAAAGAACCCATCCGAGGGGATGTCAATCCGCTAAGCGGGCTCTATCCGATAGATATGGAGCGTGACGGGCAAAACGAGCTGATGGCCCTGCAGCGTATTACGGGCAGATATAACGCCGATGGCCTGGGCTATGTCATGAATATATTGAAATGGGAAGGCAGCCGATTCGTTCCTTCTCAGCAGTGGGTTTGGATAACGGGAAAGGACTAGAATTTGTAGGGGATTTATAGGGCTCCGATAGGAGTCTTTTTTGTATCTTATATGGGGCTAAAATCCCTATTTTTGCAGGGTTGGCGGAAATTTTGAATTTTCCCGGGAGGGATGTGCTATAGTTTTCTAGGGGGGAGTTTGACATTCTGGTAAAGCGAGGTATAGAGATTGAAAAATAACCAGTATTCGGGCTTTCTGAATGTTTCTTTCGATTACGGTCTATTTGAAAATCACTTAGATGCTATTTATGTCACGGGCCTCCAAGGCGACATTATTTATGCCAATCCGGCTGCATCCAACCTGTTCTGTTGTCCGAAAGATGAGCTCATGTGCCGCAGCTACAGGGAAGTTATGGTGTCCGGGGAAATGGAAGCCTTTCATTATTACTTTCAAAAAGCAGCTGAAGGGGAAACTAATCAGTTTGAACTGGCTATGAGCGGCAGCGATAGGAACCGTTTAATCCTCCAGGTGATGATGGTACCTAATGAAATAGAGGGTCGGGTAGTTAGTATTGCGGTATACATGAGGGATATTACAGACCGCAAGCTTCTGGAGGAAAGACTGGAGCGCATGGCTCTAGAGCGGACGTTCTCCAACGAGTTAAGCAAAGTGGAGCATTTGCAAACGGTCAGCCAGTTGGCGGCCAGCATTTCCCATGAAGTCCGAAACCCGCTTACGGTAACCAGAGGATTCATTCAATTACTGCGGGATACGGTAGTCAGTGAAGAAAAGAAAGAGCAATATATCAATATAAGCTTGGCCGAATTGGACCGTGCGGAGCATATTATTACGGACTATCTTAATTTCGCCAAGCCTTCTATGCAAAATGCAGAGCTGTTGGAGTTAAACCGCGAGCTGGAATACATTGTCCAAGTTATCCAGCCTTATGCCAGTATGGGGAATATTGGTGTACATACGATCAAAGACGATGAAAAAGATATCTATATTTTGGGACAAGGGAAGAAGTTCCATCAGTCGCTTATTAATATTATCAAAAATGGGATCGAAGCCATGGAGCAGGGTGGGGATCTTACTATCCGTTTAACGGAGAAGGATGACAAAGCGGTCATCGTTATTCAGGATACCGGGAAGGGGATGAGTGCCGAACAAATCCGCATGCTGGGAACCCCTTTCTACACGACCAAAGAACAGGGCACCGGGCTCGGCATGATGGTTTCCTTCAGCATTATTAAAGCTATGGAGGGAGAATGCGAGGTTGAGAGCACACCCGGTAGAGGGACTTGCTTCACAATAACCTTTCCCGCTATCCCGTTTCCCCAAGCTGGTAACGCTTTAAATTAACGTACAAGGCCCTCGATCATCGAGGGCTCCGCGAAGATTTAATGGATAAGTCCCACAAGAGTGGTAATTGTCTTACTTTGGTGCGGTTTAGGCGGCTGGAATAGGTTCCGGTCTATCAAATGCTTTAAGATATAAGGAATCAGTTGGCCGTCAATGGCGTTTAATTCTAACAAACATTGTGCAAAATTTCACACCTTAAAAATCTTAAAAAACTGTCTTGACATCTTGTAGCACCATAATAGATAATTGATCCAATACAAGCGCCTTTACATAAGATGACATTTAAAAAAGATCTTCAAAGGGAAGTAGCTCTTCTGTCGATATGCCAATTCAAGAATAAAATTTGTTCAGATTTTGTTCAGAGTGACTTGGTAAAATGCTAATGCTTGGAAATATTTCGGATCAATCAAATACGGCACACTAATCGAAAGATTAGGTCGCAAAGCCTTGGAGTCTACGAGTCGAAAGACTTATGATCGTCCGGTTGCAATTTAAATTGCAACCGGACTTTTTTATTGGAACTCGACATTCGCTGGTTTACAGGCCCAAGAATTTGATTGATGTAGAAAGGAACTTCAAAGATTCGGCACGCTGGCCTCTGGAGGCAGGCGTTCCCGGATAAGTAAATTTGCCGGGAGGTGAAACTGCATAATCATTAAAGTAAAATAATGTATTTTAATCTAAAAATAGGAACAATTGAGAGGTGAGCAAGTAAACAAAATGAAAAAAAGATTCAAAATGATCTTGTCCTGGATCGCGATTTTATCCGTTTTGTTCGGACTTCTACCCGTTTCGGCGTTTGCAAGCACCAATGATTGGCCCGGATGGTCTGATGAACCGGGGGCCATCAACTTGAAAAAGGAAGCAAAGCCGACCGACACGCCCGGTGAATGGGAAATTACCTTGTCGGTTGCGGGGATCAACCTGGAGACGACTTCCGATGTCGTGCTTGTTATCGATAAATCGGGGAGTATGAACGATAACAAGAGGCTTGCAAATGCTAAGTCTGCCGCCAAGCAGTTTATCAACGCACTGCTTACTTCCGATTCCAGGACGAGAATAGCCCTTGTCACGTTTAGTACAGATTCTCAGGTCGTTTCTAATTTTGTCGGTCCGGACAAAAAGGACGATTTAATTAAAAGTATCGATCGTATCTCGGCCAACGGCGGCACGAATATTCAGTCGGGCTTGCATTCCGCCCAGCAGCTATTCGACAACAGTATGGCCGATACGAAAGCGATCATTTTATTAAGCGACGGGGAGCCGACGTACAGCTACAAAGCGAGAAAAGCCCAAAGTTATACATGGCCGAATAATAAGTACAATTTCATCCTGTCCGACTTCAATTACAATAACCGTATTGGACCAGGTAATTCATACAATTTGGGCTTGTTTGAACGTTATCAGGTAGGCGGGTATACGGTCAGAACGAACGGCATTGCTACGATCTCAGAGGCGAAGTCCGTGATGGATGCGGGACTGACGATTTACTCGATCGGCCTTGATGTAAAAAATAATGCCGATGCGACTTATGTGCTGCAAAACAGCCAGAACGGCGGGTACTACTCTGCCACGAGCGATGAGTTAAGCAAAGTGTTTGATGAACTGACGGGCAAAGTGATGTATGCAGCTAAAGAATCCGTCGTTGTCGATCCGATGGGCGAGATGTTCGATCTTAAGATGAAGGGAGCTACCTTCAGTCCGGACGATTATAAAGCTTCTCAAGGGACGGCAACCTGGGATCCGGAGACAGAAACTTTCTTGTGGGATATCGGTACGATCAGAGAAGGCGCTCCGGTAACATTTACGTATACGGTCAAAATTGATTTGTCCAAAAACCCGAAACCGGGGGAATCGTATCCGACCAATAAAACGACAACGATCAAATACAAAGATAATGACGATAAGGATAAAGACAAAGATTTTGTCGTTCCTGAAGTTGAATTCGGTAAGGGTTGGATCGTGGTGAACGGATATCGGGTCAACGGCGCAGGCCTCCCGGTGGACGAATCCGGCAATGTGGTGGAGTCTCCGGATGCCGCACAACATTTATACAGCCATTATTATCAAAATAATAACGGACATACGGTGTTGGACCTGAACGAAACTTATTCCGTACCCGCACAGGATGTCGAAGAATTTCTTCTGAAACTGGGCGACAATCCTACCGCAGTAAGCCTTACTGTAGACAACTATACTCAAACCGTATGGTTTGGATATATTCACAATACGGATAGCGGTCCTGTTATTGTGAAGTACGTGGATGAAGATGGCAAAGAAATTGCTGATCCGGTAACAATGAAAGGCAAAATTGGCGAATCCTACACAACGGAAGCAAAAACTATTGCCAACTATGAGTTGATAAAAACCCCGGCCAATGCCAAAGGAACGTTCACGTACGAAGAGCAAACGGTCACCTATGTGTATGAGAAGAAGCAAGGCGCTTCGATTACAGTGAAGTACGTGGATGAAGATGGCAAAGAAATTGCTGATCCGGTAACAATGAACGGTAAAATCGGCGAATCCTACACAACGGAAGCGAAAACTATTGCCGACTATGAGTTGATAAAAACCCCGGCCAATGCGGAAGGGGAGTTCACGTACGAAGAGCAGACAGTCACCTATGTATATACTAAGAAGCAAGGCGCTTCGGTCATTGTAAAGTACGTGGATGAAGAAGGCAAAGAAATAGCTGATTCAGACATCAAGAACGGTAAGATCGGCGAACCGTACACGACAACACCGAAAAACATCGACGGCTACACGTTGAAGAAAAAGCCGGACAATGCCACAGGCATTTTCACCAAAGAAGAGCAGACGGTTGTTTACGTGTACGCGAAAACGGTAGTACCCGGCGAGCCGGTGAAGGTAATCTACGTCGATGAAGAAGGCAACGAGATTGCTCCTTCGGAAACGTTGAACGGCAATATTGGCGAGCGCTACACGACGGAAGCAAAAGACATCGACGGCTATACGTTGAAGGAAGTGCCGTCCAATGCCGAAGGCACCTTCACCAATGAAAAGCAAACCGTCACCTATGTGTACAAGAAAAATCCGGAGCCCGGTGATCCGGTTGTCGTTAAAGAAGTCGATAGACCGGTCATATCTTCGTTAGATGAACAATTTACGTTTATTACAACGTATACTTTCGGAGATCAGGTGGGCGATTGGTCTCAAGTAACTTTGCGGGATCAATTGGAGCCCGTTTTGCAGGTGAAAAAAGCTGAAGTAAGCGTCAGCGGAAGCGTCTATAGACCTGTAGACAGCGTTACCGATAATGTATACGGATCTGTAACCAGTGTAACAGAGAGCGTATATGGCGGTGGCGGCGGTACTGTGACAGATTATGTGTACGGCAAGTTGACCATCAATGGACACGTAGTGACAGTAGAGCTTCCAAAGGTTGATGGCTCTTATCAATATCTGTCCGGTACAACATACCAGTTAATCATTACAGCTCAGATTTCCCAGGATGCCGATCTCAAAGGCTACATCAAGGACGGTAAAATTGTTGTTCCTAACATTTCCGAACTGCTGTTGGATGATAAGATCATCAAATCTAACAGAGTAACAGTTACAAAGCATGAGCCCGGAGGTCCCGGCCCCGTTGATCCGGTAGACCCGGTAGATCCAGTAGATCCAGTAGATCCGGTAGATCCAGTAGATCCGGTAGATCCAGTAGATCCGGTAGATCCAGTAGATCCAGTGGATCCGGTTGACCCCGTAGATCCTGGCCCTGGTCCCGGTCCAGTTAATCCAGTGGACCCGGGCAATTCCGACTCTGATGATTCAGACGATTCGGATAACCCGACCGATCCGAAAGATCCGGTAGATTCGGAAGATGATGAGGTCGTAGTTATAGAAGATGAACCTACTCCTAAAGGATCACCGAAAGATGAAGATGTAGCCGTCGAAGATTCTTCTGACAACACTTCATCTACTGAAGATGAGTCCGCAGAAGAAATTATCGAAGAGGAAGCTACCTCTGAGGAAGAAACGATACTCGAGGACGAGCAAGTTCCTTTAGCAACTACTCCTGAAGAAACGGTTCCTGTGAAGTCCCTTCCTCAAACCGGTGAAGAGAGCCCACTTCCGTTCTATATGGCAGGCTTTGGATTGGTTGGTCTCGGGTTGCTGCTTCTAGTCAGAAATAGGAGAAAAACGGTTTAAACGATAAGAAGTAAAGAGGCTTGTGTCTCTTTACTTCTTTCTCAATTCAGAAAAGAGTGGTGATTATGCGCAAACTTCCATTTGTTCTTATTCTTATCGGCATTGCCGTAATAGCCTGTCCCAAAGCAAGCGAATGGTACTATGAGGCAAAACAAGAACGGCTATTGGAGACTTGGGAAAGTGATTTTAAGACAACTTACACCGCCCCCGCCGCATCGAGTGTGCAAGCCAATTATGAGCAATTGACGGACATTTTTATGCAGCCCTCTGAACTGAATGAGGAGACACCGGAGGAGACCGAATCGGGAACCTCTGTCCCGACGGCCGGTAAGGAACAGGAAGAATCGGGGCCCGCCCCCATCGCAACTTTAGTCATCGATAAAATTGATTTAAAGCTGCCGATCCTTGAAGGAGCCAGCGAAGAAAATATGAAATATGCAGCCGCTCACATGGAAGAGACATCTCCGTTCGGGGAAATAGGGAATGCGGCGGTTGCAGCGCATAGGGTGCGTAAGAAAGGTCGTTTATTCAACCGGCTGGATGAGCTGTCTGTTGGCGATGAAATCATTGTCAATCAGCAGGGAGAGCAATATCTGTACACGGTATTTAAAATATCGAGGGTCGAACCAACCGATGTATCCGTTCTGAATCGGAACGATAAGGATAAAATTCTGACTCTGATTACTTGCGATCCTATAGTAAATCCGACACATCGACTTATCGTCCATGCCAAGATGGAAGATTAACATCTATTTCTAGTTACTATTGTAAATATGTTTAATATTTGATAGTATTAAATAAACAAGAAGCCTTATACGATAATGGCAAACCTATCGAAAGGTAGGGACGCAAAGCTACAGGGCCTTCCATTATGGGTGGCAGCCAGTTACCGAATGCAGGGGCTTTTTTCTTTTATCCAAATTTTCAAGTCCCCTTATTTTGATAAAACTAAAACGATAATGGCAAACCTATCGAAAGGTAGGGACGCAAAGCTATAGGGCCTTCCAGCAAGGATGGCAGCCAGTTACCGAAAGGAGTTTTATCCATGCGTAGACTATTGTATGTCATGCTAGCGGTACTTGTTTACATGGTATCGATTCCCCTCTCAGCATCTGCCCAAGGAAGCGCTAACATTAACTGGCTGGATACTTCCAAAATCGATCAAGGAGTCATTGGAATCTATTATAGTGTTCCGGCAAATACTCGTATTAAATTGATGGTGACCAAGGAAGGCCAAACCTATACGTATAATTTAATCAATTCCCAAGAAACAGAGTGGTTCCCACTGCAATTAGGCAACGGCACCTATAACATTTCGATGTTGGAGAATATATCCGGCAATAAATATAAGACGATTCAATCGGCTGCCGTTCAGTTAGAAGTGGAAGATTCGAAGATCATCTACCTGAATTCCATCCAAAATGTTGTTTGGAAGGAAGCGGAGCTTGCAGTTAAGAAGGCAGAAGAATTAACGCGGAATCTTAAGACCGATGAAGAGAAAGTAATAGCAATCTATGACTATATAATTAATAATATTAGCTATGATCACGAATTGGCTGACCAGATTACGGCCGGTTACATCCCGGACATTGATGATACTCTTACTTCGGGCAAAGCTATTTGTTATGGCTACTCTTCTTTATTTGCGGCTATGCTGCGAAGTGTGGGGATCCCTGCGAAATTGGTTATGGGCCATTCGCAGTACGTCACAGAATACCATTCATGGAATGAAGTTTTTATAAATGATGAATGGGTAACTATCGACACCACAGTAGATGCGGGCAAGAGCAGTAGAGACGCTGTTTACTACAAAGATTCGAATAAGTATGAAGCCGCAAGGGTGTACTAGAAGATTACGCTGCTTTCTACTATCTTTTTATAATCATTAGACTCATAACCAGTTGAACATTCAACTGGTTTTTTTTCGGATAAGTCCGCCGAATTTCAGCCGATCGATGGGCCTTAATAACATTTATGCCTTACGTACAGGACAGCCGGTTCTGTTGAATACACTGGAAGAGCCTTAACATTTCATTGGCTGCCGATTTCCCTTATATTAATAAGAGTAAGGTTTGTTAGAGAGAGCGGAAAGGTTGAGGCATGTGCATAATAAAATTTTGCTGGTGGAAGACGACCGGGATATCGTGGACATGGTACGGAAATATTTGGCGAAAGAAGGCTTTATCATCACGGCGGCATACGACGGAGAAGAAGGAATCGAAGCGTTCCACAAGGAGACCTTCGATTTGCTGCTGGTCGATCTAATGATGCCCAAGCTGGATGGGATGGAACTCATCAAGATGGTCCGGGAGAAGAGCTCGGTACCGATACTGATCATGTCGGCGAAGGACAGTGATATCGATAAAGCACTCGGCCTGGGCTTCGGAGCTGACGATTATATCGCCAAGCCTTTTTCCATGATTGAAATTACCGCGAGAGTCAAGGCGGCTATACGGCGTGCAACCCGGTATTCGCCGGGCGCCGAGCCGCCCAAATCGAACCGGATAGTGACCGCCGGCGACTTGACGATTGATTTGGATAACTTCTCAGTGGTCAAAAATAAGGAGGAGCTCAAGCTAACTTCGAAGGAATTCGATATTCTGAGGCTGTTCGTCACTAACCCGAACCGGGTCTTCACCAAAGCGCAAATCTACCATTTGGTATGGAATGACGAATATTATGGCGACGAGAATGTCATTAATGTGCATATGAGCAGGCTGCGGGACAAAATCGAAGATCAGCCGTCCAGCCCGAAATATATTAAGACGCTATGGGGCATCGGTTATAAGTGGGAAGGCGGATAAGATGATCCTATTTTTATCGGTTGTAACGGTAGTTTTGCTGTGTGTCGTCATCGTGCAGTATCGCGCGAGCCGTAACCGAAGCTCAACCTTGCGCCGTATTCATGCCAAGCTCAATCGGATTATAGCCGACCATTCGAGCGAGAAGGTTCTTGCCGTTACCAGTGACAAGGAACTGATCCCGTTATTGACGGCCATCAATGATTTGCTTGAAAAGAATCGGGCCCATGCAGCGGGTCACATGAGAACGGAAATGTCAATGAAACGGATGATTTCCAACATTTCGCATGATCTCAAGACGCCGCTCACCGTCATCCAGGGGTACCTGGAAACGTTAAAGCTTGACCAAACTTTGAATGCGGCGGAAAGAGACGAGCTCATTTCCAAGGTACATCAAAAAACAATCGAAGTATTAAATCTGATTCATAAATTTTTCGATTTGGCCAGGCTGGAATCGGGGGACAAGGATTTGCCGCTCAGCAGAATCGACCTCGGCGAGGCGTGCCGTAAAAATATTTTGCAATTCTACGATATTTTATCGGGGAAGGGCATGGATGTGCAAATTCGGCTGCCTGACGAGCCAATTTATATATTAGGCAATGAAGAGGCATTGGACCGTATATTGGACAATTTGATCTCCAACGCGATCAAGTACGGTGCAGACGGCAATGTGCTCGGATTAACTCTGCGGTATGACGATGAGTACGCCGAGGTTGATGTTTGGGACAAGGGCAAAGGCATCGGCGAGATGCATAAGGACCGGGTGTTCGAGCGTATGTACACGCTTGAGGACTCGAGAAGCCGTTCTAACGAGAGCAGCGGGCTCGGCCTGACGATTACGAAACGGTTGGTAGAGAAGCTGGGAGGAACGATTCATGTCAGCAGCAAGCCCGGCGTGGAAACGGTTTTCTCCATTCGTTTCCGCAAGTTAACCTATTAATGCCGTTACAATGCCCGGGTAATTGCCAGAGTTCATCTGCCAGCTTCTTGATTGCGAAACTGAACGGGGTTTTCAGCGATTGAACCTTGCCTTATATTTAATAATGAGCCTGCGGAGCTGTTATTGAAAAAGCTTATGGAGGGAATACCGGCCAGTCAGGACGGGTACTTGGATCTATAAGCTTTTTGCCGTTGACGGATTAAGAAATTCGTAAGAATCGGGTAAGGAAAATGATAATTTCACCCTTTAACATAGGAAGCAACGAAGAGAGAGGGGATAAGTAAGATGTCCTATATATTGCGGACCCACCATGTTACGAAAACATTTCAAGGCAGGGAAGTTGTTTCCGATGTCAGCATGAATATAAGAAAAGGGGAGATTTACGGATTCCTGGGGCCGAACGGTGCGGGCAAAACGACGATAATGCGCATGATGACCAATTTAGTAAAGCCGACAAGCGGCGAAATCGAAGCTTTCGGCGAAAAACTGACCAATAATTCATACGATTTGTTGGGAAGAATGGGTACAATTATCGAGTATCCGGTTTTCTATGATAAATTGACGGCTTATGAAAATTTAGACCTCCATTGCGAGTATATGGGCTATCATAACAAGAAGGCGATCGGCGAAGCGCTGGAGCTGGTCAATTTGCACGGAATCGAAGGCAAATCGGTCAAGGACTTTTCTCTGGGCATGAAACAAAGATTGGGGATCGCGAGAGCCGTTGTGACGAAACCGGAATTGCTGCTTCTGGACGAGCCGATTAACGGCCTTGATCCGCTAGGCATTAAGGAGCTGCGCGAATTATTCAAAATCTTGTCGCGTGAATACGGGATTACGCTGCTGATCTCCAGCCATATTCTGGGGGAAATTGAACTGGTGGCCGATACGGTCGGTGTCATCAACCACGGAAAATTGATTCGGGAAGTGTCTATGGAACAAATCAGAGAGCAAAACACGGACTATATTGAATTGGTAACGGATAATTGTGCCAAAGCGGCGTTTGTTCTGGAAAATCATCTGAACATCTCCAACCTGCGCGTGATCGACAACCGGTTTATCCGAATTTACGACGGAGGACTGAACCAGAGCGAACTGACGAAATCGCTTGTTATGCACGATATCGCCATAGAATCGATCCGCAAACAAAACGGCACGTTGGAAGACTACTTTCTACAGTTGTTGAACGGGGGAAGATCAGATGCTTAAGCTTATTAAACTGGAAATGCGCAAATATAAGCTTGGCGGTTATATTCGTGTGGCACTCATAGCCAACCTCATCATATTCGGTTTGTTATGCCTTATTTCTTATGTGGAGAAATTCGAGAACGAAATGATATTTGCGGATTACACAATGTTGCTCCCGATCATCGATACTTTCGCCCGAGCGACGTTTATCATTTTTGCAGCGGTTCTTATATCCCGGATGGTGATCGGGGAATTTAAGAACAAATCGATAACGGTATTGTTCATGTACCCGATTAACCGGGGCAAAATCATCCTTGCCAAACTAATAATTATTGTGATCTTTACTTTTACCTGGATGATAGTAACCAATGTTATTCAGATCGCCGCGTTTTACGTCTTCGATTCCTTCGTCCACATCGTTCCGGGGAAGCTTACGACGGAGCTTATGGCTCAGCACGCGGTATCGATGGTGGTCAACGCCGTAATGGCCAGCTTGTTGGCATTGATCCCATTATATTTCGGCATGAGAAAGCACTCGGCAACGACGACCATCGTCTCTTCTATTTTGATTACGATCCTTGTATGCCAGAACATAAACGGCATATCCGTCTTTACTGCTTTTGTCGCGGTACCGATTGTGTTGTCGGTGATCAGCGTACTGTTGACTTACCTTTCGATCCGAAATATTGAGAAAATTGATGTGCTATAGATACAACCAAGGGCAGGCGCTTGTACAGGTGCCTGCTTCTTAATGCGTTTTATTAAATTTTAAAGGGGTATTTAATTTGTTTTACCAGCAAAAAATAATTGAAATTCACTGTGAGAAGGAATAAAATTTTGTTATTAACAAAAAATGTTGAGTTCGGGCAATAAAACCCGTTGGAATTTTTATTATAAGAAAGAAGGGAGAATTATGAATGGTCGAGAGCAAGGAGGGGAGCCTAATGGTTGGCTACGGCAGAGCTCCAATGTAAGCCTGGAAGAGGTCAATAATTCCGTCAAGGTTCCGGAGAAATCCGGATTCTGGAGAAAATTTATCGCGTTTGCGGGACCGGGCTCATTGGTAGCGGTTGGATATGTAGATCCCGGAAACTGGGCGACATCGATTGCCGGAGGAGCGCGTTTTGGCTACACTCTTCTAACCGTCATCCTTATTTCCAATCTGATTGCTATGCTGTTTCAGTCGTTATCCGCCAAGCTGGGAGTAGTGACCGGGCGGGATTTGGCCCAAGCGACCCGAGACGCGGTAGGCAAAAAGACGGCGGTTGTTCTTTGGGTGTTGACAGAGCTCGCCATTATTGCAACGGATTTGGCTGAAGTGATCGGCTCTGCTATCGCTTTAAATTTATTATTTGGAATTCCGCTATTGTTGGGTATATTAATTACAGCATTGGACGTATTATTACTTCTGTTGTTACAGAAGAAAGGCTTCCGAATTATTGAATCCATCGTCATTGTATTGATGGCGACCATATTTTTAGTATTTGCCTTTGAATTGGTTGTTTCGAAGCCGCAAATATCGGCTGTCTTGAGCGGTTATATCCCCCGTGTGGAAATAGTAACGAATCCGGAGATGCTGTTTATTTCGTTGGGGATTATAGGAGCGACGATCATGCCCCATAACCTGTACCTGCATTCGTCCATCGTCCAGACAAGGCAATACAAACGAACCAAGGAAGGGCGAAGAGAGGCTATCCGGTTTTCTGTCATCGATTCGAACCTGTCTTTATTTTTTGCCTTTCTGATTAATTCCGCCATCTTAATTCTGGGCGCGGCGGCCTTCTATGGAAGCGGATTGGATGTGTCCGAAATTGAAGCGGCCTACGAGCTGCTGAGCCCGACAGTGGGAGTCGGCATAGCAAGTACGTTGTTTGCGGTAGCGCTGCTCGCCTCCGGGCAAAATTCCACAATTACCGGAACCTTGACGGGGCAGATCGTTATGGAAGGATTTATCCGGTTAAGGATATCGCCTTGGCTCCGCCGGTTGATTACCCGATTGATTGCCGTCATCCCGGCATTTATAGTTACCTGGATCGCCGGCTCCAAAGGAACAGGGGAGCTGCTGCTATGGAGTCAAGTGATACTCAGCTTGCAGCTGCCTTTTGCCGTGATCCCGCTTGTATGGTTCACCAGTGACAAGAGAAAGATGGGGGAGTTCGCCAATCGGCCATGGATTAAAGGCTTGGCCTGGCTGTCCACCGCTATCATTCTGCTATTAAATATTTTTCTGGTCGCTTATATTTTCGTAACCGGCCACGAATTAGCCTAAGTATAATTCTTATTTGAACAGGACGGTTACTCTTTTGACGGGTGCCGTCCGTTGCTGTTTAATCAAGCTTATTGCCTCCTTTCCAATTGGCTTCAATTTTGAAAATTTTACTCTAATCTTGCTTACATCTCTTCTTTCATAGGATGATATTGGTTATAATGGCCTAGAACTGTTATATTTGGACTGGGGGCATAAGATTGAAGAAGAAGTATATATTTGCCGGGTTAATAGTTATTCTGGTTCTGCTGGCCGCCGTTACCGCTCCGAAGAAGGAAGAGTACATGGACTGGGTCAAGACGCAGGTTAAGAAAGAGGCGGATAACGCAGTAGTCTCATTTGGAATAGACCTTCTGGGAGACAGTCTTCTGAAGAGCTCTACCACCTGCTCGAATTACGTCGTCTTCACGGTCTGCGAAACGAAGCTTGCCGGCAATAACAAAATTAAAGCGTTGGGACTATTTAATAACTTCATATCTTTGTATTGATAGCGCCGGAGCATCGGCGCTTTTTTTCTTTTCGCATACAGACAGCTTACAGAGAGCGATTCAAGAGGGGCATAGTCCGGTTTTCAGATCGTTGACTTTTTTTCAGCCTTCGGGTTTTCAGCTTATGTTCGCATGAATTGTCAGTAGTTTTTGTTAAAAGAAGAAGGTAAGATCAATACTGTCGCTGGAGTTGGCCGCATCTGTAATCACCGGTATTCCCTATCGGGGTTAAGGCCGTCTCTATGGCGGTGTTGAATCCGGCAGAGTAGAATCTCATCCGGTTCCCAATGTTCAGCTTGGCTGAATCTGTTCACTAGCTACTCTTGTCTGTGCAAGCGGTTAAACGAACAGCCACTATCATCAGGAAGAAGAAAGCCAGAATGGTGAAAATGATTTCATTAAGCGAAGGGGAGAAGAAGTAGATGAGAAAGCAAGCATGGGAGAAAGCAACTAAAACGGCCGCCGCAGCAGCTCTGTTGGGCACTGTATTGGCAGGATGCGGCGGTGGCAGTGCTAACCCGGGGACCGAAAAGCCGCCGGAATCGTCAGGGCCGACCAGCCATCCTCCGGTCAAGCTGAATATGATGGTCGATTCCCATCCGAACTGGCCGTACAAAGAAGATTGGCCGATATACAAGTACATTAAGGAAGCGACGAACATTGAATTCAATGTGCAGGCGCCGCCTAACGATTACGGGACGGCCATTAACCTGGCAGTGTCTTCGGGCGATATGCCTGATCTCATGACGATCACGAACCTGGCTACGGCAAATAAACACGGGAATAGCGGGGCATTCCTTAATATCTTCGACCATTTGGACGAGATGCCGAACTACAAGAAGTTTCTTGAGGATCATCCGGAAGTGAAGCAGAGGGTCATGTCCGCCGACGGTAAAAGCTATTACCTTCCGCTCTATGGACTTGAGAAGGAGTCCAGGCGTTCATGGCTGTATCGATCTGACGTATTTGAGAAGCATGGTCTGGAGCTTCCGAAAACCTACGATGAATTGTACGAGGTAGCCAAAAAATTAAAGGAACTGTATCCCGACAGCTATCCGCTTGCGATCTTTGGCGGCATGAGTCCGCTCGGCAACATGGCGACAAACTTCAATACTTTTAACTGGCAGTATTACGACTATGACAAGGATGAGTGGAGATACGGCCCGGTTGAAGAAAATTACAAGCTCATGCTGACCTATTTGAACAAGTTTTATAAGGAAGGGCTTATTCCGCCCGATTTCATGTCCATCCAGCGGAAGCAGTTCCAGGACCTGTTTGCCCAGGAGAAAGCTTTCATGGCCGTGGATTACATTGGGTCCATCGACCAGTTGATGTCTCTTCTCAAGGATCAAATTCCGGGCTTTAAAGTCGAGTTTATGCCGCCGCCGGCCGGCGGACCTGAAGGAAAACCGCTGAATGAATATTCCGGTTTTATGCCTAAGGGTTGGTCAGTAGCGAGCAATACCAAGAACAGGGAAGCCGTTCTGCGCTATCTGGATTTTCTGTATTCCCCGGAAGGCATTGAACTGGTGAGCTGGGGCAAGGAAGGCGAAACTTACATTGTGGAGAACGGGGAGAAAAAAATTAACCCGGAATATACCAGCTTCGCCGACTTAAGAACAAGAACAGGGATTGCCACCTACGGATCATTTACGGTTCATGACATGGAAGGCTTCTTCAAAATGTTCTCTCCTGAAATGCAGGAGGGGTTGAAAGTGATCGACCAATACTCCTTAAACCCTCAGCAGCCGGTTTTTGCCTTTACCGATCAGGAGAACGAAGAGCTGGGCATTACAGGTGAGAGCATCAAGAAATACATGGAGGAGAGCGTCGGGAAGTTTATTCTTGGTCAGAAATCATTCGATGAATGGGATGCCTATGTCGCTGAAATGGAAAGATTAGGCGTTCAGAAATATGTCGACATCTACAAAAAGGCACATGACCGGGCGAAGAGCCTCATGGACAAATAATTATACCTGCCGCCTATAAGCATGCATGCTTATAGGCGGCGGGAATACTGCAATCCGTTGCTCCGGCTTGTTGGAAGATGCTGAAGTTCCCGTCCGGCTTATCGAAGGATCCAGGGATAAGGTTATAAATCTGATTCAGCTCTCGTGCTTATAGGAGGCTGAAAGGGATCTCTTATTCGGCATAAGACGGGGCCGGAAAGAGAAATACGCGCAACAAGGAGATTGTAAAAAAACTATGTCAACCTCACGTCCTGCTATAACTGATGTTCAATCGAAGCCTCTGTCCAATACATCATTGGGATATAAAATTAAGCGCGACCGATATCTCCTGCTCATGGTTTTGCCCTGTGTGCTTTATTACATCATTTTCAAGTATGTGCCGATCTTTGGGATAGCGATTGCGTTCAAGGACTATAACATGTATAAAGGGGTATTCGCCAGCAATTGGGTGGGCTTTAAATACTTCCGTATGTTTTTTGACAGCCCGGATTTCTTTCCCATTATCCGCAACACCTTCTTACTGGGCTTCTATAAGCTGCTGTTCGGGTTTCCGGCTCCGATTATTTTAGCCCTGCTGATTAACGAAGTAAGAAACTCCTTCTATAAAAGGTTTGTGCAAACGGTCAGTTATTTGCCGCATTTTATTTCCAATGTTGTAGTGGCCGGGATCGTCGTTATGTTTCTGTCCCCGTCCAGCGGAATGGTCAATCGCCTTCTGGAAATGTTCGGTATGGACAAAATCAATTTTATGGTTGAAGCCTCCTGGTTTCGGACGATCTATGTAACCAGCGATATATGGCAGCATGTCGGGTGGGGAACCATTATTTATTTAGCCGCATTAACGGCGATCGATCCTCAATTGTACGAGGCGTCGAGGATAGATGGGGCCAATCGCTGGCAGCAGACCCTGCATATTACTTTGCCGGGAATAGCTCCGGCCATCGTTATTCTATTAATTCTCGATATCGGAAAGATTATTGAAATCGGCTTCGAGAAGGTATATTTGTTATCCAGTCCGGTCACCTATGAAACGGCGGATATTCTCAGCACATATGTATATCGTACGGGTCTGGCCAACGGAAATTACAGCTACGCGACCGCCATTGACCTGTTTACCGGAATTATCAGCTTTATCTTTATTATCGGCGCGAATCAAATCAGCAAGAAGGTAAGTGAACACAGCATCTGGTAAACGGTGCGCTCAAGGCTTCCGCCAAATCCGGGCTAAACGTGCGAGCAGGTGTTAGCTCGGCACTCCAACCCTACCTTCCAGGTCTTGTATCGAATAAGGAGATTGCTTAAATGAAACAACGCTTAAATTGGTTTGATATCGTGAATGGAATCATTTTATTGGGAGTAGTGTTCCTCTGCCTATACCCGTTCATCTATATGATTGCGGTCTCGCTAAGCGATGATATCTACATATTGAAGGGAGAAGTCTGGTTCTGGCCCAAAGGCTTCACTCTGGAAGCCTACAAATATGTGATGGCCGACGGGAGAATCTTTACGGGGTATAAAAACACCTTCATCTATGTCACCCTGGGAACAGCGGTTTCCTTGCTGCTAACTGCATTAGGAGCCTATGCTCTGTCGAAGCCAAAGATGGTTTTCCGCAAATCGTTAATGCTGATGATTGTATTTACGATGTTTTTCGGCGGCGGGATGATTCCTACATTTCTCGTAGTGAGAGAGCTCGGACTGGTTAATACGATTTGGGCGATGATTCTGCCGGGGGCTATTTCAACCTGGAATTTGCTCATTATGCGAACGTTTTTTGCAGGCATTCCCAGCGAGCTGGAGGAATCGGGCAAAATCGATGGCTTATCGGAAATCGGTATCTTCTTTCGGATCGTGCTGCCCTTGTCCAAAGCCGTGCTGGCTACGATCGGGTTATATTATGCGGTAGGCATATGGAACAACTTCATGGGGCCGCTTCTCTACTTGCGGAACCAGGAGCTGTTTCCCCTTCAGGTCATTCTGCGAAATATCGTCTTATCCGGTCAGCTGTCCGGAAGTGAGGGGCCCACGGAAATTGTCGTCATTGAGGAAGCGATCAAGTTTGCTACCATTCTGGTGTCCACCCTGCCGATCCTGATCATTTATCCTTTCATCCAGAAATATTTCGTTAAAGGTGCGTTGATCGGTTCGGTTAAAGGATAACGCCGGGGTCCGGGCCTCGGGTAGGCTTGGGGGCCTGGAAGGGATGCACTAGTTCCGGGCAGCCTCGGCCGAGCCGCCAGAAACCGCATATGCATCGACAAACAGGGGATAGGGTCGTAGGGTGATTTTAACGACCCCCTTTAGGGGAAAGTAAGGGGGCCGCCTTCTAAGCCGGTCTGTATAACGAAACATAGCAATGTTATTTGGGCAAAATGGAACTTCTCCATTTTGTAACGAAACTCAAGATCGCTATTCACCAAAATAGAAGGTCACAGCACAGCTTTTCGCCCTGATAACGATCCTGAGTTTCGTTATATTTGAAATGACATCGTTTTTACGGTAATAGCGGTTCTCAAATTCGTTAGCAGAAATGATCTGCAGCTGTTTCTCAATCGTTTTGAAACTACTTTTGAGACAGTCCCTATGTGACGCTGAGCCATGCTAACCATTTTCTTTTTCAAAGAGAAGGGTTTTGCGGTAGTCGCCCGGAGGCTGGCCGGTCCATTTCTTGAACATCCGGATGAACGAAGTAGAGTTGCGGTAACCAAGCCGTTCACCGATTTCCTTGATCGTCAGCTCCGGCTTGGACAACAGCTCCTTGGCCGCGCGAATTCTTACCCGGTTCAGATGCTCGGTGAAATTGTGGCCGGTCTTTTCCTTAATATAGCCGGATAAATAAGTGGAGGACATATTCAATTTATCGGCAAGCAGATCCAGCGAAATATCCTCTTCATAATGGTTCTCCAGAAAATTCATAACAAATTCGATAATGTCATACTGCTCTTCCCGTTTTACTTTAATGGTCCGAACCGATCTGGAAATAAACTGGCTGAGCACCCGCTTGTATTGCTCCGTAGTTATACATTCCTGAAGCTGGGCCAGAATATCGGCCGGGGAGCCTTCGCAAGGCACTTTAAGCAGCTCCATCGTTTTCCAGGTCTTCACAATCAGCGTTTCGGCGAATCTGGACAATTGCTCCGAGGTAGCCTGATGCTTGTCCATCGAATCGAGCATCCGGGCAACGAGATGGTTGCAATGGGCATCATTGCCGGCCTGGACATTGACGTAAAATTCATGTTCCTGCTCCGGCGTAAACATGAAATGGGAGTCCGTCTGCGCCAAATCCCATATGATTTGCGTTTCTTCCACCGGCCTGGCCTGGCGGATCATCATTAATGTCTGCTCGTACGCTTTATCGAAGTCGGAGGACTGTTTAAAGACGGAGCTGACGGCTACGGTTACGAGATAGAAATTCCGGTCGAAGTCAAAGGTTTTCTTTAAGGCCTCGATGCTGTTCTGCAGTGGCTCGTCTCTCTTGTCCGTGTGAATGATGGACAGAATCTGATTGTTCTCCATCTGAAGAGTATGCGATACGGGAAAGGACTTCCGGATATGCAGCTGAATAAATTCACAAACGTGAGCCGCAACTTTTTCCTGCCGCAGAAGCGCTTGATCCATGGCGCTCTTCCGATAATGAAGCCGATACAGCACGAGGATAAAAGTTCCTTCTCCCACCATAAACTCCCGCGTAATGGGAACATCGCTATAAATTTTTTTGAAACGGGTCATATAGCCGTAATTGGTTAACAATGATTTATTGCTGATCAGCTTCTGGTTCATCTGATTCCGTTCCTGGAACAATCCGTCCATCCGGTCGTGAATCAGATTGAATTCATTTATGCTGCTGTGGTAGGCCGCCGGTTTCTTGCCCTGAACGAAGCTGGAAATGATCTCGCGCACCGGACGGTGGATGCTGCGGCTGAAGAAGAAGGATGCGGCGATTCCGATCAGCACGGTGACGGCAAACAATAACACGGCCATCCAGTTTAACTGCTGCAGGGTGGCATTCATCGTCTGGTAAGGAATAATGGAGACATAGGTGGCTCCCGATTCTTCCCCCTTCTTAAAGAAATAGTAAGTGTGATCTTGAAGCAGCCACTTCTTGCTTCCGTCCCATTCCGGGAGGCTGCGCTTGCCGGCCGATTCGGACGAAGCCAAGATAACGCTCCCCTGCGGGTCGAGCAGAAGAAGCTCCGATTGCGGGGTCCCGCTATAGGCCTGGAGCAGCTTGTTCGCTTGAATAAAGGCAATGATCTGATAATCCCGATGCATCGTCTGGGCTATGACCGGAAGAAGGCTGGAAGTGCTCTGAGTATGCTCGTTGCGGAAGTTGGCTGCTGGGAAGATAGAGAAAGAAATCGGTTCCTCCCATTGCCTCTGAAAGAAAGAAGCCGGATAAGAATTACTGATATAAAAACGAGCGAACATACGTTTCTCCAAGACAAGCCCTTCCTTTTCGATCAGAAAGGAAGATCCGGGATAATAAATCATTAAATTCTCCAAATGATAGTAGGGATTGGCCACATCATTCCGAAGCTGGTTCACTAAGTTCGTCATCATAAGGTAATCCAGATCCTGCAAGCTGCCCGAGAGCGACTGTCTATAAAGCGCTTTCACATTGCTATCGTGATACAAATTGAACATAAGCCCTTTCAAAGAGCGGAATTGATTCTCCAGCGTTTCCGACGTATTTTTCATCAGGGATAAATTATGGCTTATAATTTCTCTCTCGACATTGCGGGAGTACAGGTACAGGGACCATAAATTATAGGAAGCCAGTAAGATGATAATAATCAGAAAGTTAATCAATAATTTCATAAATAAAGAGTTGACCTTGAAGTTAAGACCTGAAAACCGGAACATGCTGACACTCCCTATGAGTATGGTTTTTGCTTATTATAACTAATCCCGGCGCCTCTATAAATGAACACTTTTTAGGATTGCTGACTTTATTTCAGGCATTGAGAGGCTATTTAGGTATACTCTTTTAAACAGGGGACAAGTTTTGAAAGCCAAAAAATCTGTGGTGAAAAAAGCGAAAACGTCTTGAAAAATTTGAAATATAAAGCTATAATTTTCCAAAAACTTTTACCTTCAATGGTTGCATAAACATGGGTTTATCTCGGTTAAATGAACAAGTTTTTTTATTCAAGGGGGATATCACATTTGATAATGGTGGATAATCTTCATAAAGAATACAAAAGACTGGTAAGGAAAGAAGGACTATTTTCAGGGATCAGGAATTTATTTAATCGGGATTATGAGACTGTCGAAGCTGTTAAGGCTCTCTCTTTTACTATAAATGAAGGGGAACTGGTTGGATATATCGGTCCGAATGGGGCGGGGAAATCGACTTCCATAAAGATGCTGACGGGAATATTAGTCCCAACCCGGGGACAGGTTCTAGTCAATGGCATTGTTCCTTACCATAATAGAAAACAAAACGCCTCTCAAATAGGTGTTGTATTTGGGCAAAAGTCTCATCTATGGTGGGATGTGCCTGTTATTGAAAGTTTTAAACTCTTAAAACACATGTATAACATATC
Organism: Paenibacillus sp. 32O-W; assembly: GCF_007679495.1. Taxonomy (GTDB): domain Bacteria; phylum Bacillota; class Bacilli; order Paenibacillales; family NBRC-103111; genus Paenibacillus_L; species Paenibacillus_L residui. The sequence goes on along the minus strand of NZ_VEGP01000046.1, from coordinate 8,511 downwards.
CAATCGTGATTTTAATACCAATCTACAACTATTTGACGAGCTGCTTGACCTCAATACGTTCATCAATATTCCCGTCCGGCAATTAAGCTTGGGCCAGCGTATGCGGTCTGACATCGCCGCGGCATTATTACATAACCCTAAAATTTTATTTTTGGATGAGCCTACCATTGGGTTGGATGTCATTGCAAAGGAAAAGCTAAGAGAGTTCATTAAAACTATAAATGTGGAGAAGAAAGTAACCGTATTGCTAACTACTCATGATATGAAAGATATTGAAAAATTATGTTCCAGAATGATTATCATCGATCACGGACGCATCATATATGATGGCAGTGTTGAGGAAATACGTAGACAATATGGAACAACCAAAACAATAGTAATCGAGTTTGAGAATGCCGTGTCCGATTTTGCAGTTCCTAATGCAAAACTCGTTAAAAGCACGGCAAACAAGAAATGGTTTCAATTTAACCGATTGGAGACTTCATCCACCGATTTGGTCTCGTATATAGGATCGCTGTATCCGGTTACAGATTTAAGTGTCGAAGATCAGGATATCGAAGAGATCGTAAGAATGGTTTATCGGGGCACAGATAACAGCTTTCTTGAGGCGTCCGGGTGATTATTTTTGAGATATAGGGATGGGTATTTATGAGAACGCTGTGGGGATTTACAACGCAAAGCTATCATTACTCGACAATATACCGATTTAACTACTGGGTCAATTTGTTAACACGAATATTATTGATGTACAGTGTCTATTGGTTGTGGATATCACTATTTTCTCAGCAACATAAGTCATTCGAAGTAAGTTTGGAACAGATGATTACCTATGGGATAATCGGAATGGTGTTACCTTATTTTCTGGAGGGAGGCATTAAAAACTATATAGCAGATAAGGTACAAAAAGGGGAAATAGAAACCGATTTAATCAGACCGATAGATTTCCAGATGCATATGATATTTAGATCCCTCAGTACAATTATAGTAAATTTAGTGATCTTTATTTTGCCGCTGATGATTATATCGTTATTGATATTCGAAGTGACTTTTCCCCGGTCCATAACGGATATTGCTTTGCTATTATTCAGTATTTTCTTTGCCTACACCATATCCTTTTCCATTGAATTTCTAATGGGAATTCTTTCATTCATTACATTGAGCATTCAGCATTTCAATTGGGCTTATTATACTTTAATTACTTTTTTGTCTGGTCAAATGGTACCCTTATGGTTTTTCCCCGACTATATTCGAGTAGTATCGGAATTACTTCCGTTTCGCTGTATGTATGAAATCCCCCTTGCTATATTTATCGGAAAATTTACGGCATGGGAGGCTATCCAAGCACTATCTTTTCAATTTTGTTGGGGAGTTATTCTTGTATCGGTAAGTAGATATACCTGGCTGAAAGTATATAAAAGGCTTGCTGTACAAGGAGGGTAGATGGTGGGTTTTAAAATATATTTGAAGCTTGTAGGGATTTCGCTAAAAGGGAAGATGGAATATCGCGGCGATTTCATTACGGGAATTATCAGTGTCATTATTTCTAACGGGGTAACCCTGTCTCTAATTGCAATTTTACTCGGGCAGTTTAGCAGCTTGGGAAATTGGAATCTGTGGGAAATTGTTTTTCTGTACAATGTCTTTTTACTTGGCCATAGTATTAACAGTATCTTTTTTTGGCATATACGAGAATTAGATCGATATATTGTCAGCGGTAAATTCGATCAATTCCTTATTCGACCTGTTAACCCCTTGGTCCAGCTTTTGGGAAGAGAGCTGAATTATATGGGGATAGGGGATATAGTTGTAGCGGTTGTCGGAATTTATTTATCGGTACATAACTTAAACCTGAGTTGGGGTTATAAGGAAGTGTTTTTATTCCCTGTAATTATTTTGTCCGGAGCGATTATTGAGTTTTCGATAAGCTTGATATTCTCAAGCATATCCTTTTGGGTCTTAAATGGGGCTCAAGCGATATATCAAATTTTTATGAGGTTTAACCTGCTTGTTCAGCAATACCCGGTTAATATATTTGGGAAATGGTTTCAGATGGTAGTAACCTTTATTATACCAGTAGCATTTATAAACTATTATCCTTCCCTATTGCTGCTAAATAAAACAGATCCTTGGGTTACATTAGGATATTTCTCTCCTCTGGTATCCGGGGCGCTGTTAGTCATTTCATTAATCATTTGGAGAAGAGGGCTGGAACGTTATTCGAGTTCCGGAAATTAATATACTGTTCTTAGAATTTGTTACATTACTTCTCTGTCGCTAATGAATCAGCTCGCTTTCCTGGGCTTTCTTGATAAAACGTTGAGACGCCCGGTTGATCGATTTTTTCAAGGCTAACCCTATAAGAAGGGTGATTCCGACATAGGCGGCCATCATCCGCAGGTCGAGAAGGATAATGTCCCATAGAATTCCGCCGACGGCTTCACGCATCATACTGATAGCATACGTGAAGGGAAGGTAAGGATGAATCGCCTGAAAGAATGGGGGAGTCACCTGGACCGGGAAGGTGCCGCCGGAGCCGGCCAGCTGCAGAACCAGCAGCACGATGGCCAGCGCTTTGCCGATATTGCCGAATACGGAAACCAGAGTATAGACAATGAGCATAAATACTGCGCTAAGCAGTGCGCCGAAGAAGACGAACCAGTCCTTGTTGACGCAATAGGTTCCGAGCAGAAACAAATCGCCCAGTGTCACCATCAGCGATTGCAGGACGGCTATCGACATGAAGGTCAAATATCGCCCGAAGTAAATTTGATAGCTCTTGTAGCTAAGTTCGGGATGATGAACCTCTACCGTCAGCAAAGAGACCAGGAGCAGAGCTCCTACCCAAAGAGATAAAGTAGTGAAGAAGGGGGACATGGCCGATCCGTAATTCGGAATTGGAAACAGCTTATTCTCCTTAAGCACGACCGGTTCGGCGAAGAAGCTGCTTTCCTCTTCCGCATTGTGCTTGAGCAAATCAATGATTTCAGACAGGTTCCCCTCGCTCTCCAATTGCCGGATAAGGTCGGCAAGTGCTTTGATCCTCGCTTCGATGACCGGAAGATGCTGCTGGACGGCTTGCAGCTCACGGCCCCCGAATGCCAGTCCGGCAGCCGCATCGTTAATAATCTTCTGAACATCCGGAATGCTGCGGGAAGCCTCTGTCAGAACGGTATGGGCCTGCTCGGCCGCCGTTCTAGCCTTGTTCAGCCCTTCCAGAATGAGGGGCTGGATCTCGCTGTCGTATCGGTTGAGCAGGTCTCCAATCCAAGCGGAGGCATCCTTGGACAATTGGTTTAAGCTTTGGACCAGGTCGTCAGCCGGTTTCTCTCCCTTATCTATAACTTCCCTGATCCGATTGACGGCTGCTGCCTGCTGTTCGAAATTCGTCTTGATCTGTCCGAGCCTATCGGTCACGAAAGCGAGCCGGTTGCCGCCAACCATGCTGTTGAGCCTGGCAAATAGCGAGCTCGTCTTGTCGGTGATGTCAATGGCCAGGGCCAGTCTGCGGGAGGCCCGGTCGAGGGCTGATTTCACTGCGGCCGGGTCCGGCTTCTCTTCAAGCAGCAGTGCAGTCAATTGCTCCGTGGCCGTCGCCGTTTGCTGCAGCAGCGCGAGATCGTTCTTGATGGAAGGGCCTGCTGCAGCCGCATTCTCTCTGCTCCGGTCGAGGAACTGGCCTAACCGCTCGGTAAAATCCTGCCCGTCCTTGGCCAATTGGGCGACAATCGGTACATTCTCCTGAGCTTTGAGGACAATCTCGTTAGCCTTGCTCAGGTCTTCCGAAGCAGTGGCGACCGTCTGCCAGATCTCCGGAAACATCGCTTCCAACTTGAAGACAAGGCTTCTAAGCTGCTCGATAGTCGGAAGCTCGCTCTCCAGCGTCACGCCGATTTCATTGAAAATTTGAAAAATGGTTCCGTTAGCAATCTTGATAAAGTTGCGGCTAACTTCCTCTATAATTCCGCTGGCCCCTTTAGACGTAATTTTAGGGGAGATGGCATTGATTTTCTCATTCACCGTATATTCAATTTCGGCCTTCTGAGGATGGTCCGTCAGAATTGACGCTATCTTCTCGGAGAAGTCGGAGGGAATCGTTATGCTCGCATAATAGTCTCCATGCTGAACTCCTCTGAGTGCTGTCGGTTCATCCACGAAGATCCAGCCGATTTGACGGTTATCCCTGAGCGAGGCAATGATTTCCTCTCCAATGTTGATCGGTTGATCTCTAATGACCGATCCTTCATCGTTATTGGAAACAGCCACGGCCAGTCCTCCCGTCTGACCATACGGATCCCAAGAAGCTTCGATGTTAAACCAGGCGTATAGGGAGGGCAAAAAGACGAGTCCGGTAATAACAATTAATGCCGCCCAGTTGGTGAAAATATGTTTAAGGTCGCGAAAGTAGATATCTCGAATAGTTTTCATGGAAGCCACCCAAATGGTTTTTCGTTAGTATCTCTGCTTTCGCTGCCAAACATACCCTTCATTAACATGATGTCAGCCGGAGTTTTCTACGTCTCTGTGGAAAAAGCCCTCCAGTCGCCCCGCATAGAATAAAGGAAGGGCCCGCCCTCTACGGCCAAGCCCTCCTTATCAATTATTCGCTGCACGTTTCACAAGGTGTGTCCTTTAGAAACGCTTGGCTTTATCAAACACTTTGTACAGCAGGGTAGCAATTTGCGCCCGGGTACCTTTGGCCTGCGGGGCCAATTGCCTGTCGCTTAATCCGCTCATGGCATCCATTTTAATGTTAATGGCAACCGCTTGTCTGGCCCAACCGCTGACTTCGCCGGCGTCTTCAAAGCGGCCTAACAATGCATCCACTTCTTCATCAGTGATGGACATATTCATTCCAAGCTGCTGTCGCATCAGCCGTTCCAGGACGACAGCCATCTCCTCACGGGAAACCAGTTCGTTTGGTTTAAACCGGCCGTCCTCATAGCCTTCAATTAACCGGTGCTGGGCCCCGAGCAGGATATCCTCGAAGTACCATTCTCCTTCATGAACGTCGCTGAAGCTTGGGTAGAAGGACAGGCTATCCAACGGCAGTGCATTGACCAGCAGCGTAATGAATTCGGCGCGCGTGATCGGCCTATCGGGTCTGAAGGTGCCGTCCTCATAGCCGTTGACAATGTTTTTTGATGCTAAATATTCAATATAGGATTGTCCCCAGTGGCCCGCAATATCAGGGAAGGTGATCGCTGTCTTCATGATGGCGATATCGCTGTTTCCATGGATGACAATCTCTTTAATGTTGTCCTTGGTGGTGCTGGGAACCAGCTCCCATCTTTGATAGATATCGGAGAAATCGTAGGCATTAGCCTGTTTGAGCTCCTGCTCCGATAGCTTGGTGGGGAGCTCGATCATCCCCTTGATGGAATAGGTGTCCGACGCCCAGCCGTCCGCTGTATCCAGGCCTTCCAGCGAAATGGAATATAGATTGGAAAGCGGCTCATAATTGGACGGAACGTTGGTTATCAAGTCCGCGTCTTTCATCTCGAAAGAGGCTTTGAATGCGTTCGACTTAATATCCCAAGGGTCGACGGTGATTTTGCCGTCAGGCGTTTCCGCAATAATCATACGGGCGTTTCTTCTTAAATATTCAAGCATGCTCTGATCGAACATGACGTAATTCGGTTGGCTCGAATATTTGCCGCTGGCAATCTTGAAGATAATCCTGTTGAAGTTATTTCCCGGCTCCAGATGCTCTTTAAGCTTGGCATACGTAATATTGGCGTCCGAAGGGGTACCTATCGTCACAATCATATCCCCATCCAGCAGATAAGGGCTTAGAGGCTGCCCCTCCTGCTCCGGGCGGGTCCTCGTAATCCAGAAGGTGTAAGTGCCTGAACCTCCTCCATAATAATTCTGCACCTTGACCTCTATTTTGTTGTCTCCATAGGCCAGCGGCAAATCCGGCGACAGCTGAAGATTATTGACATTATGCCCGTTAACCGTAATCGAATGGATTCCTGTGCCTATCGGCATCATCTTGATGGCCGTTATGCCCGATTCCACCGTCGCATGGTAGTAGGAGACATTCTTGTCGAACTTGGGACTGTAGGTTACACCGGGTATAACGATGGTGGACAGCTCATTGGGATCGTAAGTATAGTCTCCTCTGCTCACGATGAAGGTGTAGGTCCGGGAGGCTCCCCCATTGTCCGGAACAACCTCAATGTTCACACTATTTTCTCCAAGGTTAAGCGGAATGGATACTTGTTGATTGGATGAATAATAAGTGTTGTTAATTTTGATTCGGGCCCTTCCGGTCGTCACAGGAGTAAAAGTAAAATTCGGATTTCCCGTATATCCCCGATAATAGGTTTCGTTCGGATGAAAGCTTCGATCCAGCGCGATGTTGGGAGAGCCGATTGAAATCAGGCTGTTATCCCCGATCGGTCCGCCCGGATCCGTCTGCCCCTGAGCCAGCCGGGTAACGACAATCGTATAGTAGCTCAGGCCTCCGTTGTTCGATCTGGCTTCTATCGTAATCGTGTTTGTTCCTACGTTGAGCGCAGCCCAGTAATATTCGCCGCTTGCTACCGGTTGCCCGTTTACCTTGACCGATATATTGGAATGATAGATCGGGCTTAACCGGAAATGGCTCACCGGGTAAGTGACGGTTGAAGAATAGCCGCTAATATTGGACTGGAAGCTCTTATCCAGGGAGAGGCCCTCGACCAGAAGATTGCTCAAATAAGTATTGGGATCGCCGATGGTACCGCCGATGCCGCCACCGCCGTTTCCGATATCTCCGTAATCCGAAGGCAGCCTTGTAATCATAACGTTATAGTAACGAATATCCCCGCTGGAGCTGCGTACTTCAATGGCGACGTTATTGTCTCCGGTCTTAAGGGGGATATCGTGGTAGCTGCCGCTCTGCACCTCTTTTCCGTTAATTTTGGCCGTAATGCCGGACCAGAATGAGACGCTGATTTGCAGGTTGGAGGTGCTGTTATTGACGGTAGCGTAATATTTGAGCACATTGGAGTCGAAGCTCCGGTTCAAGGTTCCGCTGCTCAGCGAAAGGTTGGACAAATAAGCGAACTGCTGGCTGCCCCCGCCAGAATGGCCGCCTCCGCCGCCTCCGGGATTTTGGTTATTATCGTTATACGACAACCGGCTGATGTTTATCCGGTAGGTCTTTTTAATATTGTCATAGGAATCGACTTCGATGGCTATTTCGTTATCGCCTACCGATAGAGGAACGGTATGGAAAGCCCCGCTCGCAACCTTCGTTCCCCGAATGGTTACGGAGCGGACATTGCTGCCGTAGGCAGGGCTGACCTTCACTTCGGATACATAATTATTGACTACCGAAGAGTAGTAAGTGACGCTCGGATCAAAGGCTCTGTTTAACGAAGCCCCTTCCAGATAAAGATAGGATAATCCGTTCTTATCGGCTGTGGATCGGTCCAGATGGATAGTATAGACCTTCATTTCGTTGGCGGAAGAGGAAACTTCAACCATCAGGGAATTGATCCCGGTTATCGGAATGGCCGCGGGCACTCCGCTCGATACTATTCGTCCATTAATTTTCACGGTTAAGTCCTTCAAATCGGTTACGGCTGTAACGTTGATAAAGGACAGAAACTCGGGAATTCTGGCCGTGTAGGAGGTCACCTCCGGGTCGAACGGCTCATTCAAGGATGCCGCATCCATAAACAAATTAACGAGACCGATACTTTTGCGGGTCACGTTGACCGTATATAACTTGGAGCTGCCGTTGGGAGCAATGACGGAAATCGAAATAATATTGGAGCCTACCATCAGCGGTACATCCCGGGAAGAGCCGCTGCCGATCGGAGTTCCGTTTATTTGAATCGTTGCATTCTTATCCATGGCGGTAGGAGTGACCCGGATAGAAGTTTTATGGTAGGGCACATCCGCGGTATAAAATACATTTAACGGCGTAAATACGGGAGAAAGCGAATAATTTTCCAGGACCAGATTGGCCAGGGACAAGCTGTAATTGTTGTTGGTATCGGCATGGGCTGTCGGAACAGGGGCGCCGGCCGCCAACGGAGACAACAGAAGAGCGGAGCACAGCAGCACCTTCCCGATCCACGACTTTCGATTCTTTCTCATAAGGGATCTATACCTTCTTTCCTCATAAACTTCCTTGGCGATTTGCTGGGAAACCACCGTTATCAGCTGCTTCCGTTATAAGAACGGATACGCCCTATACTGGCTATGAATAAACCTTCTATCGTTATATATCGGCCGAAGGAGGAAAAAAACGTAGATATCCGATATAAAAATGAGTGCAAAAGACAAGCAAAACGGCATGTCTTTTTTAGAAAAAGCCACGCAATGCCTGATTCTAAAGCGATAATGCAGGTCTTTGGAGCGATTTTTGCGAAATCTCCCCATTTTGTCAAAAAGACCTGCACATTTGATCGTCTTTCGCCTTCTTTTTGGAAAAAGGCACGATTTTAATGCACTTTTGGAGCGACCAAGCCTAGGTCGAGTGAGGTAGCAGGTGTGAACCCTGCTTGGAAAGACGCC
>NZ_VEGP01000045.1 GCF_007679495.1 Paenibacillus sp. 32O-W | reverse complement strand
AAGGTAGCTTTTTATGCCAATTAGAAAGTTGTTCCATTTTAATGCTTTAATGAACTTAAACTTTCTAATGTGGTTAATAAGAACCTCGGCAATCTCATTGAATAATGATGAGTGGAGGTTCTTTTTTCATGCCGCTCAAGCTCTTTCGAAAATAGTGCCATATAAGCGGTCGCGGCGATTGTTAAATGCAGTTACAAAGTGTATAATAAAAGATCAGAACATATGTTTCTAATTCGGGAGGAATTATGAAAGGCTCTACTCATCTTGCTATCGGCGCGGCCATTGGCGTGTTTGCCGGACTGTACCATTCGATGGATTTTAAAGAAGGGGCTATGTGTGTGGCGGCGGCCGCCTTCTCCTCCTTAAGTGCCGACCTGGACGGCAACAGTATTCTGAGCGGCAAATTGGATAAAATGTCCAAGCTGCTCCGAGAAAGCATTCTGGGCCTGGGGATTTTATCCGTAGGGGCTGTTCTTTACTTCTATTTTTACCGCCATCTCTTCTATATGGAGTGGACTATGGTGGCCACCGCCCTGTTTCTTCTCGGCCTGATTACGCGTCAAGGAGTTATCCGCAATTTTCTGCTGAGTCTTATCGGGATCGGTCTGATTTATTGGGGATGGCAGAATGAAATGATCTGGTTGGCCGGACTCGGCCTGTTCATTGCCTGGGCCCCTTGGTTAAAGCACAGAGGGATGACCCATACCTTATGGGCTGTATTTCTATGGTGGGCAATCGGGTTGGGATTGGAGCGTCAAGTCGGTATTGAGGGGATCGCCGCTTTGTCCGCCATCAGCTATTTTTCTCACCTGCTGGCAGATACTTTTACACCGAGCGGGGTTAAGTGGCTGTACCCTTTATACAAGAAACCGATCCGCCTTCTCAGGTAAGAAAGAGAAAACCTGCCGTATGATTATCCCGGCAGGTTTGGCAGGCTGGGGCGGCAGCCCCCCTCATCTCTATGAAACTTTTTGAGAGCCGCTTCTAATTCTTATCCCCGTCCTCGGGATCTTCCCTGTTGGCCCGTTTCATATATTCATCATACCGGTCATCCACTTCTTTACCCATGGTCCGGAACCGCTTCGTCTCCTCAACGATGGGATCCAACTGGACGGTCTGCCGGATTTCATATTTGGATGGTAGGCGTCCGACCGCTTCATCATCCGGATCACCCTTATTGAATTCTCCCTCCAGCAGAGTCTCCGTAACGATTTTCTCCAGTTTATCCTTATCCTTCATGTCGTCCCTCCTATTTAAACACGGTGAGTAACCAGAATGATTCCTATTATATCCTAATTAGAAACAGGCCAATCCCGATCCACTGCCTGTGACCTTCCCTCTTCTGCCTGCTCCTATTTCGTGCCTAAATGGTGACATACCCAAGTAAACCCGCTATAAGCCGAAGACCAGCCCTGTTCGGCCGGGGAGACCGATGTTTCATAGCGGCCCTCTTCCAACACCCGAAGCACGGCTTCCCGCCAACGATACTCCCCTTGTTCGTAAGCGAAGCTTTCTCCGTCATCATCGAACAAGCGGAACTTGCCCGAGGTCGTGCCATAATGATGCAGCTCGATAGCTACCTGCTCCCCTTGTCGCGGGACATGCGGCAGCTCCGGCATCATCGGAATGATCGAGCCGTCCCGCACATAGACAGGAATAGTGTCCAGTCCGGGGGAGGCCTCGATATAACGTCCCCCTTCATGACGGATTCCGGTATCGAAATCGTACCATACCCCTACCGGCAAATAAACCTGGCGGCTCCGTTCACCGGCGAACAGAGGAGCTACCAGCATGGAATCACCGAGCATATATTGGTCGTCCAGCTCGCTTTCCGCTGAAGCCCCATACGCGAAATCCGTCGAGTCCAGCTTGCTCTCCCCCCGCGCATTTCGGGCCGCGAACGCTTCTTCCAGGGCCATCGGCCGGATAGGAGGAACCCCTTCTTCGTAATAGCGGGCGAAGGCCGAGTATAGATATGGAATCAACCGCATTCTCAAGCGGATATACTTGGTGACGACAGGCTCAGCTTCGGGGAAGGACCACGGCTTCGTCCCGTCCGCCCAAGCGTTCAACATGGCCAGCGGCGACAAGCAGACTACCTGCATCCGCCGGACCCAGTCTTCCGCATTCTCCGCTTTCCGCACCTCGGGAGTCCACAGCAAGCCGCTGAAGCCGGAATTGCATAATGCCCGTACGAAAGAGCGGTGATCATACAAGTCGGAATACAGAACATAAGGCATGGAGGAGGCGCATCCATTGGACGCTCTGACGAGACCGTAGGTTCTTCGGCCGGCGGCGCGGAACAGGTCCGCTGTCATCTTCTGCAGCGCCAAGCCGTAGATCTGGCGCATTTGCTCGCCATCATACCCGGACGGAAACTCGGCATGCTCGGGAAATATCCATGAATTACGCGTCAGTTCGCTCCCATCGCATTCGTCCAGCTTATATCCGGACACTCCCTTGTCCACATGCTCCCGGCGGTGCTGATCGCTGTAAATTTGCCGCGCTTCCGGCAATGTATAGTCCGGCACCAATCCATGCCATACCGTATGGGAGCCGGATAGTGCCTTAAGCGGCTCGTAGATTCCTGCATCCGGAGATACGTAAGGATGCTCCCACAGATTGACGCGGAAACCGTTCTTCTTCATCTCGTCTACAAAGCCGGCCGGATCCGGGAATCTCCCTTCATGCCACTCGTACGTTACCGGATAGCTTCTGCTGTGCCAACCCGGCTCCAGCCCGATGACATCGCACGGCACCCCCCGCTCGCGAAATTCCATGGCTTCCTTCAGCACCTCATCCGCCGAATAGCTCTTCGGCACCCGGTGCCAGAAGCCCAGCCCCCATCTTGGAGGCAGGACTCCCCCGCCATGATACAGGTTATAGCGGCGAACCGCATCCAATATGGTCGGGCCGGCAAATACATACAACTCAGCCCCCTGATCCGGGATAACCATCTCGACTTGGTCCGAAACCGGAGTCGCCTTCCAGTCCGGGTCGCTGTTGCGGTCCTTCGCTTCCCCGTACAGACAGTCCGAACGCACTGCGGACCCGCAGTAAATGGTTGCGATGCGCGAGGTATCTACATATATTCCGTATCCAAGACTGGAGACGTACCATGGAACCGGCGCATGAGTCTCGCCGGTATCCTGCTTCGGATCGCTGTTCACACGCAAATATCTCGTCCGCCCGCGATGATTCATCCGCATGAACTGAAGACCCAGCCCATACAGCCGCTCATCCCTTTGCAGCGGAAGAGTAATGACGGTTCGAAGCTGGTCCGTCCTAAGCTCAATCTCACTCAGTTGGAAAGGCAGGCTGCCGCTTCCCATTCGCTCCAGCGCCTCCGTCTTATGTAACGGCTGGACGATCGAAGACGGCGTCCGCCCGGAAGGATTCCCGACGCGAAGTCTCCATACGCCGGCCGCCACCTCCTCCCAGCCTTTGTCAGCGGAAATCCAACGATTTTCCATATACAAAGCTCCTCTCCCATGTTCGTTTAACGGCTGGCACTTATCGGACCAAGGTCGCCTCCTCTAACACCCGGTTTCCCGGAACTCCGCAGGGGGCAGGACTTGCTGACGTCCCGATTCGCAAACGGGTTCGCCCAAGCAATAGAGCTGTCCTGTCCCATAATCCGTTCAAGCCGTTCCCGGAGGTTTGATTCCGTTGCCATGCAGGGGCATATTCATAATCATTCTGGTCCCTCGTCCCGGCTCACTCTCTATCGTCAGCCCATACTCCTCTCCGAACACCATTTGGATACGCCGGTGAACATTAACCATTCCAATCCCGCCTTTATCCTTCCGCGAGCCATCCTCCTCATCCGCAAGCCGATTGGTCTGCAGCTTGGACTGCAGCAGCTGCAAATGATCAAGTGCGATCCCGACCCCATTGTCCTCCACGATGACGCGGAACCGGTCTCCCTTCTCCTCCGCATCGATCCGTATCCAGTGATGATCCTCCACTCCATCCGGAAAGGCATGCTGAAACACATTTTCCACCAAAGGCTGCAGGGTCAGACGCACCATTTTCTTCAGCAAAAATCTTGGAGGAACGGACACATCAATTTCGAATTCGCGATCTATTCGGTGTTTTAGAATAATCATATAGTTAAGGACGTGGTTCAATTCATTCGCAACGGTAATCTCCTCCAGATTGGTCTGAATCGAATACCGGAGCATGTATGCCATCGCTTTCACAATATCCGATATTTCCTCTGAATCCTGCACTGCGGCGTAACATACAATCGTCTCCAGAGTGTTATACAGAAAGTGGGGATTAATCTGAAGCTGCAGCGACTGGAATTCCGCCTTCTGTCTCTCCATCTGGGTTTCGTGATTTTTCAGCTCCGCCTCATAAACCTGCTCCACCAACTCGGACAACCGGTTGACCATAAGATTGTAACGGACCATAAGCTCCGTGATTTCATCCTTCTGCTCGGGCAGCGGAATCATCATCCAGTTTCCTTTTTCCGTTTGCCTCATTCCTTTTTTGAGTACCTGGATGGGGCGGGTAATGGAGCGGCTGAACCGGTACGCCAGCAGAGAAGCGAATGCAAACGTGAACAATCCTACAATGATCGTCGTCATCCTTATGCTTGAGACGGGCTTCATAATTTCATCCATTGGCATGGATACGACCAGATTCCAGCCGGAATAATCCGACTTGCGGCTCATGAACATCCGCTCGCGGCCTTCTTCGTTCACCATAAACATCTGCTCATCCGCGTGTAAAATGTTGTCCCTGAACGTTCCTTCCACATCCGTACGAATCCGGGAAGGATCCGGATGATAGACGATTTTTCCCTTCTTATCCACGATAAAAAAATACCCGTCCTTGCCCAAATCGACTCCGTTCCACAAAGCGGACAGCTCCATGGATTTGATTTCAATGGCGAGAATCCCCTTGTATTCAGTAGAGGAATAGCCTTTGATCTGCCGGGCCAGCCTCACCACCTGCTTGTCATACGTTGGAAAAATGCTGCTGTTCATAATCGATAAGCTGCCGTCCGGCTTCGTGTATTCCAGCAAAAACCTGAGCTGCTCCTCAATTTCGGCGGAAGAGAAGGTTTCATCCGGCATACCGTTGTAATCATAGATCGCATTGCCGTCAAAGCTGATAATATAGATGGATAATATCTCCGGATTTCGGATAAGGATCGGCTGCAGCCCGACCTCCTTGATCAGCTTGCGATAATGATAATAATCGTAATCTTCCGGCGGATTGGGCAGGTCTATAAATTTCTTCACATCCCGATTGTTCAGAAGCGCAATAATGGAACGCTCATACGATTTCAGGTACAGGTCGGTATGATTAATGGCATTGTTAATAATTTGCGACATATGGCGCCTGATTTGGTCATCCAGCTCTTTCGAAGATTTACTGTAGGTGGATATGCCGACGGAAACGAGAGTCGCTACTATGATGACGAGAAAATACAAGAGTAGTTTCCGGTACAGACTGCCCTTGATCATTTAATCCCCAGCTTGGCCCGGTATTCCGACGGAGACTGACCGGTCACTTTTTTAAACATCTTCGTAAAATGGGGATAGTCCTCGTATCCGACCTCCGCCGCGACATCCACAATGCGAAAATGCGGAACCGCGAGCAGCTGCTGCGCTTTCTCCATCCTTCTCTTGATCCGGTATTGGACGAAGGTTTCGTTCGTCATCTTTTTGAACAGGGAGCTGAAGTAATTGGGCGTAAATCCGGCTTTCTCCGCAACCTCCTCGAGGGAGATTTCCTCGGACAGATGAAGCTCGATATAGGCCTTCGCCTCCTCCAGAGGATCCTTGAACCGGCCGTTTCTTTTCAGGCTCAGCTCATCCATGATCCGCTCCAACTGCCGTTCGAAAAAATCGAATGCTTCCTCCCGGGTCCGCGCTCCCATATATTCCGAGGAGATCCGGGGAAAAGAGGAGTCTCTAGCCTGCAGCCTTCTCTCAAGCATGCTTATACAATCTTTAAGCAATTCGCTGCATTGAAGCGCATTCATTCCTGTGGAGAAGCAGTCCTCTTTCCACTGCTGAACCAGCTTCCTCAACTTCTCCTGGTCCAGGGACCAGATGCATTGATCCGCCTGATCCATCCATTCCACATACCTGGATATGGGAATGTAGCCCTTGACCGGCTTGTTCAGCAATTTGTCCAATATGGCATGAACATCAGGTTTTGTAACCGGCTTCAATAAATAGTGCTTTACCCCGTAAGTCAAGCACTGCTGAGCATAAGCAAAATCCCCGTAACCGGAAATGACTACGGTTTGAATATGATCGTACTGCTCATGAATATGCCTGCATAGTTCCAGCCCGTCCATCTTGGGCATCCGGATGTCCGTGAAGATGATTTCCGGCTTATACTCCTGGACAACCTCCAGCGCGTGCACACCATTATTGGCGGTATATATGCTGGCAAGAGACGAATGATACTGCTCGGCCATCCGGACCAAACCTTTGCGGATGACCGGCTCGTCATCAACGATAAGTAAATTCACAGCCTCGTCCCCCTTCTCCCCATATATGGATGGAAAAAAGTATCCGCCCGAACGAACGTCGCAGCAGATACCGAATGATTGACTATCACATGTACTGAAGTCACGTCTATTATAGCCCCGGGGCTTGGCTGTTGTAAAACTATTCTCCCCGGGGATCGATGGAAGATCACTTCGTGCGGTCGATGACCCCATCGTTGTTTTTATATCTTTCCGTCGCTTCCTTAATGATTTCATCTCCGCCCTTGGCCTTATATTCCTCGATGACTTTAGGCCAGTCGGAGATTGGCTCCTTCCCGTAGATCATCTTGATCATATGATCCAGTATGAGCTTCGGTCCGACATCTCCGCCCGGAGCCAGATCCGGATATTTCGTGAAGCTGCTCAGACTAGGGTTGAATGTAATTCCCGGACGACCTTCGTGGGCGAGAATGTTATCGAAAGCGTCCAGCATATCTTTGCCGTCCTCGGTTAATTCCGCCAATTTCTTTCTATAAGTGCCGTCGTGAACCATCCAGAGATTCCCGCTGCGGAAGCCTTCCTCGTCCACTTCCTCTTTGGTTACCGGGAATTTGTAATTAACCTTGCCATTTTCTATCGTGTAAGTATCGCCTTCGATTCCGAAAGAGAAGAACATTTCCGCTTCTTCCGTCGTCATCCAGTCGAAGAACTTAATGATGTCGATCGCTGTTTCTTCACTCACCTTGCTATTAATATAATAGGTTTGTGAAATAGCAGCAACGTGCTGAAGACCTCCCTTGCCGTCCGTGCCTGTCGGCGAAGCGACAATATCCACTCTGCTGTTGGGATCGGCTTCCTTGATTTTCGTTCTAAACCCGGCCAGCCCTTCCGCATTGGCAGCCCACATTCCCGCCTTGCCCGCACTGATGTTTTTGGTGTAATCGGCTTGTGTCACCGTTGCGAAATCTTTGGGAATCAGGCCTTCATCATACATGGCCTTATAAGCTTCCAATGCTTTGGTCATATTCTCTACGTCAAAAAATTTCGGTACGACCTGGCCGTCTTGCAGTTCAAATTGGAAAGGCAGCACGTCGTAAGCTCCCAGGAAAGTATCGGCATACTTGAAATTTTCTCGGAACTGGTACGGGTATTCCACTCCCAATTCTTTGAATGCCCGCAGAACATCGAGAAATTCGTCCGCCGTCTTCGGCATTGGCAAACCGGTTTTTTCCAGAAGATCGGTGCGAAGGAAGGTTGCACGCCGGGAAGGATTGGAGATCCACAGCGGAATTCCGTATATTTTTCCTTCAAAGCTGGTCTCTTCCCAAGCTTCTTTAGGAACCTGGGCCATCAGATTCGGGGCATGCTCTTTCAGCAAATCGTCCAGAGGTCTGAACACTCCGGCTTCCACCGATCCGGCCATAGATGAAGTCGTTGGGCCGCCTCTCAGATTTCCGACGACGTCCGGAATGTCGTTACCGGCGAACATCAAGCTCATTTTCTGATCGAATTCCTTATGCGACACAGGAATAATGTTAAGATCGGTGTTGGTCAGCTCTTCCAGCTTCAATACCCATTTGTCCTTATTAATGTCGGGAGAAGACTCCAAATATGGGTTCCCGGACGTAGAGAAGGAAATCGAGAACTTCGTCGGCTCCTTCTTGGCATCGCCGGGCTTTTCCTCCCCTGCCCCCGTATTGGGAGATGGTGAAGCTTCCTTGCCTCCGCCGGCACAGCCGGAGAGAGTCGTTACAGCCAGAACCCCGGCTAATGCCAGACCCCATGCCTTTTTCATGTTTACCCCTTCTTTCTATAATTGTATTGATAACGTTTCCAGTCTTGTTACCAATGATAACGTTTGCTCTTCTTCCCTTGTATTGGGAATTTTATTATGCCTTGTGTTCTTTTACGATTTAATGGAACCGATAAGCATTCCTTTAATGAAATACTTCTGCAAGAAAGGATAGACCATCATAATGGGCAGCGTAGAAATCGCAATGACCGCCATTTTCATCCCTTCTGGAGACATATTGGCCAGATTTTCAAAGGAGGAATCCATTTCCCCGAATGTATCGGTAATGACGATCTCCCGCAGACGAACTTGAAGCGGGTACAGGGCCCTGTTGTTAATATAGTACATGGCACTGGAATACGAATTCCAGTGGGATACGGCATAGAAGAGTCCCATCGTAGCCATAGCCGGCTTGGACAGCGGAAGCACGATGCTCCACAGAATTCTCATCTCGCCGGCACCATCGATCCTTCCGGAGTCAATCAATTCACCCGGCAGGTTATTAAAGAATGACCGCATGATGAACAGATTGTAAGCACTTATGGCTCCCGGAATGATCAGCGCCCATAAAGTATCGAGCATCCCCAGGGAACGGATCAGCAAGTAGTTTGGAATCAGCGGTGCGCTGAAAATAAACGTTAGCAGCACCATCATGAGCACGTACCTGCGTCCCAAATATTCCGATCTGGATAACGGATAAGCCAGTGAGGCCGTTGCCGCCAGATTGAACAAGGTTCCGAACACCGTCACGACAACACTCACCATAAACGCTCTCCAAACCGACATATCTTTAAGAACAATCTGGTAGTTGACGAATGTGAAATCTACAGGAAGTATCGTCACCTTTCCCGAGTTAATAGCCAGTTCACCGCTTAAGGATTGAGCCAGCACATGCAAAATTGGAAGCAGCATGCTTAAGGCGATCAGCGTGATTATAAAGTAATTGAAAACCTGAAAAATTCGTTCTCCCTTGCTCATTCTTTTCATTTCTCTACACCTGCCTTAATAAAGTGAGTCTCCGGTTGCCTTCTTGCTTAAGGTGTTGCCAATCATGATCAGCAGAAGTCCGACTACGGATTTGAATAAACCGATGGCCGTCGTATAGCTGTACTGCTTCTCCAGCAGACCGGCCCTATAGATGTAGGTGTCGAGAATCTCTCCCTTGTCCGCATTCAAGGAATTCAAGAAGACATAAACCCTCTCGAATCCGAAATCAAGGAAATTGCCGATGTGGAGCAGGAAAAGAATCATGATCGTAGGAAGAATCGATGGAATCGTAATCGAAATCGTTTGGCGCCAGCGATTGGCCCCGTCTATGACGGCAGACTCATACAGTTCCGGATTAATGCCGGCCAGAGCGGCCAAGTAAATGATCGTTCCCCATCCGCTGTCTTTCCAAATGCCGGAGCCGATCAGAATACTGCGGATGTAGGATTCTTCTCCAAGGAAATATATCGGCTCCACCCCGAACCGGCCGAGGATTTCGTTAACGACTCCGGTCGTCGGCGACAGAATTCCGATGGCGATTCCGCCAATTATGACCCAGGACAGGAAGTGCGGCATGTAAACGATCGTTTGCAGAATTCTTTTGTAGACAATAATGCGCATCTCGTTGAGCAGCAGCGCCAGGAGGATTGGAATCGGGAAGGCGATGAACAGATCATACAAACCAATCAATAAAGTATTTTTGAAAATAGTTAGAAATTCGTCGTAGGCGAACATTCGTTTAAAATGTGCCAACCCGACCCATTCGCTTCCCCAAAACCCTTTGAACAGATTATAATTCTGAAAAGCCATGGCGCTCCCGAATAAGGGGATGTATTTAAAAATAATAAAATAAATAATCCCCGGAATTGAAAGCAAGTAAAGCGCTTTATATTTTCGCACCATTCCCCAAAGCTCTCGTTTGTTGGCAAATCGGTATTGGACCCGATCGGAAGGCTGGATTTTGCTAGCCATCTGCACCTCTCCCCCCATTAAACTGAAGTTCTCATATGGCTGATCTTACTCTGAAAGCGGCATCAGAGACAATGGAGTTATCCTCCCTGAGTTGTGTTTTTTTACGATTGGCGGCAGATGGAATCAATTACAGCGATTTTGCGATTGCATGCAACCGTCCGGACTCAGCTTATTTGGGCCGGAAGCTTCGATTGGACATAATAAAGGGGCTGTCCCGAAAGCCATCGAAGATGGCCAATGGGCAGCCCCGTTTGGAAATTTGTTGTGACAGTAGCGGAAGTCAGCGACCTTATTTCATTGATTTTGGCCGTATTGTAATCCTAATGGAACTCAGTACCGTTATTTACTTATTTCGATGGCAATACTTCGCGAATTCCAGCCAATAACGGCGTACAGTTCCGTTAACTTTAAAGAATGGCGATATTTCGTTGAATAACGCCTCTCAGTTCCGTAGGCTTTCATTCTCCTCCCGGCGGAAATACTCGACAAAGGACAGCCCGTAGACCGTACCATAAGCCAACAGCATTGTCCATATCGCCAGGCTGGCCGTCATCCATATAAGCACCGATTTTCGAGGGGAACCGAACGACAGCGCGAGAATGGCCGCAATGTCCGTTCCCACTATCGCAGGGGCGAGCAGAGCAAGTCCGGGCCAGAAGCTTCGATTGGACGGCATGCCGTAGCGATCCCAGACCTTATTGCCCCGCGACCGCTTGCGCGAATTCACCTGCATGCGCTAGTTAATGAAGTTGACATGCACCAGCAGCCGTTTCAGCATGGCAGCCGCTTCTGCTCTTGTAGCATTATCCTGTGGTTGGAAGAAGCCCGGAGATTTTCCTTGAATCAAACCGATTCCAGCTAATTGTTCCACGGCCGATTGAGCCCAGGCCCCAATCTGCACCGCATCCCTAAAATCGGGCGCATTGCTTACGGACGTCTCCAGTTCCGGGCCGCCGACAAATTTTAATGCGCGGCTCATCAAGACGGCCATCTCCTCCCGTGTGACAGTCTGGTCCGGACGGAAGCTTCCGTCTTCGTATCCTTCAACCAGTTGGTGCTGTGCCGCTGCTGCAACCGTCCGGGCAAACCAATCTCCGGCGGCCACATCGGTAAAGCGCAAATCTTGTCCATCCTCTGCACCGGACAACCCTAGCGCCCTAATCAATAAGGCGGTAAATTGGGCACGTGTTATACGTGCATCCGGAGCGAACTCCCTTTCAGTCATTCCATCCACAATTTGCTTGTTTGCCAGAAGAGCTACCTCATTCCAAGCCCAGTGCCCTTCCATATCTGCGAACATCCTGTCTTGACTGATTACCGTATAGAAGCTGTTGCCGGTTCTTTGGAATTCCGCTTTCCACCCATCGTCTGTTTTCTTGAAGACAGACGGAACAAAATACAGGCCGGAATCCAGCGGATCATATAAAATGACCGTGGAGCGATGGAAGTCCGGCTGCTCGCTGGACATCGTTATGGAACGATGAACATATTCTCCGAAATGGTCAAGCTCCAGACTTCTTCCCTCTGCAGCTGCCCTAATGCCGAATTGCACGACATCCGCCTTCTGCTCGATCCCTCGACTTAGCAAATGCTGTTTTAACGATGCGGTAGTCTTCTCGGCAGCCAAGCTCAATTGAATTTCAAAAGCTACTTCATCAGACTCGGCTTGAAGCTGTTTGGCTATAGCAGGATCATCCAGCAGTTTAACCGGAAGCAAATAAGCCGCGAATCCTGAATCGATTCTCAGTACGGCAGAACGATTCCATTCGGCCAGCAGCCGGACGATTTCACCGGTCAGTTCGACCGTCAATTGCTTTCCGCTTGCCTCAGCTTGAATATCCAGATATGGGGCCGAATCAGGCTTCGTATCCAGGAATCTCTTCAACCGGTCCACATGCAACCGGACCGTTACTTGTTCTCCCGAAACGCTTTCCGAGAGGACATCCTGCCATTTATAAGTTAGAGGCAGGAAACCGCCTACCGGTCCCGGTCTCGGAGTCGGATCCGTTGGGTCTGTCGGGTCCGTCGGGTCTGTCGGGTCCGTCGGGTCTGTCGGGTCTGTCGGGTCCGTCGGGTCTGTCGGGTCTGTCGGGTCCGTCGGGTCTGTCTTGTCCGTCGGGTCTGTCGGGTCTGTCGGGTCTGTCGGGTCCTTTACATAGACTGTCCTCGTTACCGTATCCGCCCAGTAGCCTTTACTGTTCTGTACATTATAGTTCAAGGAATACCGTCCCGGTTTATCCGTATAAACCGTACCCGTAACGCTAACCTGTTCGGTCAAATCCCCGTCCGTGGAACTTACCGCCTTGTATCCGGGTTCAACATACGGTTGATGCAATTCAAGATACATCGGATTCGGGCCGAGCAGTCTAATGGAAGGCACATCGCCGGCAATAACAATCTCGTTGACATTATTCCAGGCATCCTTGTTGTTGCCATGACCTACCACTCTCAAATACCGCGCATAAGTGTCCGGTATCGGGTATCCTTCCAGAAGCTCCGTTAATCCGCTGCTCTCGCCGCTGTACACCTTGGTCCACTGATTTCCGTCAGTCGATAACTCAATATCAAATTTATATTTCAAGTACTGGAATTGAGCCATCAGAACATAGGAAATCAATCTCTCCTGGCCGAGATCAAATTCGATCCACTGCTCCCCTTTGCCGGCCCAGCGGGTTCCCAGCTCCTTGTCAATGGCGTTTTCCGGCGGATAATCTTTATGCGAGTCACTTGCCCGTGCTGTCATAATTGGATAGACCGTCAAATTAGGGGGAATATCCCCATACACTTCCAGCGACTTGAACTGGACCGTATATTGGACGAAAGCATTTTCCTCTTCGCTCCGCGCGGTAATGACCGCTTTACCATTGGGCGATCCCGCTTGAGTCACTTCAACGGTGCTGCCGGGCTGGCCTTTCGCCGCAACCTGCGGTACCTCTTGCGTACCTACCGGCAATTCATAAGTATAATCGAATTTGTCCGGGGAGAAACCCGGCAGCGCTTCGCCGTTTACCAAAATTTCCTTCAGCAGTGGCAGGTCGCCGAAATCGGAATCCGGTACATCCAGGTCGCCGCCCCCTACCGGAGTGCGCTTGATGTTTTCCAAAGCTTCCGTCCCCAGTCTCTCCTTCAATTGCTGCTTATACAGGCTTCCCGGAGTGACATGCATACCTTCATGCTCCCAAAATCCATTGTTTCTCGGGCGCGGATCATAGGAACTCGGAACAAGAGGAGACACGTTAATGCCGTCATTGTTCGGAATATGACCGATTGCATAATTCTGCGCAGTCGGAGGCTGTTGGGAGACCAATCCTCCTTCGGTATTCCAGGTTACATAGTTGGCTCCAGACCAGCCGTGTCCGCTGCCAAGCCATGCACGGTCACGTATATTGATCCGTGCGCTTATGTTATCGAATAGACCGCCTACGGACCATCTGTGATGCGGTTCGCTCGTATTGTAATCCTTCGTGGATTGACTGTCGAGGAACACATTCGGACCCTGAACACGGCTGTCAAAGACAAAAGCATGTCTCGAGGTTTCCGCATAGGTGCGCTGAACCAGGTTCAACTGGCCTTGTATATAAAAGCTGTATCTCCGGCCGCCTGTAATGATACTGACCATATCGTACTGTTCGCTGTCCTGCACAGTTATCCATTTGGCATGGCGGCCTATTTGAACAAGCGCATAGGACAGGTGGTATCCCGTAACCTCCCTCACCCAGCCGTTCTTGACGCTGTTAAACACCACGAAGCGTTCCGCATGCTGTTCATCCGCATAATACGGATCCGTCTTTCCGTTATCATTCGTAGTATCCTTGATGCTGGGGTCAAACTCGCTGACGACGCGAATATTTTCTACTCCGACATGCTCGATACGAGCCTCGTCATTATATTTGAGCATCAGTCCGCCGCCCCATCTGCGTTCGATCGAATTTGCCAAAGGGGCATCTACAGTAATCTGATTGCCGTCGATGGCTGTAATAACCCGGTCAAAATCGAGATTGAACGGCGTCCACTGATTCGTGCCGCTGCCTCCGGGCCTCATATATATATGATCCATTCCGATTTCGTGAATCCAACGGCTGTTGCCTACCCGGCGTACCATCACCGTATCGCCTACTTGATAGCCGGAAGCATCCTTCACGTGGAAGGTCCGCGAACCGGAAGGCACGAATAAATCCGTAATTTCCACGCTGCTTCCGTTATCTACCACCGGAGCCGTGTTGGGGCCGATGACGACCAAATTTCTTGCAGCCTTACCCGTTCCGAGAATAATCGTTCCGTCCTCGCCTTTGCCTTCCCCACGGAGCACGACACCGCCTGTGTGAATATTAAGTGTCCCGGCAACACGGAATGTGCCCTGCTTCAATAAAACTGCGCCGCGGAATCCGTCCGGACCGACCGGCATTAACGAGACCTGGTCGATAGCCTCCTGGATCCTGGCCGTATCGTCTCCTTCTCCCGGTTCCAAAGCTATTCTCGCTTGAACATCAGGCAGCCGGACTCCTCCGCCCATATAGCCGCTATTGGAAAAATCAAGGATTTGATTGCCTTTATAATCCGGCACATATACCATCTTTCCTTGGTCATTAAGAAAAGCAACGCTGCTCTGACCGGCCGGTACGGCATCAGCTTCCAATACAGTGAAGTAGAAAGCATCATAGTAGATTTCCCCGCCTGCTTCTATCTTCAGCTTCACCGTATACTGTCCCGGAACATCGGCCGTACCGGGAATGGTTAGCGCCTTCTCCTCCCCTTTGGCAAATGCAACTGGATTACTCGGGCCGACGATCGTGCTTCCGTTAACTTGAACCTCCATGCTGATCGAGGCATCTACGTTCGCTCTAACCGGAATTTCCGGGTACACATCCCCAGGTACGATAACGGCCGGCTGGCCGATTTCGATTTTCATGCGGGGATGGGTCAGGTCCGTCACGGCGATTAGAGCTTCCGCATGAAATTCCTCCGGATCTTTGACCACAATCCACAAATCTTCGTTTATCAGTCCCCCCCCTTGCACCGGCACTTCTACAAATACCTGGCTTGCACCCGCTTGAAGAGCGGTAACGACGCCGTTCTGGTCGATAGTGGCACTCTGCACAGCAGAGGTATAAAATTTCTTTGGAATATGCTCCAAATCAACCTCTTCCCCTGTATTCAGCCTCGCTTTTGCTTTAAGAGTCAGTACTTCATCTTTCGTCATCTCAATCTGATCGTTAAGCTTATATCTTTGACCTTGCTCATTCACAAAATAAACGCTCTGCAAATTGTCCGGTTCCGGATTGATTTGCCCATCGAAGTTATAAACCTCGAACTCCGCCACTTGAACGTTGTTATCGCTCGCCAAGGAAAGATCGAGTTTGACGTATCGTCCCGTCACCTCTTCGAACATTATATTTTCCAGGCTTCCGATACTCCCGTTTTTGACGAAGGCATCCTTCCATTCCACACCGTCATCCGAATATTGAATCTTATATTCTGCGAACCGGCCCGCTTTAAATTGAATGACCGTTTTGTTGAAAGTTTCCTGCCGCCCCAAATCCACATAGAGCCATACATTCATATCCTGCCGGTCTGCCGCAAGTGGCTGCCAGTAAGTTGTCGGATTGCCGTCCACGGCTTTCTCCGCTTCCCGGTCGCTTGTCTTGCTGCTTGAATAGGCCGGCTTCCCCATGGCCAAATTGACGTTCATTTCGGTTTCCGCTGCTCTTGCTGTCGACATCCCGCCACCGCCGGCCGGCAGCCATGGCGTCAGCATAAGCAAAACCGCCAGACACAGACTTAATCGATTTGTCCAAGACACGATTCATCCTCACCTTTCGCTTTAATTTTGATAGCGTTTACAATTTGAACACTACCAAAACCTTCCGCCCAATCCAATGGACTAACTTATGATTCCTATATGCTAATTTATGGTTTGGAGGTAAAGGTGGCTTATCTGAGGATTCCCCCCTAGATGAACCCGGTTTGTAAGGTTGTCTTTAAAATGAGGATTAGTTCAACTCATGAGGTGAGAGTAGGAAAGCCCGTTTGGGTTATATGCGTATGCTATAATTGCATTACCTCTATCTTTTCGAAAGGATGCCGACAATGAGTAATTCATTAACCGACCTGAAACGAGTTCCGCATACTATATTGGAGCATAGATTGGAAACGGCCAGGAAGCTGGAAGAGAACGAAACCGAAGCCTATGAGCTTCTCAAGGATAAAGAGACCGGCGAACACTACCTGATGTATCACTATATTCATTTGAATGTATCGGAAGGCGGTCACAAGGAAACTTATTATCACTTCATGCCCATAGGTCATGACGACGCATTGGCTATCGTTCTCGGAGAACAGGGGTATCATTATCCCGAGCAGTGGAATCGCCCCTACCTTCGCAACAGCTCTAACGACGATTCTTATGTCTGGTTTGACCCTTCCACTTCAGAATCTTATGAGTATTACGAGCGGTTGGGCCAGTTGCTTAATGACAAGCTGACCCGGTTCAAAAAGAATGGAAAGCCGGACCCCGATGCTATCCGCAGCTTGCTGCAAGACCTGGATAAACTATAGCCGATATCAGCTTCGCACATCCCTTCGAGAGAAGACAATCCAGGAAAGTGCAATAAATAACAGGTAATAAAGAGTCAACATGAGAATGGAAAAGCTCGGCGTTAATCCTTCCATAGGTGCGCTGCCCTCCAGATAAGGAAGCAGATTGGTATGGGTGAACAGCAAGTATTTCACCCAGCTATAGCCGCTGAAGAAGAGAACGAGCGCATTCCCTGTAAACATGAGTACAATGGCACAAGCGACAGCCAGCGTTCCGTTCTTGAACAGTGTAGAGATCGTAAAGGCGAAAGTGACAATCATCAGCAGATGGACGGATTTAAGCCCGTAGATTTGAAGAAGATGCAGCAGAATGGAGCCTTCCTTGACTTCGCCGTTCGCTACGTACAGATAAGGGGAAAAGGCTTCATAGAATCCGAATTTAAACCCTCCAACCAATACGGAGACGACAAATAGTAGAATCAGCAGGAAAACCGCGAACATAAGGACGGATAAATATTTCGCAAGAAGAATGCGTGATCTGGACACGGGGCGAATCAGCAACAGCTTCATCGTCCCCCAGGAATATTCTCTGGCCACACTATCCGAAGCGATAATGACCGTAAATAAAGTAATGAATGAAATGAATAACGTGTAATCCCGAACGGTTCCCCATAGAGTCGAATCATCGGGTGGAAGATTATAGTTCAGCCTATACTCGTTAATGGCTATTTCGTTCCTTAACTTTTGCTTGTCAAAATCGGAGAGAGAGGGATCTTCCAGCATTGTAGTCAAGCTGCTGTTCGCTTCATTAAGCTGCTTCCACCATTCATCATTCTTATCGGCCGAGGGAAGGAACGAGACGGCAATGGCCACTCCAACAAGCAGCCCTATGAAAATCCAGGTGCGAATTCTTTTGTATATTTTCATATTTTCATTTTGAATGAGCGGCCATAGATTCATTTCCGGTTCCCCTCCCCTATTTTCTCCCGAAGCGTATTCCCCGTGCTTGTGATTTCGAGGAATTTATCTTCCAAATTTTTTGCCAAAATTCGGATCTCATACACTTTGACACCGGCAACGACCAAGCATTCATTCAAGGACGGAATCTGCCCGATCTCCGAAGTTACCCGAATTCCAGCCGGATCATCCTCGACCTTCATATCGGCATAGCCAGCCTTTATCGTATTTTTCGCCAAATCGGGACGGTCGATATTAAACATAACCGTGACCTGCTCTGTAGTTCCGACAGCGACGCTATGAACAATGGTTGGGACATCCCTAATCGCTCCGTCCTGTATAATGGCCACCCGGTCGCACATCAATTCCATTTCCGACAGCAGATGGCTGGAGACGACAACCGCCACGTTTTCTTCATGAGCGAGCTTTTTCAAATAATCTCTCAGTTCGCGGATCCCTGCCGGATCCAGCCCGTTGGTCGGCTCATCCAGCAGCAGCAAGGAGGGACGGTGCAGCAAAGCTTGCGCGATCCCCAGTCTCTGCCTCATGCCTAACGAATAAGTTTTAACCTTATCGCGAATGCGGGATTCCAGCCCGACGAGCTTGCTTAAGTACCCGATTCTGTATTTATCCGCTCCCGGAGCCATTCTCGAATAATGAAGCAGATTATCATATCCTGACAAAAATTTATACATTTCCGGGTTTTCGACAATTGCGCCCACATATCTTAACGCCTTCACCTTTTCCCGGGAAATATCGTGACCTGCAATTGCAATCCTGCCGGATGTTGTCGATATTAACCCGACAATCATGCGGACAAGCGTTGTTTTGCCTGCCCCGTTCGGTCCGAGCAAGCCGACCACTTCTCCGGGATAAACTTGCAGATTCAGATTCCGGATAATCTGACGGCTCCCTAACTTTTTGGACACATTATGAATATCGAGAATAGGTTGACGTTCGTTGTTGGGCATCGGCCTCTGATCAGCGTCCATCTTCATATCCATTCGCTCCTGTCCAGACTATTGATAAGATTTACAGACATCATACTTCATCCATCTTTATCAGGCCTTAACAGAATCTTTAGATGAGCTAACCTTTGTCTTAAATCGGCATGCAACCAAAAAACCGCACCTTTACGGTACGGTTCACAAAAATTTATCCGCTCTTTTGTTCATTAAGAGGAAGACGGATGGAGAAGATCGTCTTCTCTGTGCTGCTGGAAGTCAGGAACAGCATCCCTCCATGCTTCTGGACGATTTTATAGGCGATAGCCAGCCCTAGGCCATTGCCTCCCGCCGTAGATCTCGCATCATCCCCACGGACGAACGGATCGAACAAAGTCGCTTTCAGCTTGTCCGAAATCCCTCTGCCGTTATCGGCTATTTCCAAGACAACGGATCCTTCCTCCTGCCACAAAGCAATTCGCAGTTTCGTTCCCGGAGGATTGTACTTAGCCGCATTGGTCAGCAGATTCGCTACGACCCGACTCATATGGTGCTGATCAAAAGCCAGCATGATGCTCTCATGGGGCAGGTCCACCTGGATATCCAGCCTTTTTTCATCCAATTGCTCATAATGCTCCGCGACCATCTCCCGCATAAAGTCGGCAAAATCTTTGCGCTGCAGCGATAAATGGAAATCCGGTGCATCCAATTTCAACAGTTCGAACATGGAGTCGATCAGAGCGGTCATTCTTACGGATTTGTTATAGATAATCTTTAAATAGCGCTTCTTCTTCTCCTCATCAATTTCAATGGGCTCTGACAGAGTTTTGGCATACCCTTGTATAGTAGTCATCGGAGTTTTCAGATCGTGGGACAAATCTATCAGCATACGCTGCTTGCTTTCTTCCAGTCTTTTTTTCTCCCGCTCGCTATTTTCAAGTCTTTCCGAAAGGACATTGAAGGCATCCCGGATTTGCCCGATTTCCGACTCCGGCACTGCTTTCAGGTCTATTCTCGTAGCGTAATTTCCTCCAACCATTCGGGTCAGACCCTTGGCGATAGTCTGCAGAGGCCGGCTTATCCGTTTCGCGGTCCAAAATGTATAAATAAATACGATCAACATTAAAAGCACGGGAATAGCGAGAATAGAGAATAGCAGATGAAGCGCTACTTTGTTAAGGGCTTGATCGGAGTTTTTCATTAAATCAATTGCCCCATTAATCGCCTCCTTGGGAACCTTCACCAGCAAGGAATAGACAGCCCCGTCCTCTGTTTCAAAAGAAGCCGCTGACGCATAGACATCTTTGTCTCGCGAATAACTGAGAAGGCGGTAAAGCTCGGAAACGGTATATCTCTCGACGGAATCCTTCTTCTCTCCGATGACATGAATCACTTCGTTGGATTCGTTAATAATTTCTGCCCAGCCTCCAAGCTCTTCCGCCTCACCGAGCTGGATATTATGATAATCGCTCCGGACGATATCTTCCGCTTTAATCATGGGAATAGTATTGGATTCGATGCTCTGATAGATTAAATAACCGACATACACAAAGCTGGTAATGACGACAAGTGACGTAATAAGAATAATCATGAGGTAATTCCACATCAATGTAGGGTATATTTTCCTGGCCTTCATTACGGCACCTGCTTCTCCCATTTATAGCCGATACCGCGGACTGTCTTGATATACACCGGATGGCGCGGATCTTCCTCAAGCTTCTCCCGTATTTTGCTGATATGGACCATGATCGTATTGTCATCGCCATAATACATCTCTTCCCATACGGACTCGAATATTTTGCGCTTTGTAAACACCTTGCCGGGGTTCTCCATTAGCAGCAAAACCATCTTGTATTCCATGGAGGTAAGAGGTACCTCTACTCCGTTTCGGCTGACGACACAGCTTTCTTTATCCAGTATCAAATCTCCCGATCGGAGAAGCCTGACATCCTCAGATTCCCCGGTTGCCATGCCGAATTTATAGTATCTGCGAAGCTGGGCGCCGACCCTGGCCGTCACCTCCAGAGGATTGAAAGGCTTGGCGATATAGTCATCCGCTCCAAGACCCAATCCCAATATTTTATCGTTATCCTCCCCTTTGGCCGATAGCAAGATAATGGGGATGTACTTTGTTTTCCTGATTTCTCTCAAAGCCTGCAATCCATTCATATTCGGCATCATAATATCCAGCAGAATCAAATCGACGGAATGCTCGCTAAGCTGCTTCAGAACCTCCTGGCCGTCAGCCGCCTCCAGCACCTTGAACCGTTCCTTCTCCATATATAAAGAGAGCAGTTCCCTGATTTCCTCTTCATCATCGGCTACCAATATCGTATGAGACAACCCTTAACCCTCCTAAACTGTTCACGGCTTGTTCCCTCCACTCGGGCAAGCCAACCTACCTCTTCCCATTGTACCGGATTCCTCGTGTAACAATCTTAAAATTACCATAATTTTGGAAAACCTTTTTTGACCATGGCTTAGCTTCTCGGCACCGTTATCTGTATGTATGTTTGCTGACACACCGGCCAACCGGAATATTGGTTAATTGGCTGCGGCCTCCTGAAATATAATGTTGAAGAAGGAAAAGGGCCAGGTTCAGTAGAATCCTTTAACAAAGTCGGGTTCATGCGAAGCGGAAGAGTTCCCGCGTATGACTTCAGCCGCAGGAGAACAAAATACTCGGCTGGATTCTGAAGAGGATGATCAGCAGACAAGGAGGAATGCGAAATGTTCGCCAACCGCCCCGTCAAGGAAGAGGATTTGGATACCATATGCCGGTTTCCTAGCAATGAGAAGGAATTGTTCTTTATGTTTCCGGCAAGCGATTACCCTTTAACGAAGGAGCAGCTGCGAATTGCGATTGCGAAACGCTATGAATCGACCGTCATTTTGCTGGACAACAGGGTGGCGGGATTTGCCAACTTTTATTTACTGCAGCCCGGAGAAGTCTGTCACATCGGTAACGTCATTATAGATCCTTCTCTTCGTGGTCGAGGCGCCGGAGCCTACCTGCTCCGCACCATGATCGGCATCGCCCGCGATAAGTACCGGATTCCCAGAATCGTCCTTGTCTGCCATCACAACAACCTCCCGGCACTTCTGTTGTATACCAAGCTCGGTTTTAAACCTGTCAGCATCAGCAAAATAGAAAATAAGCACGGACGTCCGGTCGCCGCTATATCATTGGAATATACGATGGAACTGCCGCCGTCCATCGACGGAAGCAGCGGCCATCAGGAATAAAAATTCATGTCATGCTCTGTCGGCGGTCTCCCTCATAGGAGACCGCTCCCCGGCTTTGGGATGGTTCTCGCAATATTGAAGGATATACTGAACAAACCGGCGCAGCTCTTCAGCGCGGGCCTTCTTGGATTCGTAATACGAGACGGATGAACGAATTTTGTTGATCCTGAGCGCCTCCCGAATAAGCTTGTGCCAATGCGCAGGCAGAACCGACAGGGCATATTGGCCTGCCGCTGCTCGGGTGGCCGCCGAACGGCCATCCAAACCATAAACAATTTTAGCCAGATTCAGCACGGTGTACTCGACTGTCCTCTCATCTTCTTCCGGCAAATGCATCAACACCGCGGCGGCCTGCTTACCCCAATATGCGTTCCATTTCATCTTTTCTTTCCCTCCTGTCTCATTTAGTTCCCCTTGGGCTTTATACTTTTTATTGTACCTTGTAAAATAAGAAGAAAAAGAGCAAGTTTTTTTTCATAATTTCACATTTTATTCTGACTGCGGGAAGCTACAGCTCATTGGAAACAGGAGGGACGGAAATGATCATGACCCGGCATTATTTAAAATGGAGGCAAATGTACGCCCATATTAGCGAAGGGGAACCGATTGAGGTTAAGCTGGATGAGCTGGCCGACGCTTTGGAATGCACCCACCGCAATGTCATTCTTATTCTTAAGCGGATGAGCGAAGCCGGTTGGCTGGACTGGAGGCCCGAGCGCGGCAGGGGGAAACGGTCAACCTTGACCTTCTTGAAGCCTGTGGAAGAAATGGCGCTGCACGCAGCGAAACAACTGGTGGAGAAGAAAGATTTGAAAGGGGCTTTGGAGCAAATCCATTCTCCACTGCTTCCCTCCAGCCTGAAGGAAACCTTCCATGACTGGCTGTACAGCTACTTTGGTTATTCGAAAGAAAACGGCGCCGGTTTCCCTGTCGATACCCTCCGCTTCCCAATGAGCCAGCCGATCTATTCGCTGGACCCTATTTATATTCGTTATGCCAGCGAGCTGCATCTGGTCAGCCAGCTGTTCGACAGCTTGGTACGACGCCATCCGCTGACCGGCGAAATCGAGCCACATTTAGCCCACGCCTGGGAGACCGATGCTGCCCGAACGCAATGGACCTTCTATCTGCGCAAAGGGATTCTGTTCCACCACGGCCGGGAAATGAGGGCCCAGGATGCTGCCTATTCCCTTAACCGGCTTCGCAAGCTGGAAGAAAAATCACTCTACCGCTGGATTTACAGCGATATTGAGGAAGCTTCCGCTTCCGATGCCACGACATTAATCGTTCGGTTAAAGCGGAAGAACGAATTATTTCTTCCGTTTCTATGCACCAGCAGAGCCTCTATCGTCCCTGAAGACATAGGCGAGCAATCCGCTACGGCATTCGAAAGGATGCCTGTCGGGACAGGGCCGTTCAAACTGACGCAGAACGATCATAATATGTGCGTACTCGAAGCTTTTCCTTTCTACTTTCAAGGAAGGGCTCATCTGGACCGGGTCGAAATATGGAAGCTGCCCGATTTACATGATCCGCATCAGAATAAGCTGGACAGCTTTCAAATCATACACAACTTCCGTCTGCCCGATAAGGCGGCAGGCGGGTGGAACCAGGTCAAGCATCAGGGAACCACCTGCAAATTCATTACCTGGAATATGCTGAAAGAAGGCCCTCTCCAGAGAAAGCTTCTGCGCAAGGCCATCTTCTCTTCCGTGAACCGGAAACGTATACTGGATTCACTCGCCGGCGATGTAATCTATCCGGCGGACGGCTTTCTGCATAAGGCCGAAGGCGAATATAAGGAAGTGAACGGTGAAGAGGCTTCGGAACAATTGCGGGCAGCGGGATATAACGGGGAGATGCTGAGCCTCTGCACTATTCCCCAGTACGAGAACGATGCCAGGCTGTTTCAGAAAGTCTGCCGGGAGTCCGGGATTCGGGTGGAGCTGACTCTTCTTCCTTTGGAGCAGTTTCAAGGGGAGGATCGGCTCCGCCATGATCTGATCCTGTTCTCGATCATGCTGGATAGAGATACGGAGCTGCGATTGATTGATTTATATCAAAGTATCCTTCAGCATTCGGCAGGAGCTGTCGCGGACCTGCTGGCTAACAAAATCCGGGAATTGACCCTGGAACCGGACGCAAGCCGCCGATCCGCTCTGCTGCTTGAGCTGGAAGAGCGGCTCAAGACCGATGATATTCTTCTCTTCCTCTATCAGAAGCATCTCAAAACCGTCTATCATCCTTCGGTGAAAGGAATTTCTCTGGACTCTCTGGAGTGGGTTCAGTTCAAGGATATTTGGTTCAAGCCTTAAAGGACTGTTTGCATGGAAAATGTCAGAAGCGGCCGAAAGATCGGCCGCTTTGCTGATTTGTATTTACTTCTTCCCTTGTCCGTAGGTATCTTTCGTAACCGAGGACGGTTGTTTGCTTGCATTAGGCTTCGGGCTGGGTGTTGGTGTTGCATTAGGCTTTGCGCCAGGGCTTGCACCCGGCTTGCTTGTGCTGCCCGGCTTGGGTGTCCCGGAAGGAGTTACCCCTGGCGAGGAAGACGGGTGGGCGGAAGCCTTGATGCCCAGTTCTTCCTTCAACGCGTTTCTCGCCTGGTCGATATCTTCATCCTTCACGATAATATAAGGGCTGACCCAATCCCCTTCCAGGTGAACATATTTAATATTCCCTCTATCGATGTTGTAGTATTTCTCAAGGAAGTCCCGAATTTGTGAGCTTGGAATATCGGATTTCATCTCTTCTCCGACAGCCTCGATCAGTTGGCCTACCTTCGTTAAACCGGAGAACGATTTTAGTTTTCCGAACATTTTATCCAACACTTGCTGCTGCCGCATATTTCTTGCAAAGTCTGTCGATTCCGCCGTTCTAACGGAACAGCTATTGCTTGACTTCCGATAACGGACAAAGTCCAAGGTCTGCTTGCCGTTCAGCAACTGCGTGCCCTTCTTCAGATTAATGTTCGTTCCGTCATACGAATCTTTATAGCACATATCCATATCTACATCGATGGTGAGTCCGCCCAGCTCATCAATGGCTTTAACGAAACCGTTAAAGTCAATGGTCAGCATGTAGTCGATCGGCACTTCCAAATACTCGCCGAACAGCTCCTTCGTCTTGGCGAAAGCCGTCTCCTTATCCTGCAAATAAAAATGAGGATAATAATAGTTCGCTTTCCGGTGAGGGAGACCATCCGGCGTGAGCTGAACATCCCGCGGAATAGAGACGACCGTGGCGGACTTCCGTTCCGGATTGAGGGAAACCACCATGATGACATCCGTATTCATGCTTCCGGTTTCCTTGCGATGGTCAATCCCCATCAGCATTACCGTCAACGGCTTGACCTTAGCCGATTCCTCCGGGGGAACATGCTCTTCTACCCCGACGTCATCAATTACATCGTTTGCTTTTTGATAAATATAATTCGCATAAACTCCTGCAGCCACAATCAAAGATATAAGGGCGAGTCCAAGGCCAATTATTATTTTCGCGTAGAGCGGAAGCGACCGTTTCTTGGACCTCGGAGCTAAATTTAAATCTGACATGGATTAACCCCGTTTCACGTTTTTCTTGCTGTATTGCTGAGCAAACAACCTGCTATACATGGTACATCGGCCAAATCACAAATCTGTTACAAAAAGATTAAATTTCCGACATTTTCTACCAAATTCATCCATTTCCAACCTATCCGGCAGGCACACAAATTACAGTTTACAAGAAAAACGTGAAAAAGAAAATACGATTTTATCGCCGTCCGTCCTATTTCATCTGCGCCACATTCCGCAGGACCAACGCCATGATCCACGGAGATTATTCCTTCCTTGTTCGCCGGACTTGCGGATGCACGCTCACTTACGATTATTAGACGATGGATTCCGGCAGAAAGTTTCGCTCTTTATGAACGGCTTTCATTGCGGAATACCCACAGCTTGGTGCCGGTGAAATTGACTATCATCGTAATGGCGGTCACACCTACCTTGGCGGCCAGAGGGTGGACTCCGAACCGTTCGCCCAACAAGTACAGCAAGACGAGGGACAGAGCGAAGGAAACCCCGTTGACCGCCGCAAAACGGGCAAATTGGGCTGCGGTCGTCCGGCTGCCGTTAGCGAAGGTCCATTTTTTATTGCATAAATAGCTGTTCGTCACTCCGCCGGCATAAGCGATGCACTGTGCAGCCAAATAGTGCATTCCGACATAGATGAGCAAGGTGAACAAAGCAAAATCAACGAGCGTGTTCAGAACCCCGACCAGATTGAATTTAATGAATTGGACAAGGCTCTGCCGATTTCCTTTAGCGATCATCCTCCGTACTCCCCTTCTTCGTGCCGAATCCTTTGGTTTCCTTAACAATATAGAGAGGCCGGTTCTTGGACTCATCATAGATCCGGCCGATATACTCGCCGATGACGCCAAGCATCAGCAGGACAATCCCGTTGAAGAACAGGTTGATTGCGATAATCGAAGCCCACCCCGGTTCCGTCGAATTCGTAAACAGCTTCTGATACAGAACGATCAGCAAATACAGGAAGCTGGAAAGCGACAGGACAAAACCGATATATGTGGCCAGCTTAAGAGGCTTATAAGAGAACGAGGTGATGGCGTCCAGGGCGAACCGGATCATTTTCTTAAGCGGATATTTGGTTTCCCCGGCGGCTCTCTCTTCCCGGACATATTCTACTGAAGTTTGATTAAAGCCCACCCAGCTGACCATCCCGCGGATGAACCGGTTCTTCTCCTTCAGGCCCGACAAGGCGTCGCAAACTTTGCGGTCGATCAAGCGGAAATCGCCCGTATCTACCGGAATATCAACACTGGTCAGGCTGCGGAGAAGGCGGTAGAACATCAATGCCGTCGTTTTCTTAAAGACCGTCTCTCCCTTGCGCTTCAATCGCTTGCCGTAGATGACATCGTAGCCTTCCTTCCATTTGCGGATCATGTCCGGAATGACTTCCGGAGGATCCTGAAGGTCGGCGTCGATGACGATCACCGCTTTGCCTTGGGCATAATCCATTCCGGCGCTTATGGCAACCTGATGACCGAAATTGCGCGAGAAATCGATCAGCCTCACGTTCGGGTCCGTCTGACACAGCTCCTTCACGATCTCCGCAGACCGGTCCCGGCTCCCGTCATTGACAAACACGAACTCATAGGGCTCTCCCGTCCCGTCCATCACTCCCTTAAGACGGCGGTAGGTACGGAGTATGACCTCTTCCTCGTTATACATGGGTACTACAACTGAATAGTTTGGTTCGTATGACAATGAGCTACCTCCTTGACACATGCGGCTCACAGCTTCTAACTATAAAAATACCAAGATGGAAACCACTTTAACAGGCCTGCATATTCTTTGCTGATGATCATGCCGGACAAGATGGGATAGAACATGGCGAAGAGAACGAGACATAAGCCCAAATAGGCATAGATCGGTATTTTCATCTGCGGCCGCGCTTCTATTCCCTTTTTAAAAATAAAGGTCAGGCACAGAATCAGAAAAGGCACCATCGCGAAGAAGTGATAGATAAACGTCAGTCTGGGAACGAGCATCCAAGGGATGTACTGTGAGAGAAATGCGGTCACCGCGACCAGCATCCCCCGGTGCCGGTTCTTGAACAGCCACACAATGACCGCCAGAACCGCCAGCGTGCCCAGCCACCAAATCGCCGGATTCCCCATGGACACAATGCTCGAAACTTGTCCTTCCGGGAGCAGAGATTGGCCGGAGTAATACCAGATCGGACGAGCCATGAACGGCCATTCCCACCAGGGGGAAGAGAACGAATGCTCCGCAACCAGCTGGCTGTGGTAATCGAACATATCCTTCTGATATTGTATCAATTTGGCCAGGCTTACTTCTTCACCCGCGGTCATCATGATCGGGACAAAAGACAAGCTGTAAATAATGAGCGGAAGGATGACAAAGAACAAAGAGCACCATAACACACTGGCCAGCGCCATCCTTGGAAAAGCAAGAACCTCCGCTGCCGAGGCACCGCTTCCCGCGGAGTCCGCCGATTCCGCAGCATTCAAGTTACTGACCTCAGCCTTATTTCGCCGCACGGCGGAATATTCGCGGTATCTCTCATACAGAGTGAGAAAAAACAGGAAAGCGAGTCCCACTCCTCCATAAATCACTATCCACTTGCTCGCCGCCCCGATGCCGAAGAACAGCCCGGACCAGAACAAGGGGACCAGCGTCTTCCTCAGGCCGTCCCGATACATATTCATTTGATAGTAACGGTACATAAAATAGTACATGAGCATGATGAAAAACACGCCGTAAACGTCAATGGTCGCTATCCGGGTTTGGGCGAAATGCATAAAATCGCAGGCAAACAGGAAAGAAGCGATAAAGGCATAACGAGTGGCCCCAAACATGCGGAAGGCGAACACATAGATGATTGGAATCATCGCGATTCCGAATAAAGTACCCACTATCCGCCAGCCGAAAGGATTCATTCCGAACACGGCCACCCCGGCGGCGATCAGCTCTTTGCCCAATGGCGGATGTGTGTTCTCGTAAGGTTTGATGCTCTCCAAATGCTCATAGGCCGCCCTTGCATGATAGATTTCGTCAAAGTAGGTGCCGTGCAGGAAGGTCGGATGATAGACCGCCGCATTCGGCTCGTCGAATAAGTGCCGGGCAGCCTCCTCCACCGCTCCGCCCTCAGTCCGGATCGAGCGGACGGGAAGCGGCTCCGCCGCATCCTTGACGAAGAAGGCCAGCTCCTTAAGCTCGAAGCCTGAACGTTCAGCCGTAATCCTGGCATAACGTGCCTTCACATCTACCGGGACGCTGGTCCAGGTAAACACTTTGACATAGTTCATGTCTACCGTTTTGGGCTCGCCCCAATCCCCGTTCTCCGCAGCAAATTCAAGCCGGAACCGGCCATCCCCGATTCCGCCGAAGGCGTTCGTCCGGTCAATCAGCCGTTCATCGCCAAAATCCACGATGACGGCCTCGCCGTCCCTGGAAGGCTTCCACGATTGTTCGGGCGCCCGGAAGGAGCCAAGCTGGAATAATGCAACTGCGGCATAGATTACGGTGAGAAACGATATCAGAATCCAGTCTTTCCTTTTCCAGCGGTTTCTAACGCTCCCATGCTGCTCCTGCGAAGCTTCCTCCGCCCTCCTCACCCAAACCGCCTCCTCATCAGGATCATACACCGGCCGCACTTTTCCATTAACGAACCGGTCCCAGGCGGTCTTGATCAACAATGCCAACAGCAGAACATTAGCCAGAGACGTCAGCAGCAGCAGCCCGTCAAACCGTCCGACGGCGTACATATGCTCCAACCCGTGCGCAAGCACATAGCTTACGTTAACGTAGGAAGTGATGCTGAAGCCGACGAACAAGTGCAGCACCCTCCGATCCCCGGATTGGATGAAGCTGAGCAGAGCCAGAAGGAGTGCGGGAAAAAGATACCTTTCGTGCATCTTAACGCCTAGGACAAATACGACCGAAATCAGAACAAGAGCCATTAAACAATAATCGGGCTCCGTACCTTTCTTGCGTTTGAAGAACAAAAAGGCAGTAAAGATGGTGACCGCGACAATAAACAGCCACCCCCAAGTCTGGTAGGACAGGAACAGAAGCTTCTGTTCCTGAGAAACCCAGTTGCCTCCTGTCAGCGCAAACAGATTGAAGGCATTGAGAGTTGCGTAAGGGTAAGACTGCAGAGTTTCCAGATAGAGCTTAAATACCCACAACAGCGGTTTATGTAACGCAAATGGCAGGACGCCTGCAATAAAGACTGCGGCCCCGGCCACAAATCCCGTTCCCAATTGCCTCCAGCTGCGTTCCCGGGCGAATCCCAGCAGCAATACGGGAGTGAATATGAGCGCCTGCGGCTTGATAAGAACGGCAAGCGCGAACCAGACGCTGGCTGCGGTCATCTTCCTTCCTTGTACCTGAAGCACAGCCAGCACCAGAAAGAAAGTGAAGAAAGAGTCCACCTGTCCCCAGGCTGCCGAATTCACCAAAACTGCGGGATTGAACGCGTAAAGTGCAGCCAATCCGACCGCCGCGGGACGGGACAGCCGGGCGGAGGCCATCCGGTAAACGAGAAGCGATGCGGCCAGGTCGGCCAGAATGGCGGGAAGCTTCATCCAGACGGCAAGCGCAGTCGAAGATGCGGAGAGCCCCAGCCATTCCTGGCCTTTACCCAATAAGTAC
This sequence comes from Paenibacillus sp. 32O-W, assembly GCF_007679495.1. Taxonomy (GTDB): domain Bacteria; phylum Bacillota; class Bacilli; order Paenibacillales; family NBRC-103111; genus Paenibacillus_L; species Paenibacillus_L residui. The sequence continues at coordinate 14,523 of NZ_VEGP01000045.1, read as the reverse complement.
AAGATATAAATATAGCCCGGCGGATAGTCCGCGAAAGTCGTTTGATCATAAAATCCGGTCAGCCCCGCTTCTACCGCATCTCTTGCCCAATATGCGAATGTAGCCATATCTCCGGGGTGCCCGTGCACCTTGACAGCAATCCACAAGCGCAGCAGCAAAGCGGAGGAGAGCAGCAGAGCCACCCATTCCGCCGCGCCGCCAGAGCTCTGTCCGGACAGCCTCCATTCTTGACGGATTCGCCAGTGATAAAGAACGGCAAATCCGAGGAAGAACAGGAGCGCGTAGACAAGCGGCGAGAATAAGGAGACCTTCGCGTTCCCGGCATCCGGGCCGCCATCGGTATCCAATTGTGTCTCGGCGGGAGCGAAGGACACCGGTTCGGCCCCGGCGGGCAGCCCTTCAACTTCCTCGAAAGCCACATCATCGAAGTAGACACGCCCCGTATTCAGGCTGCCATAGCCGCCGAGGCGCAAGGCGACCTCCAGCTTCTGCTGCTCCGGCCCCGTCCTCCCGTATAGTTCTACATACTCCCATTGACCTTGCGTATCCCGGAAATCGGCTGACGTTTCGATCGTTCCGAGAACAGACAGATTGGCCCCCTTCATTCCTTCGGGGATCTGCTCCGCTTTAATCCAGCCGGACAGCCGATAGAGTGTATCCGGCTTGACCGATACGCTCTGCACCCATTTGGCATCGTTGGGCACCGTGCTTTCTATGAGAAGGAAGAACGATCCGCTGCGGGCGCCCTCCCCATGCTCAACAGCGAATCGCGTTGCCTCCTTCCCGGAGATCCAGCTATCGGCCGCCCACGCCTCACTTTTATTTTCAAATCCGGCATTCTGCAGCAAATTGACGGAAGCTGAGCAGGTCCCGGTCCACGACACTGCAGCCAACCAAATAATTAAGGCAAAAATCCATCCTTTTCTATTCAAAAGTATTCACCTGCTTCACTGATTCATCCGTTGACTCTCCTATTTCGTCTATTATGCCAAAATCCGGCTTTGCGCGATAGCCTAAAAATAATTAAAGCACTTCTCCCCATCACAACGTGACATGATGTCTGAATTTTCAATTTTTATGGCAAATAGCATATTTTTCTAAAAAATATCGGGAAATTTGAAACTTTTTCTAGTTTTGAATCGTCATATTTAATGTAGGAGTCTGGCCACTATTCTTCTTCCACCCGGCATTCTTGCTCTCGATCATTTCCCGGATTGGATAAACATCTGCAGAAACGTATACAAAGTCCTCGAGGTTACTGCCGCTTTCGCGCCATCGATAGGCCGATTCATATTCTTGAATCTCCCTTCCCGGATGGAAAAAAAGGAGAGGATTGTCGAATGATGGGATTCGTAACCAAATTGTTACCCATTATTTGCCGTGTCTGATTTAGTATTACTGGGAACTCATAGAGTGATTAATAGAATTAAGAGTGCCAGAAGCAGGGGTGTTAGATATCATCTAGCCCTATCTCCAGACAAGGTGTCCCTAAGCGGCGCCATTTTTAATGACAATGACAAAAAGGAGGTTAAGAATGGGGGGAGTAGTAGAATCCGGCGAGTCTTTGCTCACCGTCCGGTCGGTCCAGCGAACTTTCCAGACTGCAGGGCGTAAAATCCATGTTCTCAAAGGAATCGATATGACGCTGGAGCCGGGACGGCTGTTTATGTTAAGAGGGCGTTCCGGTTCAGGCAAGACAACGCTGCTCAACCTGATCGGCGGCCTTGACCAGCCTGATGAGGGAGAAATCATATTCCGGGGACATCCCTTTCACCGTTTGAAGGATGACCAGAGAACGGAGATCCGGAGGAGAGACATCGGATTTATTTTTCAGACCTATGCTCTTCTACCGCTTCTCTCCGCTTGGGAGAATGTAGAACTTTCGCTCCGCATGTCGAAAACCATTCCCAAATCCCAATGGAAGGAAAGAGTGGAATACTGTCTGGATCTGGTAGGACTGAGCAAACGAATGAAGCATCGTCCTTTCGAAATGTCCGGGGGAGAGCAGCAGCGGGTGGCGATAGCCAAGGCCATTGCCCATCGTCCCAGCCTTATCCTGGCGGACGAACCGACGGCGGAGCTGGATTCCCAGATGGGAGCGCAGGTCATGTCGGTTTTTCGCAGAATTATTGATTTAGAGGAAGTAACAATTTGTATGACAACACACGATCCTACGATTTTGGAGGTAGCCGACCATGTTTTCGAAATGGTGGATGGCAAGTTCATTCAGCCCCAACAAGTCTAAGTGGCGAATTCTAGCGATTTCCTTGCTATGTTTATCCGTAATTCTCTTCTCCGGCTGCTCCCTTCTCCCCAAGGAGGAAGAAGAAGAGGAGCTTCCGGTCATTAATCCGCCGAAGCTCTCCACCAAGCCCGAGTATGAAGTGAAGACCGGCTCCTTGCAGAAGACGGTCAAGGGATCCGGAAAGCTTATGTCGCTTAAAGAAGAAGAGCTGTTCTTCTCTGAAGAGAACAAGCGCATCAAGGAAATTTATGTTCAGACCGGAGATTATGTGGAAGCCGGCCAGCTCATTGCCGAGTTGGACGTTTCCGATCTGGAAAGCCAACTGAGACAGAAAAGACTGCAGCACAAGAAAGAGGAGCTCGCCTTGATCGAGGTGCTTCGCGACAGCGGGGACAAAACCTCGGATCAGATCGAACAGGCGAAGCTGGACTTCCAAATCAAGAAGGAAGAAATGGCTGAGCTGGAGGAAAGTATCTCCAAGTCGAAGCTCTATGCCCCCTTCTCCGGAAGTATCGTTGGAGTTTATATGAAGAAAGGAGATTCTCCAAAAGCATTCGATACTGTAGCGGTTCTCGCCGATTTGTCCACGCTGACCGTTGCAGCAACTCTCAATGCGGATGATCTCAAGAATGTAGCCATTGGGATGGAAGCTATTGTCGACATCAATGCCGCCGGACAGCACAAGGGTAAAATTCTGCAGCTCCCCAGTCCGAAAGCGGATCCCAATAACAATCAGTCCGGCAGATGGGGAGGCAACGAAAATCAGAAGGATACCATCGACAACTACATGCTCGTTCAATTGGATCAAATGCCGGAGAACGTTTCGCGCGGGACCCGTCTAAGTGTCACCGTCATTTACGAGCGGATTGAAGATGCCATCCTGATTCCTCCATCCGCATTAAGATCGGTGGGCGGCCGCAACTATGTCCAGGTTGTTGATGAGAACGGCAATAAACGGGAAGTTGATGTCGAAGTCGGCCTGCAGAACTCTACGGAAGTGCAAATTCTCAAGGGATTGACTCCCGGCCAGAAAGTAGTAGGTAAATAGAGCTTATGGCTATGCTTCGTTTTCTTATTCGAAAAATGTGGAACACCCGATGGCTGACACTAAGTTCCCTGGTCGGATTAATAGTGGCGGTCTCCTTTACGACAAGCATTCCGATGTATGCGGACGGAGCTTTGAAGCGGGTAGTCGCCAAATCACTGCAGGAATTGGAAGGCGGCATGCCTCCCGGCTCCTTGCTGATGCGTTACCAGGCGGTGGGCTCTGACCGGCCGGAACTGGCAGACGTTAATGAGGTAGATCGATACATACGGGAGCAGGTTCCGCAGGATCTGGGCTTTCCTTATTCCGTCTTTGTAAGGAGCCAATCCATCCGCGGCGCTTCCATTACACCGGTCGATTCATCCCGAATCGAATCGACCCAGCGCAGGCAGATGACCCTGTCCTCCTATTCAGACTTGGAGGAGCAGATCGAAATTACATCCGGTTCCCTGTATTCCAAGGAAATCAAGGACGGGGCCGTTGAAGTCATCATGCTGGATGAAGCGTTATACCGCAATGATTTACGGGTAGGCGAGGTATATAACTACCCGATTTCCGGCGGTTTCGGCATTCCGCCCGTCAAAATCAAGATCGTAGGGGTATTCAAGCCGAAGCAGGAAACCAGTCCCTATTGGTTTCAGCAAATGGAATCGCTTCTGAATACTATGCTGGTAGACGAGGGAGTTTTTCAGAAGGAATTGCTGGAAAACAAGAAAATCCCGCTTAGTATGTCCAACTGGTACTATGCCTTCGATCTGAAGGATATTCAGACAAGTCAAATTGCGAGTTTGGAAAGAAAGCTGGAGCGGCTCGACATTAACCTGTATCAGCAGTTGAAGGATACGAAAGTGGATATTTCCTTCCTGGATTTGCTTGGAGAATTCCGCAAGCAGGGAATGCAGCTTCAGTTCCTGTTGTTTACTCTGGCGGCACCGATGATCGCGATGGTGTTTTACTACATCATAATGAATTCCCGCCAAGCCTTGGAAAGACAGCGCAATGACATTGCAGTTCTACGTTCCCGCGGGGGAAGCACCAGGCAGATCATTAATATTTTCTTCCTGGAAGGTGTTCTGCTTGGCGGCACCGCTCTTATTATCGGTACCTTGATAGGCTGGTTTATGGCGAAGAGCATCGGAGCTAGCAGCGGATTCCTGACCTTCGTTGACCGTAAATCCATACCGGTAGGCTTCTCCATCGAGATGTGGCTCTATGGCGCAGGTGCCGTACTGATCGCCATCGCGGCCAGCCTGATTCCGGCCATCACCTTCGCCAGATCGTCCATCGTGACACACAAACAGAAGTTGGCCAGAACGAAGAGGCCTTTCTGGCAGCGCTGGTTTCTGGATGTCGCTCTGCTTGGCCTTGTCGGATACGGATGGTACTTGTTTCAACAGAGACAGTTCTTCAGTATGCAAACCGGACTGTCCGCCGATCAAATGCAGGTTCAGCCGCTGCTGTTCTTCATACCGGCCATCTCGATCTTTTCGCTTGGCTTGATTGTACTAAGAATATTTCCATGGCTGCTCAAGTTGCTGGGCTGGATTTGCAAACCGTTCCTGTCCGTATCGTCTTATTTGACGCTGAATCAGCTCTCACGCTCGGCAATGACGTACTATCCGTTGATGCTGCTGCTCATGCTGACGCTCGGTCTTGGAATCTATAACTCCTCGGCTGCGCGAACCATCGATTTGAACTCGACGGAACGGACTCTTTATCAATTTGGAACGGATGTCGTAATCCAAACCGTCTGGGACACCGTCTCGGACGATCTGCCCCGTGACCGCAGACCCGACAATGGTCAAGGCGACAACGGAGGCAATACGGGCGGAGGGAATACTGGCGGGGGGAACTCGGGAGGCGGAAATCCCATCGGTCCCGGAGGTCCCGGAGGGCCTGGAGGCCCGGGGGGCCCAGGCAACGTCCCACCATCCCAATTGCGATATTTAGAGCCCCCATTCGAAATTTTCCGCCAGATGGAGGGCGTTGAACATGCAGCCCGTGTTCTTCAGACCAAAGGGAGCGTCCTCGTCTCCGGAAGATCGGCCGGCCAAGGTACTCTAATCGGGATTGACAATGATCAATACTATCATGTCGCCTGGTTCCGGGATGACTTGTTCCCATACAAGCCGCATCAGTATCTTAACCAGTTGGGAATTTACGAGCAATCGGTTCTCATTCCAAGCAATTTCGCGGAGAGGTATCAGTTGAAGGAAGGCGACGTCCTGACCATTTCCATTCAGCAGCAGCCCGTGGAATTTGTTGTCGTCGGTATTCTGCCATACTGGCCAGGACAATATCCCGAGCAATCTCCCTTCTTCGTCGCCAATCTGGAGTACATTTACGATCAGGTCCCTCTTCTGCCTTATGAAGTATGGCTGAAGATGGAGGAAGGAGCCAAGGTCGCTCCGATTCTGGAAGAATTGGCCCGGCAGAATATCGAGGTTGCCAGCGTGAAGGATGTCCGCAGCGAATTGATTTCGCAGAACAAGCATCCGTCCCGCGGAGGAGTATTCGGCATTCTCAGTCTTGGCTTCCTTGTATCGGTACTGGTTTCTCTAATCGGTTATCTGCTGTTCTGGTTCTTTAACCTGTCCGGCCGGGTCGTACAATTCGGCGTACTGAGGGCGATGGGGCTCAAGCGAAAACAATTGACCTTCATGCTTCTTATGGAGCAGGTTTTCACCGCAGGGCTGGCTATTGCAGTCGGAATCGGTATCGGCAAGCTGACCAGTTATCTGTTCTTGCCGTTCCTGCAAACTGCCGACGACGTCAAACAGCAGGTACCGCCATTCCGCGTTATCTTCGATGCGAAGGATACCAATCAGTTGTACATCGTCGTTGCCTTCATGATGCTGACAGGAGCAGCGCTCTTGTTCGCTCATATCCGCAGACTTCGTGTTCATCAAGCTGTAAAAATGGGAGAGGAGCGATAAGACGATGATTCATTGCGAAGGACTTGTCAAGATATTCAAAACCGATGATATCGAGGTTGTCGCTCTTCAAGGCTTAAACATAGAAGTCAAGCAGGGCGAAATGATGGCGATCATCGGAAACAGCGGAAGCGGCAAGTCTACCTTCCTGAACATATTGGGCGGCCTGGACCGGCCGTCCGCCGGTCAGGTTCGTGTAGGAGAATGGGACTTACTTAAAATAACCGACAAGCAATTGGTCGAATACAAGCGCAAAACAGTCGGCTTTGTATGGCAGAATAATGCGCGCAACCTGCTCCCTTACCTCACGGCTCTGGAGAATGTGGAGACTCCCATGATGCTGGGAGGCAAGGTAGACCGGGCCTATGCCCTGCAGCTGCTGGAGTGGGTCGGGCTGAAGGAACGGGTCAATAACAGGCTGACGCAGTTATCCGGAGGAGAGCAGCAGCGGGTCGCCATTGCGATCTCGCTGGCCAACCGCCCCTCCCTGCTGCTGGCCGACGAACCTACAGGCTCCGTGGACTCCATGACATCGGACTTAATCATGGATACATTCCGCCGTTTAAATCGCGAATTGGGAGTGACGATTGTCATCGTTACCCATGACCTGTCTCTGGCCAGCAAGGTGGACCGGGTTGTCGCTATCCGTGACGGATTAACGAGTACCGAATTTATCAAGCGCAATCCGAATCTGGATCATTCCGCACAGGGCCACCATCTTAACGAGGTTCATGAGGAGTTTGTTGTATTGGACCGCGTCGGAAGACTGCAGGTTCCGAAGACTTTCCTGGAAGCATTAAATATAGGAAACAAAGCTTCCATGGAATTTGATGGAGAGAAAATTATTATCAAGCCACCTAAATCATTGGAGGGGGACCAAACATGAACAAAAGAAAATTATGGGCTTCGGCACTGTCGCTGTCTTTGCTGACTCCAGCATTAGCGGCCTGTTCCTTCACAGGAGACGCGAAACAGGAGACTCCGCAGACGCTTCGCATCGCCACCACTACCGGATGGTTTGACGAGGAATATTTCCGCAGGGAGTATACGGAACTGTTCGAATTGGAGTATAAGAATATCGAAGTAGAAATTGTTCAATTGGGAGAAAATTACCGTTACTCCCGGGGTCCGAGGGAAGAGGAAGAAGATCCGATGGTCAAATTGAAAGAGGCGATGCAAGGGCCTAACCCGCCCGATGTAGTCTTGTTCAGTTATGATCAGATGCCTGAACTGGTTAATGAGAACCTGCTTTCTCCGCTTGAACCGATGATCAAGGAAAATAAATTCAATACAGAGGATATCGTCCCGGCAGTCCTTGATGGAATCAAACAGGTCGGAAACGGACAAATTTATGCCCTTTCTCCTACTTTCTATTCTTCCGCACTCGTTTATAATAAAGCTATGTTCGATGAAGCGGGAGTAGGGTATCCGACCGACGGCATGAGCTGGAACGATCTTTTCGATCTTGCCAAGCGGGTCAGCAAGGACGACGGAAGCCAATACGGCTTTAATTTCTATTCGTACGGCGGCAGCGATCTTTTCAGTACTGTGCAGAATTATGCCAATGTTTTACGTTTGCGCACCTTTGACAAAGAAGGGGAGAAAATGACTGTCGACTCCGATAGTTGGGAAGAAGTATGGAAAACGATTATTCAGCTCGGCAAAGATAAAGTTATCCCTTTCATGGACCCGAACAATCCGGAGGATTTCAGCCGATTCAATAATGACAACCCTTTTGGCTATAACGATTTCCTATCGGGCCGGCTCGCGATGACAATCATCTCGCTCTATGAAATCAAGGAACTGATCAATGCGAACAAAGAAGCGGACAACATCGAAGGCTACACTCCGATTCAATGGGATATTGTATCGGTTCCTACGGCACCGGACGGAAGCAGTTATAACTTCGGATTTAGCGAACTGATGGCGATTAATGCGAAAGCCCCCAATCCCAAAGCGGCATGGAAATATATCGAGTTCATGAACGGGGAAGATTGGGCCAGACTGAAATCCCGCAGCTCGAACAATCTGATTTCCAACAAGAAATATACGAAACGCAGCGACGGTGAGGAATATAACGTAGAAGCTTTCTACAATGTTAAGCCCGCACCTCCGGAAACTATGGAAGATTATCAAATCTATCGCAAGCTGCCTAATATTTATGATGTTGTATGGCTGGGACAAAAATATTTCAATGAAGCCATGGAAGGCAAGACCGGAATTCGCGACGCATTAAAAGCTTGGCAGGAAGAAGGCGATGCCTTGCTGCTGCAAATGAAGGAGAATCCGGATGCCTCCTCATTCGATAGAGGCGGCAGCGAAGTGATTGCCGTTCCGGCAGGCTGATTGCAAGTCATCGAAGTCCGTCTTGATCAAGAGTGAAGAGTTGGGAAGCGGCCTTTGCCGTACCGGCAAGGCCCTCCCTTTCTAATTTATACAACAAAGAGAGGAGCACCGGACATGAAACAACGTTGGAAATATCCATTTGCCGTAATGACATTAGCTGCGGTCTTGACTACAGGAACTGCTATGCCGTCTCATGTTATGGCGGATGGAGCGAAAGATACCGCGGCCATAGAAGAAGTGGTGGCTGGAGAACTACCCTCCATCGGATCGATATCGATTGGAGGAAACAACACGATCGAACTGAAGCAGGCTTCCCTGTCCAACGCAGCGGAGAGCGGCAGAATTGTCACCTTTACATTAACGGTCAACAACCAGGGAAATAATGAGATTCAATTTATTGATTACTGGGTGCGCCTTAAGAGCAGTTCCGGCACCTCCTTCCCGGTAACCCTGTTCGCAGCGGACAAAGACAAGAACCGAATTCCGGCCAAAAGCAGCATGGATTTCCGGTTTTATGCCAAAGTAAACGATAAGACGAATCTCGAGGATTTATCCTTCAACTTTATCCAATGGGATTTCTCCCGCAGCGATTTCGAAAAACCAATCGGATCGGTCGCCATACCGAAAGATTACTCCCTGCTGACTGCCGTAGGCTCCAAGCGCATGGCCACGATCGGGAACGAACCGATGAAGAACGGCATCAAGCGCGTATCCGTCAGTAAGAATGATACCCATTTCCTCCCCACCATCTATTTCGAGATGGAGAATACCGGGAAACGCGGGGCTAAGCTTCCCGAGCTGCAATTCAACCTGCGGACAGCCGAGGGACTCCTGTATCCTCTGAACGTCTCCGGAATTGACAAGGAAACGGTAATTAACCCGCTCGTCAAGAAAGAAGTCACTTTAACAGGCTCAATTCCAATCGATGTCAATGAGAGCGGTTGGCAGCTACAGATAGCGGAAACCGTCGATCTCGGCAACAATCAGACCGTTCAGGTTCCGATTGCGGAATTTATTCTGCCGGACTCCACCAAGGAGGAAGTATCGGTCGGTCGGGATTATGAATTTTCCAACGAAGACGGTACCTATGGAATTCGTCTGGAGGAGCTCAAACGCCTGCCCTGGGAAGATGAAGACCTGCTCACCGCACAAGTTACTTTGAAGAACAACGGCACCCAATCGCTGTCGATCCCTAACCTTACCGGGTACTTTAAGCTGGACGATGCCGTAACGGTAGACGCTACGATCATTCGCGGGGATAAGGTCATTGGTTTACAGCCAGGCCAGGAAATTACCGTTCAATACCTTGGGAAAATCCCGTACACCTATGATTTTTCCGATGTTAAACTATATGTTCAAGAGAAGAAGGAAACTTCCCAACAGCCGGCACCTGGCGTTCCGGGTGGAGACAATAGCGGCGGAGGCAAGGTCGAGGACCTCATCCAGTTTGTCCATAATTCGGATATGATGGTAGTGCCGGCCGTCGGCAGCGGACAGAAGCAAAAGATCGACGATGTCGGGCGCAAGGCGCAATATTCGGTGAGGGAAGTACATACGTTCACTGGAAAGACCGGAAATATTGTTGTCGCCCTGGTGGAGGTCGAGAACCTGGAGAAACGGTTTAACGAAGTCTCCAAACTGGTCGCCCACTTCGTAAATCCTGACGGAGAAGTATACCCTCTCAATATTTCCGAATTGAAATCGAAAGTCAGCCCGGGTGGCAAAGCTCTGCTGCACCTGTCCGGAGTGCTTCCACAGGGAGCGGAGACGAACGATATGCAACTATTCATTGGCCAAGCCGTCAAAGAAGGCAAGCTGGCCGGGAAAGAGGATGTTCCCGACGCCTATATTCAACCGTTAGCCTTCGCTCTGCCTCTTGAGAAATCAGAGCCGTCCGATGACTTGAGAAATATCGAATTCTTCCCGTACACCTTGTCCATGAAAAACATCGGCACCACGATGAATTTCTTGAGTGGCGACCTGAAGTTCTCGTTCGATTACGAGTTTGGCAAGGATATACTGGTTGTCAGCAACACCGAAAATCACAAGCTGGTGATCGAAATCGAGGATAGCGACGGCAAATTCCAGCACGCCCAGGAGTTCAGCCTGGAAAGCTCCGCGGAATCCGGGGGCGGCGGACAGCCTGGAGGCGGAGGCAATACCCTGCAGTTGGGCTCCCATACAGCCGTTGTCAACATCAATGATCCGGAGCTGGTGTTCAAGCTGGAGTCTTTAGACAAGTACAAATTAAACGTGTACTATCAATTCCAGCCGGGTCAGCGGAAATTGATTACCAGCAAAGAACTGAAATGGTTCTATACTGCTGATTAATAGAAATCATTCTCCTTTATGCTATGAAACGGGCGTTCTCTCCAAGGCAGGATTAATGCTTCCTCTAAGAGAACATCTTTATCGCCCAAATGAAATGCAACACCCCAAGCCGCGCAGAGAAACTCTGCGCGGCTTTTGCATGCATGATGTCCCGTGAAAATAAAGTTTTAGACTCAGAGGCGCGATTTAACGCGTTTTATGAGATTAAAAATCGCCAGACTTCCAAAAATAAGTATTAGACTGACAATAAAAATGAAACAGCGGCGGACCAAGACTTGAAAAATAAAGTCTTAGACTGCCGCTGTCTTTGTTCAACTAACGTATCCCGTTAGTTCAGCAACAACAAGGATATGTTGTTCATTCCTTGGGTGTAAAAAATTATAATTTATTACTCACAGTAATTATTATTCGGCTGCCATAGCATCAGCTTTAGTTACATGTACAGTACCATGTGGATGGTGTGGAGGTGCATATATCGAATAAAGTTTTAGCGGGATATTGCCTGTATTAGTTACATTGTGCCATGTTCCAGCGGGTACCACAATGGCAAAGTCATCAGAGACTTTTCTTACAAAGCTTAAATTATTTTTACTCTTGCCCATTTGAACAATCCCTTGACCTTGTTCAATACGAAGGAATTGGTCAACGTTAGGGTGAATTTCCAACCCGATATCTTCGCCAACGTTAATACTCATCAATGTAACTTGCAAATGATTTCCTGTCCATAAAGCGGTACGATACGTACTGTTTTGCTTCGAAGCCTGATTGATATTAACTACAAACGGTTCAGGTCCATAATCTTTCAACTGAAAAACCAATCGATTATCATGCCATGTATCAGGAGGCATAGTCCTGTAAACATTCTGTCCTCCATAGTTATACATTGGTACATTTACATGATATGGATATGGATATGGATACATATAAGGAACATTGTACATTTTTTTCATTCCCTTCACGCATTTTTCAAATTATCTTATGAAATATACTTAGGGAATGTACCTAGATTCAGCATTATATAGAAAGCTATCGGAAGGGTGCTGTTGAAGGGTTCTGCCCGTTAGCTTTGCTCGCGATCAGACTACAACTTTATTTTCACGGTCTAACACTTTATTTTTCAGTCTAACACTTTATTTTCAATGAACACATGAAAGTAATTGGAATGGCTATGAAAAGCCCAAAAAAATATATGGTCTTTACTTTGCTACCAATTTAATGTATTATCCAATTAAAGTGATAAAGTTTATTTTATATTTCAAGGAGGATTCAATAACCATGAGCTTAGGCAGCATTTTTCCCTCAACCCGTAAACAAGTCGAGCAGCTGGAGCCTTATTCTCCCGGCAAGCCTATTTGGGAGGTTCAACGAGAATGGGGATTGGAACGGGTTGTTAAGCTGGCTTCGAACGAGAATCCGTTAGGTCCTTCTCCGAAAGCGGTCGAAGCGATTATGCAGCAGCTTGCCGAGCTGCACCGCTATCCCGATTCCTCGGGAGGAGAACTGAAACGGGCTATCGCTTTGCATTATCAACTGCAGGAGCAGCAGGTCATGATCGGAAATGGTGCCGATGAGCTCATTACTCTTCTCTCCGAAGCCTATTTGGAGGATGGAGACGAGGTCCTGGTCCCCTCTCCTTCTTTTACCGAGTATGCCTTCGGCGGAAAGCTGATGGGGGCGAAAATTGTAGAGGTTCCACTGGATCCCCGGTTTAACTATAACCTGGATCGCATGGCTTCCGCCGTCACGGATCGGACCAAGATTATCTACTTATGCTCCCCCCATAATCCGACCGGAAGCTATATTCCTCGCTCCACACTGGACTCTTTCATTCAGAAACTGCCCAGCCATGTGATTCTGGTGCTGGATGGCGCGTACTCCCACTACGCGACGGCCGGGGATTATTCCAATGGGTTGGACTGGGTCCGCCGGAATAAATCCGTCGTTGTTCTGCAAACCTTCTCGAAAATATATGGTCTGGCCGGCTTGAGAATCGGCTTCGCGCTCTCCGTCGAACCGATCATCGCGGCCATGCATAGAGTGAAGGAGCCTTTCAACGTGAACACGCTCGCTCAGAAAGCTGCGGTCGCCGCTCTTACAGATGAAGAGCACGTTCAAAGATCTCTCGCCGTTAACGAAGAAGGCCGCCGTTATTTATATGCCGCCTTCGAAGCCAAAGGTCTTCCATACACCCCCAGCATGAGTAACTTCATATTAGTGGAGTTAGGGGAAATCGCATACCGTGTTTATCAACATTTACTTAAGCAAGGCATCATTGTCCGGTATGGGGGTACTTGGGGATTAACGGGGCATCTGCGGGTTTCGGTCGGTTCCGAATTGGAGAACAGGCTTTTTGTAGAAGCGTTAGACAAAGTGCTGTCTCAACTGGGATAGCCGGATGGAGGGCCGACCTCCTCTCCTCTCCTCTCCTCTCCTCTCCCCAGCCCGGCGGTATGAGAAAAGCTCCTGGCGGGTACCCCACAGTGACGCTTAGCCTTCGAAGCGTATTCCGGGTACTATGCAGGGGAGCCCCGGTTCGCAGCTTCGCGCATTCGGGGCTCTTATCAATATCTATACTAAAGCACGGCTCAACAAACGAACAAAGTCGGTATCCTTGTACAACATCCTTACTCCATCCAATCGGATGCTCGTCTCTCCGTCGACATATCTCCTATCGGCCAAATCGGTGCTGTTCATCTCCAGCAGAAGCTCATATGGCCCGGGAATGACTAACGGACGACACGCGTCGCGTCCTGCTATGGCCTGCTTGACGGCCTCTCGTATCTCAGAGTATACCTTCCGAGGAGGCTTAAGCAGAGCGGCATGGCGGCCAAGCGCCGTCTTGGTTTCGTAAGTATGCACCGTACCTAGAGCCTGCTTGGCTTCGCGGCAAGTGGCATCATCACCTGTTACGAGCAAGACGGGAACGTCATGAAGACCGAACAGCATGGCGTCCAGCACAATTTCTCCAACCGGATTTCCGTTAAGCTCGGTATACTGGTAAGATGCAGAGCTCATCGTATGATCGCGGACCGCCCGTCGGGTTCCGGCCATACCGTGGTAACCGATCAGCAAAGCCCCGTCAAAGGATGAATCCAGTCCGGGAAATCTTTCGGCTATCGGTGTTCCTCCCATACAATAAAGTGCATCGGGATGCAGCAATTCCGGGATAAAGTTAAATCCTGTAGCATGGGCATCCTTAACGACGATATGCTTGGCCCCTGCTTCCAACAAACCCTCCACAACGGCATTTACTTCTTGTGTCAGCAGATGGCGCGCTTCGTTGTAAAGCGGCTCTCCCCTCATCAACTGCTCCCTGAGCACAATTCCGGTAATGCCCTCCATATCCACACTTGCATAAATCTTCATTCCTGTCCCTCCCCTGGGCTTAACGAATAACGAATGAATTCTTCCTGTACATTATAGCTTACATTTCGAGGTGAGAAATAGAAAATTACGAATAGTTTTTGAGCTTTTGAAGCACTCTATTTTTTACGGAATGGAGGTGGTTGGAAAATATGGCACGTATTGCTGTAGAAAATAGTCTAACATGACCTATGCAGTTCAAGTAAGTAATTGGTAATCAGTCATAACGTCAATTGTTAGAAAATATTTCGCTAAATATC
>NZ_VEGP01000044.1 GCF_007679495.1 Paenibacillus sp. 32O-W | reverse complement strand
CAAGCACTTCGTAAGTCAAAGATGAAATCATGCGAAATAGGGAGAAAAACGGAGAAAATATTAATTTATTGAGGGAGAGTATAGGTGCTGAAAAACAAAAATGAAAAAAATACTCATGGATTTTTTAATAATCTAAAATTTATGATTTATGAGCAATGGTTATTTGAGAAGAAAGCCGCTGTAGTTCCATTTATTCGGATTATTTCGGATATAGCATTAGCGTTTATGGGAATATGGCTTCCAAAAGTTGTATTGGATGCCATTACTCAATCCGTTCCAGTAAATGTTTTTCTAATTCAAATTGGATCGCTGACCATTGCACTAATGCTTTTGAGGTATATTAGTTATTGTTCGGAGCAAGCAATATTTAAAAATGCAGTTAGGTTTACAGAATTGAACAGCGGCAGAATCGGAAAAAGAAATAATACTATTGAGTCCGATAATGTATATTATGTAAACTAAATAGAGAATGTGAGACGCGTACCAATAACTGGCGCTTGATTTCGAGTTTCAACTGATCTTTAAGCTCGCCGCCACTACCGGAATACGTCGGCAAGAGCCTGTGGATTTGACTTGGGAGCAAATCGATCCAGCAGCCGGGCTGCTGCCCCTCCATGAAATCGTCATTCCGCTCATTGAGAGATATCGTACTTTGCTTGATGAGGTCGCGTTTTAAAGAACCGGTATTTGTAAACGGGTACGGCCACGCGATCGATCCCGCGGGGCCTTCACCGCATTTTTAAATGGGAACTGATTAAGCGGGTTTGCCGCAGCATCGCTATTCCCTTCACCATCTGCGGCATACGTTCAGCACGTTGCTGCTGCAAACGAGACAAGCGTCCGTACACTGCAGGAACCGCTTGTCTCTCGCAACGAAGTCCATTTCATTTACATGCACTTCGATCTGGAGCAATTGCTGCGCTGCTTACCTAATAGATCGCTGCTCGGTTTAGGGCAGCGATCTATTGACCATCTTACGCACAAAATACGTTTTTTGTGTATATAGTTAATGATATTAATAATCAACACTTTACAGGAACTAATGTTCCTATTACAATAATTAATGTGGTTAACTATATTGGAGGTGTGTTGCTATGAACGTTATCAAGGCTCAAGACTTACATTTATTGGAGCGGCGGCTCCCCCTGTTTCCCTGGTATGTCGAGCAATATATCCAGCACAAGCTTGCTGATCTCTCCCCTTCCACCCTTTTGGAATATACACGGGATTTCGAAATGTTCTTTCACTGGATGATTCAGGAAGGCCTCTCCTCTGCCCTTTCTATGGATCAGATCACCCTATTCGATCTCGAACAGCTAAATTTGCAAAATATCGACACATACAAGCTTCATCTGCAGCTTCGAAACCAGAACAGCAAGGTGACACGTGAGCGTAAAATCGCTTCCCTCAAGTCATTGTTCCATTATTTAAGCCAGATTGCCGAGGATGACGACCACTATCCCCTTTTAAAGCGAAATGTCATGGCAAAACTAAAAACACAACGGCTCACCAATGCGAAACTGATGGCAAGCCGGTTGCACGGCAAGATTCTAGAAGACGATACGGAGATTCATGACTTCTGCGCATTCATTGCGCGTGATTGCATTACTCAAATCTCCGACAACCCGCAAGCGCTCCATTATTATCAAATGAACAGAGTTCGGGACACAGCAATTGTCACCCTCATTTTAGCCTCTGGTATGCGCGTTTCCGAGGTTGTAAACCTGGATATCGATGACATCGATGTAACGAAAAAAGTAGCGCACATTTACCGTAAAGGCAGCAAGGATCCGGGCATCAAACAGAGCATATTTTTTACGGAAACCGGTAAAGAAGCTCTGGTGCAATATTTGCAAATGCGTTCTATCGTTTACCCTCATGATCGAACGGAAAAAGCATTGTTTTTGGCCATTCCTAGAGGTGCCTCGCAAGCCAAACGTATGTCAAAACGCGCCATTCAACAAATGGTGAGCAAATATGCTGCTGCATTCGGCAAGCCGATGCTCACGGTACATAAGCTCCGGCACTCGTTTGCGACAAGCTATTATTTAAAGAATGATATTTATAAAACGCAGCGGCAACTAGGTCACGCAAGCACGGACACAACGGAGCTGTATGCACAGCTCACTGATAAAACGATGGAAGCGGCCATCAATCGTTTATGATGATGAAATTGCCATGGGCTCTTCCCTGCTGCTATTACTACATCTAAACAAGTGCCCCGTTTTCAATTAATGTTACAAGGGCTCGATCAGACGTTTGGGGGTCCCGCCAACAAAACGCGGAATACGTACGCTAAGTGAAGATTTGATCAAACAAGCCGGAATTTCCGAACGTTAAGGAAATCCGGCTCGTTTTTATTCTTCTGGTGAAGGATGTATAAGTGGAAGTAGTCAATTACGTGCACCGCATCCCTGCAACTCATTATTATTCCGGCAAATTCCCTGATCTCGTTCCTGCTTCATAAGAAGGGGTGATGTTGTCGTACATCAAGTGTAAGGTCATCCCTGTCGCAGCATGGTCCAAGTTATGGCAGTGATCCATCCACATTCCAGGATTGTCCGCGATAAATGCCACCTCATAAGTCTCACCTGCATAGACATTTAACGTGTCGGTCATCCAAGGCGTCTTTACTTTCTTGCCGTTCTTCTTCAATAACGTCATATGATGCCCGTGAAGGTTTGTTGAATGGAATGCAGCCTTGTGTACTGCCGCTCGATTTGTTAAATCCTCAGTACCCTTGATATGTCTTGCCTTAAATTTTTCTGGCAATGTAACTGGGAAAGGGCAATTATCCAATGAAATTTTCGTGAGGACTTCAGGAGTTTCTGCTATTGGAATGGGACTCCGCTTCTAGGACAGTTACTCTTTGTTCATTGGTTTCGGTCATTCTATCAAACCAATCAATAACATCCTTTGACAACCCAGGATAGCTGGGGTCAATTTGATAGGTTACAGGAAGTCTAATCCATCCCCATGCTACTGCTTATTATCAATTTCCCAAATTGCAGTAATCCAATTATCCTCGCTCCCAACGTGTCGATGGCGCTGCTAAGCTAAATCACCTTTTGTGAGTTGCTGCATACGTTTTAAATCACTAGAATCCTTATACGTTCGAATATTCCCCTCGATTCTTTAGATTTGCATAACCAATGTTTTTAAATGCTCCGCTTCCAATTTCATCCATTATATTACAATTCGCCGCGACACTCGCCTGCGGAATAGTACCGATTTCTAAGATCTACATATTTCTCATCTCATGGATTTTTTGCAAGGCATTAAGGTGCATTGATTTATCTTCGGGCGACTCAGCGAATTTATACCATTCCACAAGCCTGTAGCCGAACATAACAAGGATAAGTTCATAGATACAATGGCCGGAGATATGGGACACATCCGCATATTCCGAAAAACCTCTGTAATACGCCGGAATGCATTTTTGGTAGTATTCAATCATATGAGGGACGTCCGCTTCATCCGTTATTAAACTCGCGATATCCTCGCCCATATACCCCCATCCGGCGGTATCCCAATCGATAAGTACGATTTTACTGTCCGAATAGAATATGTTTGCCACCCAAAAATCTCTGTGGCAAAGCACTATTGGCAGCTTTTCAATGCGTCTGAATATTTCGTCCGCGTGGTTATCTATGTCTATGAGCATTTTACATAGGTGCTTCGGAATTTCGCAGTCATCGGAGCGTATATAATCATACAAAACATTCCATGACCGATACCGCAGATAGTAGTTTTTCATAAACTCAACCTTGCTTAAATTGGACAGATTCTGCAATACTTTCGGCCGTTCAGTATACAACCTGCCTTGAAATCGCCCCAATTCCTCGGCTATACGTTCATACATTTCCGAGGTCAGATTTAAGCCTGATACACCATCAATATATTCCATCCACAGTTGAATCTCATCGCCATTTATTTCGGCGTGATAACACTCCGGACAACGGAACGAATCGAAGAACAACTTTTGGAAATCTGATGCGTAGAGGTCGTATTCCCTTCGCCATGATTCCGGATCACCGTAACGCTCAAATTTTTTCTGTGTTTTCCAAACCATCTTATACGGCAGATTTTCACCATCGGAAGTTTCAACCATGCCTGTTACAAGCCAAACATCTCCTACTGTCCCGCCTTGCAGCTCTTTAAGTTGATAATCCGCGCGGATTATCGTCTTGTCGAGCATTTTACCCAAAGCAAGCGCCAGTATTTCGGGCTTTACAATCCTTTCATTATGGTTGTTCATTTCTTGTACCCTCCGTTTTTACTCTTATGTCGCATGGCAATCGATTTTTGCCACGCCCGTTTATCCATTAGATACCCCGATTTATCATCCACAAACTTGTTTTCCCGCTTCTGTACAAGGTAACGCTCCCATTGCTCTGGCGCCAATGATCCATCGGCAAGGGCGGCAAGGACTGCGCAGCCCGGCTCCGTCTGATGACGGCAGTCATTGAAGCGACACTGTGTGAATAATTCCTCCACATCGTTAAATCCCGCGCTGATCCCGTCGTCCGCACCGAACAGCCCAAGTTCACGCATACCCGGCGTATCAATAACCATCGCGCCGGAAGGGAGCATGAAAAGCTGGCGATGCGTCGTTGTGTGCCGGCCCCGGCTGTCGGCCTCGCGGATAGCATTGACAGTCATCACTTCCTGATTCATCAGGGCGTTTAGCAGCGAGGATTTTCCCACGCCGGACATGCCGAGGAATACCACGGTTTTCCCTGGTTGCAGATATTCACTCAACCCGTCTAAACCACTCCCGGTGTGACTGGAAACTGCGTGTACCGGCACATCAGGAGCGGCTTTCTGAACCTCGGCTAACGGTGCGCTGAAATCCGGGGCCAGGTCAGCTTTTGTTAAGATTACGACAGGCTGGCCGCCGCTCTGCCGTGTCTGCGTCAGGTAGCGCATGATGCGGCTGACCTTGAAATCCCAGTTTAGGGACGTCACGATAAATACGTAATCAAAATTCGTTGCTACGACTTGCTCCAATATGGTTTTGACATACCCTGCCGAGTGTCCCGAATAGTCAGCGCGAGAAAATTTCGAGCGGCGAGGCAGCAATTTGGCAATGCGCGAAGCGCCGTTTTCGTTGTATTGTAGAAATACAAAATCGCCAACGCACGGAAAATCTTCCCGAGTCCCCGCAGTGTGGTAGAACGAGCCCTTCAATACAGCCTTCACTTCTCCGTGTTCGGTGATGACGGTATATTGCTCTCGCTGTAGTTCCGTAACCCTTCCGGGTATTAAGCCTATCGGCGGCGTTTCGGCTTCAATATAGCCGTATTGTTTCAAATCAATCATTGGACCTATCCTCTCCTAGAAATTAAAGTTGTTTTTGGGCATAAAAATACCGCGAACAAGCAGCCTCCTAAGAAGCTGCTGTTTCGCGGCGAAAAGCCAAGAGTCGGCTTATAATCAAAAAAAGGATACGACCTTCATCGTATCCGGGTTGCATGGAGAGCAGTTGCCGAAGGCAACGACCAGTCCCGCTAACAGCAGTATTCACGAAAGGTTACTGTTTATGGCATAGCAAACAAACACGGGAGATGGTGATATTCCCGGTTACTCTCATTCCAAGCTATAATAAAGATTGGAATATACTATGCCCGATATTCGGTTAAGTTAAAACCACCAATACCATATAAGCAGTCATTAAAAACATCTCCTTTCGCGGGAAAAAGCTGGAATACAATCTCACTTCTATAGTGTGGCATAACCCTTTATAAGACATCAATAGAAAATTTGATTATAAGCAAAGTTTATCAGCCAGCTACCTCTTCACATGGCGTTCCGCCAACTAACGTATTCAGCCATTACAATATTTCGATATACCCTTCGGTTCCATGCACGCGAATTCGTTCCCCATCTTTTATCCGTTTGGTAGCATTCTCCACTCCGACAACGGCCGGTAAGCCATATTCACGTGCGATTACTGCGCCATGGGTCATCAGTCCGCCAACTTCGGTGACCAGGCCTTTGATGGATACGAACAATGGTGTCCAGCTGGGGTCCGTAAAGGTGGTGACTAATATATCTCCTTCTTCCAGATCGGCGTCTTCCATGTTTAAGATGACACGCGCCCTTCCCTCTGCAACTCCGGAAGAAACAGGCAGACCTACAATCGCTCCGGCCGGGAGATTTTCTCGTTTGTATTTACCCAGGATGATCTCACCATCGGACGTGATCACACGAGGCGGAGTTAGTTTTTCATATAATTTGTACTCGTCTTTTCGTTGGCTGATGATCTGTCTAATCGCAAGCCCTGCTTGCTGCTCGACCATGCAACCCGGGTCATCCGGTTTCTTTGTGCGTACGGCTTCGTGAAGTTCTTCAAAAGTGAGATAATATATATCTTCTTTGTCATGAATAACGCCCGCTTGTACAAGCTGTTCGGCCTCTTTCATTAAAGCCTGCTTATAAACGTAGTAGCGATGGACCATGGCGTATTTCGGATATTCCCGATACCCGATAAAATTCCGAATTAGGTCGATCTTTTCTTTGGTTTCTTTTGCTTTTTGTTCCCCATCCGGTAATTGCTTCAATTGATCCAATAACTCTTGTTCTTTTTTCAATGCTTCCTGCCGCCCTTGCTCAAATTTCCGTTTGCTGGCATTAGGACCAAAGTTTTTGATGTTACTGAGAATCAATGGGATAAGCGTAATCGGTTTTTCGCTCCATCGAGTTCTGGTGATATCGATTTCTCCGGTACATCGCATGCCGTATTTATCGAGAAAAGCAAGGATAGCGTCTCGGGTTTCCTTTCCGCCATTGAATTTCGTCAGTTCATCCAAAAAGTGATCATCTTTTGCATGTTGTAAATATTCAATGACTTCCGGATAAGGACGAATCACATCGGCAACATCCAATAGCGCCAGACCCATTTCCGAAGTAATATTGCCCGATACAGATTGAGAAAGCGTATCTGCCGCGTTTTGTTCACCCAACCACTCGTTCATTTTTTCATTGATCCATGATGATGCATCCATAGCAGCTATAATCACACCCAAACTTTGTGGGTCGGATAACGTCTTCGTTAATTGCTGGATATCTTCTTGAATAAAATCGAATAAATCCGATCCGGATTTCGTTTGGATATTTTGTTTTAACGCCTCGATCGATGTTTGACTACGCTGAATCAAATCAGAAACGATGGTCGGATCGATTTCGAGTTGTGCTTGAGAACCCGCAGGCGGTATAGCTTCTTTGCTTTTACCGGCACTCTGTTCTTTGTCACTTGGTAATGATTTTATAAAATCTCCTCGCTCGATGACGGTCATCAGTGCGTCTTTGATGAGCGGATCGGATTGTCCCAAATTATTTAATACCATTTCTCTGCTAGCAGGTGAAGCCAGCATAGGTGTTACATCAACGAACAACCTTCCGCCAGCGTTACGCATGGGGGCACGAGTCGTTAACAGCCAAAAAGATAATCCCAATGGCTTTATGGGGTCTGTCATCATTTGTTGGTGACCGACGGAGACATAGACGTGATTTTCCTGATCATTGGCTTCAGGGATGGGGTATAAAGTCGTAATTGGCCGACTCTGGACAATGTAAAAGGTATTATCAACCAAACACCATTCGATATCTTGGGGCTGGCCGAAATAAGCTTCGATCTGTCTGCCGATGCGTGCCAGTTGCAAAATTTGCTCATCAGTAAGTGTTTGAATCTTTTGCTGATCGGGATCGATTTGCTTTGTCTCTGTTCCGCCTTCTTTTCGTGCATAGATAGCCAAATCTTTAGTTGCAATCCTCTTATCGATGATTTCCCCTTCCCGTACTTTATAACAATCGGCGGATACCAAGCCGGAGACCAGTGCTTCTCCAAGTCCAAAGCCGGCATCGATGGATAGCAGCTTTCGGTTGGAGGTGATTGGATCAGCGGTAAATAAAATCCCCGAGGCCTGCGGGAAAACCATCCTTTGAATGATAACGGATAAATAAACTTGACGATGATCAAATCCATGTTGCATACGGTAGATTACCGCGCGATCCGTAAATAAGGAAGCCCAGCATTTGCGGATATGCTGCAAGATGGCTTCTTTGCCGATAATATTTAAATAGGTGTCTTGTTGACCCGCAAATGAGGCATGCGGCAGATCTTCGGCAGTCGCACTCGAACGCACGGCATAAGCCTGTTCCTCGCCAAATTGGGAGAGATAATGAGTAACGGCTTTCACGACGTCAGAAGGAATTTCGGCTTCCATAATAATTTGCCTGATCTTCCTGCTGGTTCCAGCAATATCGTCTCGATCTTCTGCTTTTAGCATGGTTAGTCGATTCAACAAAGAATGATAGGTTTCGTTTTGTTCGATGGCTCTTTGATTCCCCACGGTTGTCACACAAAATCCTTCGGTACTTGTATCCCCTCAATTTTTGATAATTCCCCTAAATTTAAACCCTTTCCGCCTACAAGCAAAATCTGCGTTTTGTCGATTTCCTGGAAGCCGAGAACCAACGAACTCATCAACATCTCTCCTTAAATTAGATTGAAAAAAAACATTTGACAAGAGTTTTTCGGCATGTTATACTTAAAGTGTAAGATAAGATAATTATACATATATCTCTTGTCGCAGTCGTGATCTGATTATATCATCATGTCTGTTTTTTTTGCAATACAAAAGAACCTGATCAAACGATCCGGGTTCTTTTTTTGATTTCCGCTATCATTTTCCAGATTCTAAAATCTCGTAGTTTTTTAACGGCATACCGACATATTCGCGGAAGTATGCACCTGTGTTTCCCTTAGTATTCACCTTTAATGACGAAAAACGATCCCCGAATTGTTCCGGCTAGTTTAGACTTCTGCCTGGCAAACTTAAACTTCTTCTCCTCCAACTCCTTGGGGACCTCCATCCCCTCAGAAAGCTTAAAACCAACGGCCCGCTTCTTCGGGTCATCAACCGTATACATGACATTGAGTCCAAGACCATCCTCGTAAAAAACGAAGGTCCACTGGATATTTTCCACTTGAAAACGCGACGTTTCCAAAGGCTTGGCCGCAAACTCAATGTCACGTTCTTCTTTCAAAATTCGGTTTACATAATCTAGGGTTTCCTGGCTTTCGCTGGCTGGTACAACCGTAAATTCATGCTTATATTTGTTCATAAAGTAACGGGCTTCATTAGCTCGCAAACCGGCAAGCGCTTCTGCTACGGATGAAGACTCTAAACCAACCGTAGACACGTTTTTAAAGTCAACGATATAGGACATTCTCATCCCTCCAAAAAGTTTTGTAAGCGTTGTTCCAGAGCCTGCTTCGAGCATAAATCGCACGGAAGCAGACTCTAACCCCTATTTTAAAATAAGGACGGCGATAGCCGTTTATCCTTATTTCCTAACAACGGGAATCCACATTTCACCATATACTAAGCCGTCTCTCTGCCCCATCTCAACCGTTGCATTTGGCCCGCCAACATAGGCAAAATTCTGTGCTTCCGGCAGGACTTGTCCGAAGGCAATGCCGGTAAGCATATTACTCAACTCCTCAGCCGTCTTCCCTTCCCCTTTTACAACCAAGTATTCCCCTTTAGGAAATTGAATAACTCTAGTTGCTTCTGGTAGCGAGGCCTCTGTCATGACGCCGGCATAATACATCATCTTGTTATTCACCGCTTCGTTCACGGCAAAAATGTAGTCATTGGCGGCTACGGCCTTTAGAGTGTCAAGCCTTCCATCTTGTTTCACAGCTTCCCAAAAGTCTGCTTTCTCCTTGTTTATGCCGACATAGTCCGTGTAATCGCTCTGAAGCTCAATTCCAATTCCTACAACGATAAAGCTGTCTTTTTCCTCAAGCGTATAATTCGCCATATTCAAAACCTTCCTTTTTATAAAAATTTATCAAATGATTTATCTTTTCACTTGATGGGTTTATAATAACTTTAAATCATGTCAAAAAATGATACTGTTTAGGGGGGCCCGATGAAAAAAGTTGAACGGATAAATATCATCATGCGGTATATCAACAACCGCGCCCACTTTACCATTTCTGAAATCATGCGAGAATTTAATATCTCTCGTTCGACAGCTATTCGAGATATCCGAGAAATTGAAGCTATGGGGATGCCGCTTGTCGCTGAAGTTGGAAGAGATGGGGGTTATTTTGTCATGAACAACTCGGTCCTCCCCACGGTCCGCTTTACCGATAATGAAATTAAAGCACTGTTTATTGCCTTTATGGCCACGAGAAATCAGCAGCTCCCTTATCTGAAGAGCCGTCAGTCTTTAGCTGAAAAATTATTAGGTCTCATCTCGGAAAACCAGCAAGATGACCTTGTTCTATTAAATCAAATCTTGCTTTTCGAAGGGACCAACCCCAATAATCCCGACCTGCTTGATCTGTCAGATCTGCCCCATCCTATGTTAGAAAAATTAATCCAAATCCTTCTTGTGGACAGTTATTTATTAGTTTCCGTTAAAGAAGGGAAGGATATAAAGTCTTATCCCATTTATCTCTTGCACCTTTATCGTGAAAAAAGCCTATGGCAAATTGAAGGCTTTGACTTAGAGGAAGAAAAACGGCGGATCATTCCGGTCGACAATCTCACCGATGTAAAACCATACCCTACGAAAAAAAGATTAAGTAAGAAAAAGATTTTAGAAAAACTACGCAAGCGGGAAGAAGTCATCAACCTTGTTCTGGAGCTTGGTCCAAAGGCGATTGCCCAGTTCAAAAAATACCATCCTTTAAAGCTTTCCATTTCCTATACGAATCCTTACCAAACCACAGCCATCTTAAAGACTTTTATCCATGTTGATCATCCAGAAGAATTAACTGAAATCACCTAACTACCGGGCACCATTTGTCAGATAATCTTTAGAAATAAAGGTAGATTTTCTAAACAACAGAAATCATATTGACAATTACTGAATATATGAGTTAATTTGTTTCAACGAGCATTGTTATTTTCTGGGGAAATCATCTTTCACCAAGTCATTATTACTACTTGGCGTTTAAAAAGGGAGGTATCCCGGATCTTGAGAAAAAAATTGATATTTATTTCTCTGCTGCTGGCAACGATGATTTTAGCAATCATTATGTATTACTATCCGAAGCAGCAATCACTTACTTTTGAAGGTGTCATGTTTCAATTAGGTGAAGAGAATAGTGATCATGTCAAACAGGTGACTATAAATATTAATGGGAAAGTTCAAAGAAATATTGTCGGAATAAAAACATTTAAAGGATTTATCGATATTGAGGGCGAAACTATACCTGTTCCTGAACAGCAAAGGGAGCTAGAACTTCGCCTTGGAAAATATGGAGAAGCAATCATTGTTTATACATACATTGTAAACGGAGTACCGAACACCTATTCCTATGGTGGAATATTTGTTAATAATAATTTTAGCAAGATAGCTATTTGGAAAAATGATTCTAACGGATACTGGGATGTTAATAATGGCTTTATGATTTCAGCACCGGCCAATAATAGGAAGGAAGCACTTGGTGTAGCAAACGAGCTTATGGAAAAATATTTAAAGGGTTACCCATTAAAATAATAGTTACTCCATCGACTAAATTTTAGGGCTGCCATTCGGCAGCCCTGTAATTCTGTAATCCACAAGCCAATGGTTAAAAGAAAACTAATTGCCTGGCAGTTGGATGGCTCGCCATCCGTCTACATCGCATTGGCCATACCGATTATTTCCCACGGCCACCACCGTGCCATCCGATTTAAGGCCGAGAGTATGAGCGCAACCCGCCGCTACCGCTACGATATCGCGCCAGCTACTTACATTGCATTGGCCATGCTCATTCCAACCCACAGCGATCACAGAACCGTCCGATTTAAGCCCGATGGTATGAGCATTGCCTGTGTTTGTCGCCATATGAACATTACCAGCCGCAACCGCCACCATATCGTGCCAGCCGCTTACATTACATTCGCCATGTTTATTATTTCCCACAGCCACCACCGTGCCGTCAGATTTAAGACCAACGGTATGACGACAACCCGCCGCTATGGTAGCTTTAGGCCATCGTTTCCCCTTTAACGCCGCTTCTTTCGGTGTAATGCAATCCATGTCTGACCTCCTTGCCGAACAGTCTGCTATCGTACCATGTCATTGGAATATAAGTGATATCATTATAAACCAACATTGGATATTTGCGGAATTGATTTTTCGCCACTTGTTCGCGAACCCTCCTTGGAGGGCGTTGCTGCGGGCGCGACTCCCATTACCGACGCCATGTCGACCCCGACTTTCCGAGAGGCCAAAAAACATTCGAAACCTCCTTCGCTGGTCGAGGTCCAAAACGACTTTTCCCGGTTTAAGGTCCACCACGGTTCAAGTTTATGGGAACTTGCCTCCCTACAGGTGTTTTCTTGTTTTCAGATAACGCCGTAACTTGCGAACAACGTAATTCGCGTCCGGCCCCACCCCTCTTAATGTGGCGGAAGCAAACGAACGCTGTCCTTCCAATCCGACATAATACAGTCCCGGAACGGAAAGGCTGATTCCTGCTGTCTGTAGCGGTTTCCCCTCGGCGTCAAGCGCCCCGATAGGCTGAAGGTAAGACAGATTGGGACGATATCCGGTCGCAAAGATGACGGTCTGTATCGGTTCTTTCATTCCGTCAGGCCAGACGACGCCTTCCGAGTAAAAAGAGGTAAACATGGTCCGTTGATCCGGCTTTCCAGCCTTTAATCTTGCTTTGTAATCGTCCAAATCGGCAACGGAACTCGGACTTGGAGGCTTTTTGCCAAATCGCCAGAATGGAAAGGTATCCAAGCCGACGGCTCTGATCCAAAAATGCAGATCAACTCCCAACACTTTTGTTTTCGTAAGCTGAACGGGCCGAAGAACGGCGAGCGATGTATGGCTGTTGTCGGCAAGCTCTACCGCAATTTGAACCGCAGAATTTCCTCGCCCGACGACCACCACTCGTTGCCCCTGGTAACGATCCGGATTTCGATACGCTGAAGAGTGGAGGACTTCCCCTTGAAAGGCTTCCCTTCCGCTTATTGCTGGCGTATAAGGATTATGAAACGAGCCTGTCGCATTGATGATCGCTTGCGCATGATATTCGTCTCCTGCTGCCGTTCGGATCGAAAAGCCGTTCTCGCTATTCTCCACGGCAACAACCTTCTGGTTAGTCCGGATCGGTAAGTCAAAGCGCTCGGCATACTCCTTTAGATACTGAATCACTTCATTTCGTAATGGATAGTGGGTTGCAGCTCCGGGTATCTTCATGCCCGGCAATGATGATAACCGAGCTGGCGAAAACAGCTTTAGACTATCGTAGTAATGTGGCCAAGAACCGGTTGCTTGCTCGCCTGCTTCCAGGATCATAAATTTCAACCCGTTCTTCTTCAAATAATATCCGGAAGCAAGACCGGCTTGCCCCCCTCCGATAACAATTGCATCTAAAACCGGTGTCATTCCAAGTCCTCCTCAAATTATTTGCAAGTTGCAAGTTTTTTTGAAAAAAAAGATCACCCACTAGGGGTTGAGCAGCATTGGCCCGATTTCGCCATTGCTTCATTCAAAAGCTTGATTGAGTGAATGACGGTTTCTTTTTCAAAATTGTTCATGTATGAGAAAATTTCGTTTAAATATTCGTTCATTTGCCGGTCAATCGACGCCGCAACATATTTGCCTTCCGTTGTTAAGGAAAGCAGATTCACCCTCCGGTCGTCCGGATCGGGCGTTTTTTTCACCAATTTTATTTTGATTAACGATTGGACTTGTCGGCTGAATGTCGTTATATCTGTCCCTAATGCTTCTGCTACTTGCTGCATGGAGGGCTTATGCTGACGATCAATTTCGTAAAGGATATGGCTTTGAATTAAGGAGATATCACAGCCGCCGGCGGAACAGCAGTTTTTATTCATAAAGCCAAAGCGACGAGTCATGATTTGAAATAGTTCACGTACATTTTCCACTATGCTTCACCTCATGAAACAGTTATATCGCATTTATTTGCAAATTGCAATTATTTAGTTTTCCTTTGTCTCAGAAAATCGGTTGTAAGAGTATGATAATTTTTGTATTGACTTTTTCTCATATACAAATAACAATATGGTTATATGGTTTATAACTGCTGGGGTGATATTCATGTCAATGGAATTTGAAAAAATAGCGGATATTTTTAAAGCCCTCGCCGATCCGACAAGGCTGAAAATCTTATCCTTGCTTCGTACTCGTGATTGCTGCGTGTGCGAACTGGTTCCCATCTTTAAAATTTCCCAGCCAGCCATTTCTAAACATGTAAGCCGTCTAAAAACGGCCGAACTGGTCCGCGAAACACGAAAGGGGCAGTGGGTGTTCTATTCGATTAACGAGAAGCGGTTAGAGGAAATTGGTTATGCTCTTTCCCATTTGCCTGATTTAACCGAGGAGCTGCGGAAATTGGAGCAGCAAGGGCTGACGGTTACATGCGAGTAAAGGAGTGTACAGCAAGTGAGCAAACAAGAGAAAAAGCGCCTCTCTTTTCTGGACCGCTATTTGACGCTATGGATTTTTGTTGCGATGGCGCTAGGGATCGGGCTGGGCTATGTATTTCCTAACTTGGTCGCCGGTTTGAATGAATTTCAAGTCGGAACTACATCGATACCGATTGCGCTTGGCCTCATTTTAATGATGTATCCGCCGCTAGCGAAGGTACGATATGAAGAGATCGGCCGTGTCTTCCGAAACGGCAAGGTGTTAACTATTTCATTGATTCAAAACTGGCTCATTGGCCCGATCTTAATGTTTTTCTTGGCTATTATTTTTCTCCAAGGTTACCCCGAATATATGGTTGGACTGATTATGATCGGTCTAGCCCGCTGTATTGCAATGGTTATCGTTTGGAACGATTTGTGTAAAGGGGATACCGAGTATGCAGCGGGACTCGTTGCTTTCAACTCGATCTTTCAAGTTTTGTTTTACTCCGTGTACACCTACATATTTGTTACGATTTTGCCGGGGTGGTTCGGTTTGGAAGGCGTCGTCGTCGATATTACGATGGCCGAAGTCGCCAAGAGCGTGTTTATTTATTTAGGAATACCGTTTCTGGCCGGGATGATTACTCGCTATACGCTTGTAAAAGCAAAAGGCCGGTCCTGGTACGAAACCGTCTTTATTCCGAAAATCAGTCCCATTACACTGATTGCTTTATTGTTTACGATCATAGTCATGTTCTCGCTTAAAGGCGAAATGATTATCCAATTGCCTTTGGATGTCGTGAGGATCGCGATTCCTCTCCTGATTTACTTTGTCGTCATGTTCCTGATTTCGTTTTTCATGGGCAAGAAAGCCGGAGCTGGTTATCCGGTGACTTCTACACTGGCATTTACCGCCTCGGGAAATAACTTCGAGCTGGCGATTGCCGTTGCCGTCGGGGTGTTTGGTATTCATTCCGGCGCGGCATTTGCGGCCGCCATCGGTCCTCTTGTAGAAGTCCCCGTGATGATTGCCTTAGTCAACGTCGCGCTTCGATTTCAGCGGAAGTATTTTTCGAAGCAATCAACTTAACATTTGGAGGACTCGTCATGTCGGATAATAAAAAACTAGTTTATTTCCTCTGTACAGGAAACTCTTGCCGCAGCCAAATGGCGGATGGCTGGTTGAAGGCACTCGGCAATGATCGCTACGAAGTACAAAGCGCCGGGTTGGAGGCACATGGGCTGAATCCGCGTGCCGTCCAGGTAATGAAGGAAGTCGGTGTCGATATTAGCGGCCATACATCGGATGTCATCGACCCGGAGATTTTGAATCGGGCTGACTATGTGATTACGCTATGCGGCCATGCAGACGAACATTGTCCGGTTATTTCCAATAAAAACGTAGTGAAATGGCATTGGGGCTTCGATGATCCAGCCAAGGCCACCGGAACCGAGGAAGAAATTATGAACCATTTTCGAGCGGTTCGGGATGCGATTAAGGCGCGTTTGGAACGGTTTCTAACCGAGGATCGTTAAAATTGCGGGAAAAAGCGTGCAGTGTTATGGCACGCTTTTTGGCTCCACTTCGAATCGGTTTCTGTATTGTTCTTTACGCGTTTCTATAAAACTCCGTAAGATTTCAATGTTTTCAACCGTTCGACAGTAATCCCTCCCCGCCATTCCAAAGCGGCTCCTAAACTAACTTCCTGCCATGACATAGGCCATCCTCCATCTTCCTGTTGCTGCTCCACGAGATGGGATAAATGCTGTTTGAATTCTTCTTCCGAAATAAACTTGGCAGCGTAACATTCTCGTGAAGAAGCCCAATCTAGAACTTTATGTACATATCCTTTAGCCGCTGGATTTCGTTCAATGGTATCCTGTCTGCTCAACCATTTATCTACTTTAGTGGCCAGAATCGCCTCTGCTCTTTGTCGGTCCGGTGCATGCTCTAAAAAAGAAATCCACTGTACGCCATCGTGATAGCCTGATGGCTCCTCACGGTCAACATAATCCCAGAGATATTGCAGCGTTTGCTGAAACCATTCTTCTTCATAAAAGTCAGTGACTTCATTTTGTTTAAGGAGAAGCCCCATAATTTGTCCTGTTGGGTTAATATTTGCTAATGGATCTGATTTTACCGTCCACCAAGGAGCATGAGGATATTCATTAAGTTCTCGTAAAGCGATAGGGAATCCACCGGTTGAAACGGTAATTTTCTTTAAATAGCAGGCAATTCCTCTGATGATGTCCCTATCAAAGCAGCCCATCTCATCCATAACCAAGAGGGCGACTTCCGTTGCAACGGGTTGACTATGCGGACAGCGGATGTCGGGTTCGAGTGCGTTTCCAAATCCTCCGTCATGATTTTGATAAGCCTGAAGTGCGGAGATTACGGCTTCTTTACTGCCGCCTTCAAAAAAGTACTCAAAGCGCCTCCTGTCTAACAGTCTGCCATGGTTATAAATAAATGATTTTGCCCTTTCCACTATTGTTTGATTCATATTATTCACCTCGTTATAATTTCTCTTTCATTATGTATCCGCTATATTTATGATTTGTATTGATTACATAATCGTTCAGCCATTCTATAAATCTCTTTACGTAATGTTTCCGGTTCAGTCACTTCAGCGTCTGATCCTAGTGAAAAGAAAAAACGTACCGCCCAAGACCATTCTGTCGCTGGACATTGAAAGTCTGCCTCCCACTCCTCATTGGAAAGAGCGTGAACACATTCCCCGATATGGATATCCTGTTCAACTTGAAGCATGCCCCTATATGTAAGCTTTGCCTTAACCCTAAATGAGCTTGACACATTATTTGAATTGCTCTGATCCTTATGGGAGAGGTGATTCTCACTTTCATACTCCGGGCGTTCGATGACTTCTATCTTATCCATACGATCCACCCGAAATAATCGCTCTTCTTCATGAGTAGGTGAATAGGCTTCGCAGTACCAAAAACCATGAGATGTGTATATTCTTTTCGGTAAAATACACAGCCAGCGTTGATGCCTCTGAGATCTATAAAATACTTTCAGCCATCTGGATTCCGAGGTATAATCTATCAACGCAGACAGTTGAGGGGCTTTATAATTTCGCTTTGGCACTTCAACTTCCGTTCGTTCAAGAATCGGTTCGATTTGTTTTAAGATATTTTCGGGCAGGCTGTTTTTAATTTTATCGATAACAGTCCATCGTTCTTTATTAAACGGTGTATCGGTCATTTTGGTCATCGCCTGAAGAGACACCAATATAGTGAGTGCTTCTTGGGAAGTAAACTGCAAAGGGGATAATTGGTACCCCTCCATTAATTGAAAGCCGCCTGTTGGACCGGTCATGGAGACAAGAGGAACTCCCATTTCCGAAAGGGATTGCATATCGCGAAGAATCGTCCTCTTGGAAACTTCAAATTTATCGGCTAATGACTGTGCCGTTTCCGCCCGTTGCTGTAAAGCCATGAGGATAGCCATCAGCCTATCCATTCTCTTCACAAACGCTTCCCCCTCTGAACAACTGGTTAACACATTATACCATTTTATTAGTGACACCTAGTATGTCACCAATTCTAGGCTATAAAATAAAATCATTGCCTTACGACCACTCTCCAGGCCGCTATATAAAAATAAAAGAACCCTCACGAGTGGAGAGTTCTATTTGTTTCCCGCAGGGAAGTTATTTGCCCGGTATCGAAATCTATCGAATAATTCCGTCATTGTCATCAAAATCTACTTCAAAACTGCAGGTCTTTTTGGGAAAAAGCCGCGCGTTGCCTTATTCTAAAGCGATTGTGCAGGTCTTTGGAGCGATTTTTGCGAAATGGCCCCATTTTGGCAAAAAGAACTGCACATTTGAGCTTCTTTCGCCTTATTTTTGGAAAAAGGCGGGATTTTAATGCACTTTTGCTCGTCTTTGCGATATCCTTACCGACCTGATGCAATATGATCCGCTTCTGCCAAATGCCCATTGAACCATTTGATCGCATCTTCTTCATATTCCCTCCAATCCATCCACACCAGCAGCTCGTCATTCAAAATGATAGAGTGGAGTCAATGAGGTTCTATTTCACGTGCGGAAATATGAGCGATAGGGTCAATCCCGAACCAGGCTCTGATTTTGCATCCAACTGAATAGCTAAATCATAAGCCATTTTGCTCACCAAGAAGAGCCCCATACCTGTTGCTTCTCTTGTATAAGTACCTCTCCTTCCAGTAAAGCCCTTATCAAAAATAAAGGGTAAATCTTCCCCGGATACACCGGGTCCATTGTCACTAATATTTAGTATGGTGTGATCACTCTCTTTGTCATAAGCCGTTTCAAATGTCAGAATGGGATGGACCTGGTTCTGTGCCGCGTGTTTCGTACTATTCGCGATGATTTGTGCTAATATAAAAGCCAATCCTTTGCGGTCGGAAATCACTTCCCTTTCTTCACCTATGAACTGTATTTGAAAGCCGGATTCGTCCAGTATCGTTCGATGGTCTTCCATTGTCTGTTTACAAAATGCGAGTAATGGTATGGATTCAAACATATAATCTTTATGAGCGGCCTCAAGCCTGGCAAAATACAAGATTCGCTCTACGTCTCCGAGCATTTGATCTCTAACATGAAGCATACGCCGTCTTACAAGGGGAGACATTTCGTCACTGCGGTTATCTAATACCAATGTCATCAAAGACAGAGGCTTTTTAATTTCGTGAACCCAGCCTTCGATATAGTTTTCATAATCGGCCAACTCCATCACTTGTTCGTTGAGTTCCGTCTGATAGGATCTTAAGACGCTACCCATTCTGCGGATAAACGGATGATGTGTCTTTGGAGATACCCGGCATAATATGTCTTCGTTCGTCTCGTTCGGTTCTAACAAAAAATCTTGAAGGGCAGCTTCGATTATTTTTTGTTTTCTCATAATTACGAAGACAGGTAACGTTATCATTGCCAGCGTAAAAACTATCATCAGGCCCACTAACACCTTGAACGTTTCAGGGTAAGCCAACCAGGCGAAAAAAATAAACAGGAGATTTGTCACTATTAAAATAAGAAACCATAGCTTATAAGCATGAAAACAATTATAAATTTCCTTTATCCATCTCATGGTTTCACCTACCCCCTAAGCCGATACCCCTGACCCCTTATCGTTTCAATTTGATTTTCCAGGTTTAATTGTCGAAGTGTTTTTCGTAAACGAGTGAGATTTACTTGAAGGGCATTTTCGTCTATATATTGGTCTGTTCCCCATAAAAGCTCACTCAGTGTTGACTTGGTTACAATCTCAGGCCTATGCTGCGCTAAAGCCAATAAAATTTTCCCTTCATTAGCTGATAATAATAACGATTGTGAGCCCTTATACAAAGTAAAGGTATTGGGGTCCAGCCAAAAACCGCCCCCGTCTATCCAGCCTGGTTGGCTTTCAAATCTTCTTAGCAGGTTCTGAATGCGCGCTAATAATCGATCGCGATTGCATGGCTTTGTGAGATAATCATCTGCACCTAAATGAAGACCATGTAATTCATCCTGCAGCTTATCCCTAGAAGTAAGAATCAATATGGGACCAATCCCCCTTGATTTTAGACTTCGGCATATGTCAAATCCGGATTGTTCCGGCAAATTGATGTCTAATAAGACCAAGTCTGGTGCCAAAGCGGCTATTTGTTGAGCTATATCATGAAAATCCGTAATGGCTGCCGCTTCGTAACCGGCTTTTTGCAATATGTCTATTAACTCTTCTCTCATCCATGAATCATCTTCAACAATGATAATCCTTGCCACTTCGGCACCTCCTTCGATGGGATATTAAACGGTTCCTTAATCTATATTTGGCTTCCAGCGTAATTTATCGATCTCGTGATCTGCCGTACGGGCAACGGTTACTCCATAAATGGCCAAAATTACGATGACAATACAGGCAAAGATAAAGGCGATCGGATACATCAGCGCGTTGTCCTCGATGCGAATCATAACAAAAGAAATCATAGCCCTTATCCCGACCGCTCCACTGACGCAGGCTAGAGATATTGGTAAGAGAAAGGTCAACAACACCTGTCTATGCATTGATTTTTTCATTTGATGACGTTTGGCGCCCAACATGGAAAGCGTTACATAGCGCCCGGCTGTCTGCTTCATCTGTGTCAGAAATTGTAAAGCCAACACCGTACAAGCAATAATCAAAAATAAGAATCCCATATATAATGTCGTATAACTACCGGCTACTACATAGAAAAGTTTCCGTCCAAAGTTTTGTAAATAACTTTCAAAGTCGAAGCCAGAAGCTTTTAATAAATCTCTAGCCTCCATCATTGGAATCATTAAACCTTGTTCGTCTTGCAGCTTTGGCGGGATGCGGAAATTCCAATAGGACACATAGGTTTCCGTATTTATTAGTCGTTCAAACATAGGATCGGGCACGATAAATGCTGAAAGAATCTGTATAGAACGGTCTGCGACTAATCCTCTCATTGGAGTGGATGGGCGGATAAAGATTGCCTGATCGTTAATGCTCAGCAAACTTTCCCCTTCCATTGCAGCCTTTTTCAGAATATGATCCAGTACGGGCATGCTTCCGAGATCATCCATAGGCACAAAATCCGGATTAAAGTATAAAGCAATTTCATCTGAATGCAGATTCAGAGGTCTCTCGCCTATAGCTTCTAAAAGTCCATTATAGGATGTTTCAGGAATGAGGTAAGGCTTCGCTGCATCAATCTCTAGCACCCCAAGCAGATTAAGTGCTTCAGGGTTTTCCGAGCTGATACTGTAGCCCTGCATTTCTCCCGATAAAAATCGCTCTTTATAGCTGCTTGGCAGAGCCATGATGATTTGCTCCCTTAATTTGGACCAATCAACTAAAGATAAAGGCGAGTCTTCTTCCCCATGTTCATAAAGGTATTTCATCCTTCCCATTTCCAAAAGATTTAGGTCCTCAACATAGGGTACCATTTTTTCTGAAGTAAGAAATTGCTCAACCTTTTGCCGATCCCCTTGAACCGTAAAATCATATAACGAGGAATCTCTATTATATAAATGACTTCCCGAACTTAAAATCGTTGAAGCGCCGTTGGCCAGCAAAATGATTGACAACGTAATTAGAATCGATGTTACGGCAACAGATGCAGATCGATTCGCTATGTTCTCTTGAAACTGCCTTAATGTAAAGGTGTGCAGCCCTTTAGTCGTTTTGCGCTTGGACAAGCTAGCCATTAAGCCTAGTAATTTGCCAAATCCCCTCATAAAAAGGATCGTTCCCAGGCTTCCAAGCGCCAAGGCCACAAACAGAAGCAGGCCTGCAAAGTCCATGAAATGATATAAAACAATCCAATAGGCTGCACCTAACATGACAGAACCTGCCATAATATGGATTACGTTGCCTTTAAAATGCCCCATATCTGTTTTCTTATCCATTTGCTCATAAAGCAATTGATGGACCTCTTGATTAAACAATCTTCCACCAAGAATGACGAGTGCTGTACACTGAATGAATAAAAAACCGATGATGGTAGAGAAAATCGCACTCACCGACAAGCTCATTTGATGCCCGATAATTCCCTGCCCGACTAATTTAGAAACCGTCAAGCTGATGATTTCCGCCACAAATGCGCCGATTAAAATGCCGCCAAGAAGTGCCAAAACAGAAGTAACGAATCCCTCTGCCAAAAGCTGAAGAACAAGGCGTTCCTTACGCATTCCTAACATGAGATAGAGCCCAAACTCTTTGCTTCGTCGATTCAATTGGTACCGGTTAGCGAATAAAATCAAGAAAAACAATAAAAATAAAGCAAATACATATACAAGTCGCATTTGAGCTAAAAGTTTATCAATCGCATCACTTTCAAACTCCCTTAAAAATAAAATAACATCTTGTCTTCCAAGTGAAAGAATGATATAAAACGAGGCGACTGCCGTTACAAGTGTTGCAAAGTAGATCAAATTTTCCTTGCGGCTGCGTTTGGCATTACGAAAAATCAATCTAGAGAACATTTGCGCTTCCTCCCCCAAGCTGGGCCAGCACCTGCAAGATTCTTTCATAAAATTTCTCGCGAGACTCCTCTTGTTTGCGGCGCAATTCATGAAAGATGACACCATCTTGAATAAACAGGATTCTAGAGCAAAAGCTTGCCGCATTCGGGTCGTGGCTAACCATTAAAATCGTTCTACCGCTGCTTCTATTCATACCGTCCAACTTATTCATTAAAGTTCTCGCGGAGCGTGTGTCCAATGCCCCTGTCGGTTCATCCGCCAGAACGATATCCGGATCGGAAATCAAACTGCGTGCGGCGGCTACTCTTTGCTTTTGTCCCCCGGACATTTGAGATGGAAATTTGTCAAGGATGTCGGTAATTTCCAAGAAACTTGCCAGCTCATCTAATTTCGCACGCGCTTTTGTCAGCTCCATCCCATGGATGGATACGGGTAATAATATATTTTCTTGACCCGTTAGATTATCCAGCAATTCAAAGTTTTGAAACAAATAGCCGATTCGACTGCCGCGGTATTCGGCTAAATCCTTACTATCAAAAGCGCTGATGTTTTTCCCGTTTAAAAGGACACGCCCGGATGTCGGTTTGATAATGGTCGCAATGCAGTTTAGCAATGTCGTTTTACCGGAGCCGCTGGGTCCCATGATTCCCAGAAATTCTCCCGGGAGAATGTCAAAACTGATCCCGTTTAACGCTTTTGTTATATTGTTTTTCCTTCCGTAGCTTTTCTGCAAGTCTTGAACCTCTAGCAATTTTTCTTGCCTGACCATGTATAACTCTCCTTTTTTGAATATCACTTTCCGGAATAATCATCGATCGATTTGAGCTATACACATTATAACCAGTATAAAAAGCTAAAAATACTTACAGATGGTGTAAGGAAAAATGAAGAAGATTGATAGACTAGCTTCAATGATAGAACATAGGTTTGGTGAGAGGACAGGAAGTGTTTTTAAAATATAAGCGTATAAGTTTTCATCTATACCTGTTCTTATATTTCATTGGTAAACGCGCCCGTCCTAAGGACGGCGATAGCCGTTTATCCTTGTATAGCAAAAAGAGCTTCAACCTGCCGCAATGAAGAGTTGAAGCTCTCTCTCAGTTTTCTCTTTACGCTTAGATTTTCATCAGACCGGCTGCATTGCCTGCATAAACCTTCCCATCCGCTCCAGTGCCTTCTCCAAATCGACGAGCGAAGCCGCATATGAGCAGCGAATAAAGCCCTCTCCGCCTGATCCGAATACATGTCCCGGCACGACCGCCACCTTCGCTTCCTCCAGCAGCCGAAGAGCAAACTGCTCAGATGACATACCGGTAGAAGTAATCGAAGGGAAAGCATAGAAAGCCCCCTCAGGCTCGTGACAGGCCAATCCGATTGCATTCAAGCCACTGACAAACAGCTTGCGGCGTTCATTGTAGCTCGCCATCATTTCATCCTTGGCAGCCAAGCCACGACGCAACGCTTCGATCGCGGCAATCTGGGCAATGATGGGAGCACACATGGCCGTGTACTGGTGGATTTTCAGCATGCCGCCGATCAGCTCACGAGGACCACAGGCATAGCCTACCCGCCAGCCTGTCATCGCAAACGCTTTGGAAAAACCGCTGATGACAATTGTACGCTCCTTCATGCCCGGCAACGAGGCGATACTGACATGCTTCTTCCCATACGTCAACTCGGCATAAACTTCATCCGAAATGACAATCAAATTATGTTGGATTACTAGTTCTGCAATCGGCAGCCAATCCTGCTCCGTCATAACGGTTCCGGTCGGATTACATGGGTAATTGATCATCAAAACCTTGGAATGAGGCGTAATGGCTGCTTGCAGCGCCTGCGGGGTCAGCTTGAACTGTTCTTCTGCCGCAGCAGCCACCTCCACAATTTTACCTCCGTGCAGATAAGCAATTGGTTCATAGGCAATATAGTTTGGCGCCGGAATCAGCACCTCGTCTCCCGGATCAATCACTGCCCGCAGTGACAGGTCCACGGCTTCACTGCTCCCCACCGTCACGATTATTTCCTGCTCAGGGTCATAAGAAAGCGCGAAGCTTCTGGATAAATAAGCGGAAATCTCCTCCCGCAGCTCCTTCAAGCCGGCATTTGAGGTATATTTCATCTGCCCATCACGCAATGCTTGAATACAAGCTTCACGTACCCTGTCCGGCGTAACGAAATCGGGCTCTCCGACCCCAAGGGCGATTGTGTCCCCGCCTGCTGCATTCAAATCGAAAAAAGCACGAATTCCCGAAGGCCGAATACCCCGTACACGCGAGGATAGAAACCGCCCTGCCCCCTCTTCTCGAAACATACTGCATCATCCCCCATTCCTGTTTCCGCTCATAATACGATCCGGCAGCTGCATGTAGGTTATACCCGCAGCGGCCGCACACTTATAAATCCTTATATTTTAAAAAATCTGCGCGCCTGTTCTCCGATGATTTGAATACCCCGTTCGATATTTTCATCCGTTACTCGTGAAAAACCAAGCCGCAATGTATTCGTCCCTTCGCCTTCTTGAATAAAAAACCTGTCACCCGGCGTAAAGATTACTCCCTGCTCTGTGCAAGCTTCCAGCAGCTGGCGTGTATCTACGCCTGCCGGGAAGGTGAGGAACAAATGCAGGCCCCCATCGCCAGTCAGCTGCGCCTCCGGGAGATGTGCTTCACAGCATGCTTTTGTCAGCTCATATTTGCGCTTATACTCTGTCCGAGCTTTTTTTACATATTTATCGAAATTTCCGTTAAGCAAATATTGATATAAAATCGACTGGTCGACTGTGGAGGTATGGATGGTGCGGGCACGCTTAATGCTTTCCAGAGCGTCGATCAGCGTTTCATTATTGCTTTCCAGTCAATCTGCCAGGCGGCAGAGCCGTCAGCTCCCCGATTATCTGCAGCCGACTGGTTTGCCATGGCGGCCACATAGCTGCCCTTGCCGGGAATTGCATACGTAAATCCGTCATCCTCCAGGCCTTCATAGGCAGCAATGATTGTATTGCGGCTCACCCGAAGCAGACCGCTCGCTTCTCGCGTGGAAGGCAGCTTCTGGTCCGCCTGAAGCGCCCCTTTTATAATTAAACGTTTGACGTATTCTTTGACTTGAATCGCTACCGGACGGTCGCCGACGATCTTGAAATCCTGGAACATCCTTCA
This sequence comes from Paenibacillus sp. 32O-W, assembly GCF_007679495.1. Taxonomy (GTDB): domain Bacteria; phylum Bacillota; class Bacilli; order Paenibacillales; family NBRC-103111; genus Paenibacillus_L; species Paenibacillus_L residui. The sequence continues at coordinate 19,915 of NZ_VEGP01000044.1, read as the reverse complement.
TCGCCCCCATTCATAATAATGGCATAGAAGAAGAGAGAAATAAAAGAACCACCGCACTGGATTTTTCATCCTTCGGTGGTTCATTCGCGCCCCCTATACTCGGCCAGTTACTATTTCTTCTCGTAAAATTGACGATGGAGTTGGCGAACCTGCTCTGCGAGCTCGGGAACAGGGCCTTCCACCACGGTATCACGAATAACGTCTTGGATCGGAAGATTACGGACACGAGACGCGGCAACTCCCATTTCGTTCAGCCACTGGGCCAACTGCGCGGAAGAGCTTGCGTAAACGATCCGGCCTAATCCCACCCAGCCATGGGCAGCAGCACACATAGGACAATGTTCGCCCGAGGTATACACTGTCGCCTTGGCTCTTTCTTCCGGTGTCATGTTCCCCGCCGCCCAACGTGCCAGAGCAAATTCCGGGTGTTGGGTATGGTCGCCGCCGGCAACATGGTTATGATCTTCCATAAGCACGTCACCATCCGCCGAGACCAGTACAGAACCGAACGGCTCATCGCCGGCCTCCAGAGCAGCCTTTGCAAGTTCAATACAGCGCTGCAGATGCTTCAGATCCGTATCATTTATCATCATTGAACCCTCCTTGAATTTGGCAGTGAATTATCTTGCAGGGACCGTATTCAACGTCCCCTGCCCTTCTACTGTTTATGCTAACACGAAAATCACTAAACAAAAAATATATAAAAAATTAGATTTACTTAGGTTTTACATATAAGCTCAATAGTTGCGTCGATAATCTCTTTCCCGTTAAATAAGAAAAGCTCCTGACGGAGCCCTATTTACACCACATTAACGCGTCATGAATGGAGCTGTAGGCCCCAGTACCGCCGGCATTGTTAATTAACACATCTACCCGCCCCAATTGGGCTAATACTTGATCCCGCAGCCTGTGAACCTCTTCTGCATTCGTTACATCCGCAGGAAACACCAGGGCTCGGCCACCCGACTGCTCAATGACTTGGGCCACTTCCGCCAATTTTTCTCTACGCCGGCCTACCAAGACAACTTCCGCTCCCTCAGCCGCCATTATTGTAGTGTCTCTTTGTAAACCACAGTTTCTTGCCCCAACTCTAGCGTCCCCGAAAAATCCGATTTTCTGCTATGATTTAAATCCGGTAGGCGAAAGCTATTGGTCCATGGCCCAAGTGAGCTTTATTTATTTCCGCCGCTTGGCGGGAACTCGTCAAAGTTCCGTTTGTCTGTCTCTCATTTTGATTAGTTGATAAGACCAAGCAGCTTATTGTCTATGAACTCGGAAGCCCATTCCTTAAATGAAAGCTCCTTGCTCCAAGTTACATTATTTATTGCGTAAGCACATCCCCAATCCAGCACTTTCCGATAAAGAATATGTATTATGAGCCGCTCCTTAAGAGCCACATTTGCATTAGTTAATTTCGCATATTCGGACAGAAGATGTCTGACGAATTCCTCTTCTCCTTTATCGAGATATAACACGGTTATCTTGGCCAAGTCGGCAATGGGGTCACCAAAATACGAGTTAGTAAAATCGATTATTCCGCATAAATTCCAGTCTTGTTCTACAGGTTGCAGTAAGATGTTTTCAGGTTTGAAATCCCCCATAACAAATGCCGCAGACTGCAATTCTTCGAAGGAATTCCTTGAACTCTCCAGCAATCCTTCCACCCAATCTTTGTCCGCTTGGCTAATGCCGGAGTATTTTTTAGCATCCTCCAACCAAAATCGGATTTCGTTGAAAAGCCAGTTTTGATAGGATCCTTGAAATGGACGCAGTGTGTTATGAATCGGGTCGAATTCGCCGAAAATATCGGATTTCCAGGCATGCATTTCTGCTAAGGCTCTTGCCAATACTCGTGCTATTCGTATCCTGTCGTTAAAAGTCATTGCCGCTTCTATCTTAGGGTCGTTAAAATGTACTCCGGGCAAACGAGGCATTATCGCATAGGGCCAGCCAAAGATGTCCTTCATCTCATCAAGGACGTAAGGAACGGGGACGGGAATGTCTGTTCTTGCCTTTAAATGATCTATGAAGAATTTTTCTTCAACAAACTGTCCTTCATAGATGGGATTGCCTTTGAGAACATAATCACCCGAGGTGGATGAAACGAAAATGGTTTGTTTCATAACTCCCTTCTCAGTCTGTTTAAAGGATATAAGTTCTCCCAGGTTATAGCGATCCAGCATTTTCTGCAATTGTTCCTTGGTCACCGAATCTATTTTCTTAGAAGAGAAAAGGATCTTGGCAGTCAATGAGATTACCTCCTGTCGTTAAAAAATAACGGCCCAATTGAGACTGGCGATTAATGGTATACAACCAAAGATCATGCGAAAATCATGCACGGTTTGGTTTTAACGGAACCCAGAGACCTTAATCGCTCCAAAAGGGCCTTTCGATCATTTTAACGGAACCAGATGACCTTATTCCCAAGAAATGCTCGCGAAAGTAGGAGAATTCCAAGCAATAAGCGCACCTGTTTCCGTTAGTCTAAAAAAACCGCCCTATTTTGACGAAATAGGGTCTCCCAGGTCCGTTACGTTTTCGCCTGTTGGACTTTTCACTAGTACAACATCCGGTTGAACGCCTTTCCCACAATGAATCGACAGCCTGGCTAAACGAGCTTGGTGCCGGCCCGCTTCGCGAGCTCAAACAAGTCTGCGCCCTTAAGCGCACCCTCTACAAAGCTCGGCAGAAGCTGAGGCGTGCAGGCAAAGCACGGCGTGCCATCGCGCGAGAGCGACTTGGCTATCCCTTCATCATAGTAAGGCTCCCCGCCGTCGGATAAAGCGAGCAAACCCAGCGTCTTCACGCCGGATTCGCGCATTTCGCGCATACGCCGCACGAATGCGGCGCGATTGCCGCCTTCACACATATCCGATATAAGAATAAAGATTGTCTTGACCGGCTCCTCAATAAACTGCTCGCAATAAGCGACCGATTTGTTGATATCGGTGCCGCCGCCGAGCTGGATGCCGAACAGCATATCTACGGGGTCGTTGGCACATTGCTCGGTCAAGTCGACGACCTCGGTGTCAAAGACAACCACTCGCGTGCGCAAGGCCGGAATGCTGGCAAAAATCGAGCCGACGACCGATGCCCAAATGACCGAGTCGGACATCGAGCCGCTTTGGTCAATATCCAGAATGACCGTCCATTCCTGGCTTCTGCGTGCCCGATCGAAGAAGTAGAACTTCTCCGGAATGAGCTTGCGCCGCTCCGGATCGTAATTGTGCAAATTGCGCCGGATCGTCCGTTTCCAGTCCATCCCGCTAACCGAGGGCAGCGGCGTATGCTGCCTGCGGTTCAGAGCGCCGGTCACTGCGCGGCGGATATCGCTTTCCAGCCGCTTCGCCAGCTCCTCCACCACCATTTGCACAAGCATGCGCGCCGTATCCTTCGTCTTCTCCGGAATTTTGCCTTTGAGCGACATCAAAGATCCGACCATCTGAATATCCGGCTTCACCTTGCCGAGCACTTCCGGCTCAAAGAGCAGCTGCTTCAGCCCTTTGCGCTCGATCGCATCATTCTGGATGACCGAGACGACATCTTCGGGAAAGAAGGTCCGGATATCGCCAAGCCACTTCGCCAGCCGCGGCGCCGACTTGCCAAGCCCCGCCGAACGGGCTTCCGGGGTTCCTCCTTCATCGCCAGTATCGTCATACAAAGAGGCGAGTGCTTCATCCATCACCTGCTCCTCTTCGCTCAACCCGATCCCGCCGCCCTGGCTGTATTCCTCCAGCTGCACTTCTGCTGCAGCTTCGGCGTTCACGTTCCATAGTTCGCCCAGCATTTCGGCGACCATCGTCTTCTCTCTGCTGTTAAAGCTGCTGAAGGCTCGGCGGAGAAAGACGAGCGCACGACGGAATTCCTCATCGTCAAGCTCTGCGATATACTCATTCAACTGCTCCCAGAGACTCATCCGCGACAGCAGGCTGTAGCGGTTGCGCATCGACAGCCCCTCGAACCAGCCAGCGCCGAGATCGGCCGGTACGCCCGGCGACAAGCGCCGTGACACTTCCTCCGCACATTCGCCGGCCGACAATTCGCCGCGTTCCAGCAAAATGGCGCAAGCATAGCCCGACAAACGCGGATTGCGGTCATCGCGGCCCGCGAGATGATGAAGCTCCTTCACCCATAGCGCCTCATCGACGAGTTCATGATGCTCCTGCGCAATTTGATTCAGTTCATGGATAGCAGTGAGCAGTGCACCGGAGGCTTCGTCGTTGCAGCCGCAGGCATCGACGAGAAAGAGGCACGCCCGCAGAAACAGCTGCTCCAGCAGGGGCAGGAGCGGCGCCGTATCCAGCTTGCGAATATCTCCATATCCGATGATGATGGCCAACTGATGCGCCGCACCGGCAATCTGGCCGACATCCTGGCTGTCGACGGCCAGCTTCTGCAGCGTTTCGCGAGCGGCTTCCATCTGGGACAGCATCGCACATTCGCATGCTACCCGAATAAGCGCCGAGGCTTCCGACACGGAAGTGCAGCTCTCGAGCTGCTGCTGCAGCCGGAAGGCCGCGGCAAGTTCAATCGTCTCTCCGAGCAGCGTCGACTCTACCACTTCGATTTCCACTTCCGGCGTCCACTGTAATACCCAGTGCTCCGCCCAAGTTGCGCTATCCTGCCCGCTTGCCTGCTTTCTTGCAAATGTAATGCCGAGAAGCTGCATCCGATGCAGCAGCACAGAACGGTGCAGGTCCAAATAAGCTGCCTCTTCCGACTTGACGCGGCGATTTTCCCGCAGATCGAGCGCCAGATCGGCGGCGACGGCCGACTTATATTTGTCCAGCTTCAGCCGTTTGAATTGGCGATTCAGATCGTCCTGAATCGGCGTCTGGCTTACCCCCTCGGCCAACTCGCCGATGGCCGTCCCTACATCGACTCTGGCCAGCGGCTCCGCGACAACAGACAGCTCGCCGTGCCCAAAGATGGACTGGGCCGCATCATGCAGATCCCGCAGCGTCGGCGCGCTGCCCCCGTGAAGCGCGGCCAGCGACTGTGCCAGACGCACCGCTTCAATCACTTCGGCCGTCGAGCGATGCGTGCCTGATTGTCGCAGCCTGCCGGCAACCTGAGACAGATAGCGGTATGCCAAGTCCTGCGGCCGCCCTGCCTCCATCGCCTCCCACATCATCTCGAAATAGCGCGGCGCCCGGTTGCCGGCACCGTAACCGGACATCGACGATAAGCGATAATACGAATAAGGCATTAAAGTCAGCTTCGTATTTCGTTTCGGCAGCAGGTCAAATTCAGCATCGGTCATCCCGGCAGGCAGCGTCGCCAATGCCGATGCATGATACGCCCCGCACACAACAACAATACGCTCCGGCGCATGTCCTGCCGCTATGGCAGCCTCAATCTGCGACAGCATATACAGCTCGCGCAAAGCGTTATAGGCGTATTCTTTACGGGCCGTTACCCACTCCTCTTCTTCCGTCCATTCACGCATTTGGGCGGATGAGGCCAATATCGCCTGCCGATAAGCATCGCGGCTCAAATTATGCTCATAATTCCGCTCCCAATACATTTCATAATCATACTCGCCCGCTAGCTCTGCAATCCGTTCATACAGCGAGCGGGAATGCAGGCGCTCCTCCTGCACTTCGCGCTCGCCATTGCCCTCATCACGCTCTTCGATTCCTCCGCCCTCACCGCTGACATCGCCTTCGCCACCCTCATTACCTTCATTGCCCTCATCGCTCTTCTTGTCCTCACCACGCTCATCGATCCTGCTTTGCCCTAAGTCCAACGCCAGCATGACAGAGGAGGGCAAATCGATGAAAGCACAATAAGCTCCCTGCTCCTCCGCCCATTTCATCGCCTGGTATTCCGGCGAATAGACCGCCAGCGGCCACATCGCGGTTCGCATGGGCAGATCGGCCGTGAAGGCGAGCAGCGCGACAGGCGGCTTGGTGGACTTGTTGACCAAGTGACGAATTTCCTGGGTGGCGTCGGAGGGCCCTTCTATTAAAACTGCCGTCGGCTGGATTTCATGCAGAAATTGCTTGAGATGCTGAGCGCCGCCCGGCGACAGATGCCGTACCCCGAAAATATGTACCGCTCTCTCCGTTTTCCCGCTCGAACTCACGGATTCATCTCCCTGCACGCCTGATAGAGCCCGCGCCATTCGGCTCCGCGTTTCTTCATCACATTGTCCAAATATTCCTTCCACACGACCTGATCCTTGTCGTCATCCTTGACGATCGCACCCTGCAGCCCCGCAGCCAAGTCTTCATCGGACAGCTCTCCGTTGCCGAAGCTCGCCGCCAGCGCCATGCTGTTCGTCAACAGTGAGATCGCCTCCGCTGTCGAGATGGCATTGCCCGGCGACTTCACTTTATTCTTCCGGTCAAGCGTCATGCCGCTGCGCAGCTCCCGGAAAATCGTCACGACTTTATGCAGTGCCTCATCGGCAGGCAGTGCCGCCTGCAAATCATAGGATGCCGCAATTTCCGCCACCCGCTTCTTGACAATCTCCACTTCGGTCTGCAAATCGGCCGGCGTCGGCAGCACGATCATATTGAAGCGGCGTTTAAGCGCGGCGGACATATCGTTAACTCCGCGGTCGCGCGTATTCGCCGTAGCAATAATCGCAAAGCCCTTCTGTGCGGACACCTCCATGCCGAGCTCGGCGACCGAAATCGTCTTCTCCGACAGAATCGAGATGAGCGCATCCTGCACTTCGGAAGCGCAGCGGGAAATTTCCTCGAAGCGGGCAATTCCGCCGACCTCCATCGCGCGCATAATCGGGCTCCGCACGAGCGCTTCCGGCGTAGGCCCATTGGCCAGCAGCATGGCATAGTTCCAGGAATAGCGCACCTGCTCCTCGCTCGTGCCGGCCGTTCCCTGCACCACCTTGCCGGAATCGCCATGAATCGCCGCCGCCAAGTTTTCCGACAGCCATGACTTAGCCGTCCCCGGCTCGCCGATCAGCAGCAGTGCCCGGTCGGTAACCAAGGTAGCGATCGCCATCTCTACCAGCCGGCGGTTGCCGATATATTTGGGCGTTATGACGGTATTCCCGGCTTTGCCGCCGCAAATGAAGGTGAGCACCGACTGCGGCGACATCCGCCAGCCTGCCGGTATCTTTCCTTGATCTGCCGCAATCAGTGCTTCCAGCTCCGCCGCATACAGCCGCTCGGCCGGCAGACGCATCAAATTTTGTTCAGCCTGCGCTTGTTTTCCCATTATTGATTTCCTCCCGCTCCCATGGTAGATATCAAATATTCCAATAGGGCTTTGTTGCCCTAATTTTTTCGAGCGATATGTCAGTCAGTCATGACAGTCATTCAATGAAAGGGTGAACCGGTATGGAAGTTGGTTTGCAAAAACAAGAAGGTGAGAAGCTGATGTACGTCGTTATGGCCACACTGGCCTTATCGGCGATGAGCGTGCTTATGTTCAACTTGGTGCTTCCACAAATTCGCGAACAATTCTCCGTTACAAACGCACAGGTGAGCTGGGTAACCTCGTCCTACACGCTCATTTACGGAATCGGAACGGTTGTTTACGGCAAGTTGGCCGACCGTTTTCGGCTGAAGAACCTGCTAACGTTCGGACTGCTGTTATTCGCCGCAGGCTCGTTAATCGGTCTCGCTGCACAAAGCTTCTGGATGGTTCTTGTGGGAAGATGTATCCAGGCTGCCGGCGCCGCCAGTATTCCAGCAAGCGCGATGCTGATCCCGCTCCGATATTTTCCTCCCGAACGCAGGGGGACCGCTATGGGGACCGCATTCATGGGATTGGCGATTGGCAGCGCGCTTGGACCGGTGTTGTCCGCCTTTATCCTAAGCATTCTCCATTGGAAATGGTTATTCTGTTTTCCCTTCTTCCTTCTGTTGACCCTGCCTTTCTATCGGCGTTACCTGCAAGAAGATGCGCGACAACCACAAGGGAGTATGGATTGGCTGGGTGGGGCGCTGCTCGCAGCTGCCGTGACATTACTGCTGCTTACCGTTACGTCCGGTTCGCTATGGTCGGCGATTGGCGGCATCGTCGCCTTAACGCTGTTCATCGTTAGAATCCGTACCTTCACGCCCCCCTTCATTGCGCCCGGGTTGTTCCGTAACCGCAGCTATACCTTAGGCGTTACGATTACTTTCTTGTTCAGCAGTATCGGCTTTTCCTTGCATTTCCTCAGTCCGTTGTTACTGGCGCAAGTCAACAAGCTTCCAGCCAGCTTGATCGGCTTCGCGCTCGTGCCCGGTGCCATCGCATCAGCCATTTGGGGCCGAAGAGGAGGGAAAATTGCCGACACGAAGGGCAATGCTTCTCTTTTCAGTATCGCATCCGGGTTGTTAATCGCTTGCTTCGCATTGCTGTCTACGTTAATCGGGTTCTCTGCCGTCTATATCGCCTTGATTCTTATGCTTGGTCACGTGGGTCTGACCTTCGGCATGATCGCGATGTCGAACTCGGTATCCAGAACGTTGTCGAGTGAGCAGAGCGGGGTCGGAATGGGAATGCTCAGCATGATGAATTTTATCGGCGGGTCGGTGGCAACGGGGATTTACGGAAAACTGGTCGACTTTGAACAAGTTAAGCCATGGAACCCTGCGGCTCTTCATTCGGAAGGAGCGATCCACGGCAACATTTTTCTCGTCCTTACGATTGCTATTGCAGCAATCTTATGGATATATCAAATCAATTTTAGGAGGAATGCTGTATGATGAATATCGGTATTATTGTAGGAAGTACTCGCCCGGGGCGCCACGGAGAGGCCATCGCCCGTTGGGTTTATGAAATCGCGAAACAACGTAAAGACTCGGTCTATGAAATTGTAGATATTGCTGATTATCGACTACCGTTTCTCGACGAACCGATGCCGGCTGCATTCGGTAGCTATACCAAGCCGCATACCAAAGCATGGTCGAAAAAGATTCAACAATTCGATGGTTTTATCTTTGTTACACCCGAATATAACCACTCGATTCCGGGCGCTCTTAAAAACGCCATTGATTATTTGTATTTGGAATGGAATAACAAAGCGGCGGGGATCGTCGGATACGGTGCGGCCGGAGGGTCGAGCGCCGTAGAAAGTTTGAGAATGATTCTGGCGGAACTGCAGATCGCCGATGTACGCAGTCAGGTCCGTATCTCGCTCCAAACGGATTTTATCAATTTTGAGACGTTCCATCCTGCACCGTACCAAGAAAAATCGGTCACATCGATGCTGGATCAAGTCGTTTCGTGGGCCTCGGCGCTGAGAACGATAAGAGTCTAGCTCAGCTTACATCATTAAGGAGCGGTTGCCCTAGGGAATCCGCTCCTTTCGTCCGTCTCTGCAAATTCAATGCATCGAGTTGTAATGATAACGACTGATCTTCTCGCTTATTTCATTCTCTACATATTCAATTGCCATCCATCGGGTACTTTTTTAACCATCCTTTTTCCCCAGGGTTTCAAATATGAAATAATAACTAAGAAAATTAATATCGAAAGAGATCTTCTCCAATAGTTCTTGTGTCAACCAGTCTAACCAATCTAACTCCATTTCGTAGTATGACCTGAGAAACCTTATATTGGCTCGCCTTCCAAATTTGAACCCCTTACATGAAATTTCGGGGCTTTATTATTTCGCCGGCAAAAGCCCCCTCCTGATACCGCATTTTCAGTTCAGTATAACAATTATAATCGTAATCTGGTAATATATAGCATTGAAGGAAGTGAAGCTGAGAATCGACATTCTCAAGCTGTTTGTCCGGATATGAAATTAATCTCTGAATTGGAGTGTATAATGGATATATTTAATAAGATGATTCCGATTAGAATGGTGAACAAATCAACTACAAATCAAAAAGTCTTTTCAATAGTAATTGCAATGATTACCGGAATTATTATGGGTTTGGCAGCAAAACTTGTGGATGATCCTAATATCAACCCAATATTTGACGATATCGGTGGACGTCTTGGTATATGGGTATTTGCTGCGACAATTTTATCGGTTTACAGCTACTCACCCAAATTGGCTGCTGTAAAAGTATTCGCCTTTTTTGCGTCGATGCTTACGATTTATTATGTTTACACAACGTTTGTGCTGCATTTTTTTCCAGAAAGAGCCATTATCTTTTGGGGGATATGCGCGGTATTATCTCCTATTTGTGCTTATATCATGTGGTATGCGCGTGGAAGAGGATGGTTTTCTAATTTTATCTCAGCCCTTCCCATCACAATATTGCTGTCAGAAGGGTTTAAATTACGCGACGCTTATTTACCCATTCACCATCATTACTATTTAGTACCATGGCTTATGGGAGTATATCTAATATTGATCGTTGTTTTGTTACTTATCATTCCGAAAAACAAAATGCAAATTTGGGTCATTCTGCCAACAACTATTATATTATCTTTAATCATGTTAAATTTTAATATTTTGGGCCGGATATTTGCCGGAATGAACGGTGTATTGTAAGGCGTGTTCTGATTTTCATCCCTGTCAAATGGAGTTGATGAAATGGAGTTCGTTGAAGATAGATTATATGCAGAGCAATTGTTGAATGCTGCGGCAATATCAAATCCGGGAACTTGGGTTCAACACTCGATAAACGTGGCAAGAGCGGCGGAATATATAGCTATAGACTTACAAAAGTCAGGGTGCGAAATTGACCCCAATATAGCTTATACCAGTGGACTATTACATGATATCGGTCGGTATGTAGGTTATACCCCATCGGTTATTCATTCGTTGGATGGGTATTTATTTATGATTAATAAAGGCTACGAGGGAACAGCAAATATTTGCGTTACGCACTCATTTCCATCAACCAACTTAGAGGCAGTTAATGGTTGGAGGGAAATTCCTTCACACATACAGATACAATTATATGAAATACTTAATCAAATCGAATGGACTATCTATGATAAACTAGTCACATTATGCGACGCATTAGCTGATGATAAAGGATTTTCAACAATAGAAAAGCGAATTGTTTCGGCTGCCATTAGAAATGGAATCAATTCTAATTCGCCAATTTTATGGAAGAGTTACTTCAGTATTAAGCAAGAAATTGAGAAAGTGATTCAAAAATCAATTTACAGGCTGCTTCCTAATATTGAGGAATCTATTTATACGGATATCGCGTTAATAGGAACAGTAAGTAAATAACAAAATTTCTTTCAATATCTCTTTTTATATGCTATGTATTCTTCTTGTTTCTTTTATTTGTTCAATGTGATGATAAGAATGATTGATATCGTGATTTAATGCGTCCCTTACAGTCGCCGTTCCATTCTGATGAACTAGGATACGGTCCAAGGAGTTAGGGATGATCTTGCATAAGTACGATATGTATTCCCGAATAGTACTAAACAGCTGAACTTCGATTCTAATATCTCTTTGATTATGATTCATTGATTGATTCCAAACGTGTGCGTCGAACTCATTAAAGAAATACTTCTCGCCGGTATTAGCAAGTGCATATCGATTAATTTGGAAATAGTTTAGATCGCATTCAACAATATGATGCACTATTTCCCTTATGGTCCACTTGCCTTCCCCTCTAGATAAATCCAATTCTCTATCGTCTAAGCCGTCTAATACCTCCATGAGTATCCTGGCTGCTTCCCTATACGTTTGAATTACTTTAAAATCCTCTTCTTTCATAAAATAACTCCTTTGTTCGGTTTTCAGGATTTATGCCGATTTCACATTACGTTTCGTATTCATGAACCCTTGAAAATTAAGGTCAGCAAAAGTATTTATTACCGATAAACGTTCAACTATTCTTCTTCCATTGTTTTAATGAGCTTCAAGGGCTTCGAACCCATTGATTGGGTAATGTATTCCTAAGGGTGGCCCAATTCATAATAAGGCCTCATTACATGATCTTTTAATGAAATTATATCATAAGTTTCTGAGCTTAACCTTCGTGAACTTTCGCATAACGTACTGGGTATTCACCAACTTCAGCGACTGAAAACGTCCGCGACGCCGTTGTGGGTACTAGTATTGTTTCCCGAATCTACTTCCCCGAAAATCCTCTTGGCGACCGAGGGAATAATGGACCAAAATTGCTCCTCGTTATATGTTTCCAACGCCTCGCCAGGTAAATATTCCGTTAATGAATAGCCGGTTTTGGACATTAACTCTTTTTCCTTTGTTGGAATAAGCCTTCCTTGAATCCATCCTAGATAAGGACAGCCGGACTTTCATCGCCCCCCTACCCTACTTGTGAATTGGAATATGTCCTTTTGATCCCGACCAACTTCCTCATGTTCAATCCAATCATCCCAATTGTTGTTAGGAATTGTTATTGACGATGATGATGTTAAGGATGTATTATAAACTTAAATTAAGGGTCTCCCCCAATTTTTATATTCCATACTATATATTTTTTATCCTTTCAACTCAATTAAGTATGGTTTATAAACTTAAATGTATCTGGAATTAATGACGAAAGAAGTGTGATTACTAGCAATGCAAGTACATTTGCCCAGTACGATTCGGAAGATGAACAAAGAAATCGTTCTGAACATCATTAAAGATTCAGGACCTCTATCCCGCACTGAAATCGCCAAACAATCGGGCATCACGAAAGCAACCGTATCCGACATCGTCAAGGATCTGATTGAGGAAAGACTGATTTATGACGAGAAAGAGGAAACCGATTTCAGCAAGCGGGGCACCAAGCTTCATTTTTCCAAGAATGCCGCCTATGGGGTTGCGATTGATTTGGGCGGGACATCCATTCATTTCGGACAGTTCAATTTAGCCGGGGAATGCATCGCGGAACAGACCGTCACTACCTATCCCCTCTCGACCAGCCAAGCTTTCCTGGAACAGATGGCAGCGGATTTGAAAGCCTTTCTCCAACAATCGGGACAGCCGATAGAGCGTCTTTCCTTTATTGGTATAGCTACTCCGGGGATTATCGATCCCGTGAACGGCGTCGTTTTGGAAGGCTCCCCTAATTTGCCCGAATGGAAGAACGTTCAGCTAGCGCAGTATTTTAACGAGGTGTTTCATGTCCCTGTCACGATTGAAAATGATGTGCGCGCAGCGCTTGTCGGCGAGATGTACGAAGGAGCTCTTCAAGACTTAAGCTCCGCTGTATTGATCGGGATCGGCACGGGATTGGGTTCTGCCGTGCTTATTGATGGCAAGGTGATACGCGGCGCCAGAAACGCTGCCGGAGAAATCGGATACATGGTATTTCACAACCGCCATTTGTATGCCCCGTCGGATAAAGGACATTTTGAAATGATCTGTTCCGGTTCCGGGCTGGAGGCCGCTGCCCTGGCTTTATACAACAAAAAACTCTCGGCCAAGGAAGTGTTTCGTCTAGCGGAGCAAGGCGACTTGCAGGCCAAGTATTTGGTCGATCAATTTGAGGATCATTTGGCGATGGGCATCTTGAATATCATAGCACTATTGAATCCGGAAAAGATTTTGTTGATGGGCAGCGTCACCAAATCATTATCTCTGGAACAACTGAAGCGTAAGGTACGTCTTCATGCTTCCGATGTAACGGACGTAGCTATTGAAATTTCTAATTTGCAGCATCATTCCGCTTTGCAGGGCATGGCCTTGTTAGGCTTGAATCAAGCCTTCCCATCTTTACAATTTCTGAAGGACAAACAACTTTATTAATAAGGAGCGTGGGTTCAAATGTCAGGCATTCAATTGCATCCTCACGATATTATAGATGAAGGTATGCCGCAAATTATCGCCTACATTCATAAATTGAAAGATGTTAAATATGTTTTTCCCGAAGTGAACACGATCTTCGAAAGAAACCCTTATCCCGTTGGAAAATTGCCCCGAAATCCAGTACGCGATGTCGTCTTCGGTACAGGCACAATGCATGCGATTCTGCCTTCCTATGAAGCTTCCGGGCTCGATCAACGCCGGGAGCCGACACTGTCTGCAGAACGCGATCCGCTGATGATCATTAAGGAAGCGATGCAGGACGAGCCATTCGAAGTGATTCCTTGGTTGAATATTTTGAACGGCCATTTCGAAGGGGATCTGCTCGCCAACAATTTGGTCACGGATGTTTACGGGCAGGTCATCCCCCACTGGCTGTGCCCGAATGCACCGGATGTCATTGATTTCTGGGAGAAGGCGTTCGTGGATTTGTATCGGCGCTATGGCTTCACCTCTTATATGATCGATCGCATCCGTTATCCGGATTGGGCCGGCGAGGAAGTGAATCCCAGAGGACTGCTTACCTGCTTCTGCTCCCATTGTCAGGAGAAGATGGCCCGGCAGCATTTAGATGTGAATGCGATTAAGGAAGCACTGCAAACCTGGTCTATGAAATTAAAAGAAAAGCAGTTTGATGATGCCGTCTCTCATGCAGAGCAAAACGCACATATTCAGGCATGGATATCTTTCCGCCAAGAAAGCGTTTCCGGTTTTGTGGGACGGTTGATCGAGCGGGTAAGAAAAGTCAATGACGCCTTTACGATATGGTTGGATCTATGGCCGCCCGCCTACAGTTGGATGCTCGGGCAGGATTATGCCGGCTTAACGAAGCTCTCCCCCGCCTTGAAGCATTTCCCTTATCACAAGCTGGGCGGTGGTGCCGATGTGCAGGGGTTGATCGGCTATCTGGCCGATACCGAGCAGGAGCAAGAGGAAGCCTTCAGCGCGTTCAAAAGGTTCTTCCATCTGCCCTATGATTTATCTTACAAAACCTTTCAAGAAGAAGGCTTCCCCATTCGGTTCGTCGCCGATCAAAATAACATCGTGCGTGCTCAATCCGATCCGAACACACGCATATTCAGCGGTATTCAGATGTGGAATCTATCGCCGTCCAATTTGATAGAGGCGGTGAAGGCCGGCGAGAACAGCGCCGCGGACGAGCTTCTCTATTATTGTTACGGTTGGGCTGCGGACGAATTGTTCGACGCCATTCAAAGTTATCGGGAGAAAGGAACGAACTAATCATGCAGAAAATACAACGGCCCATTATATTTTTCCTCATATTCGCCACCATGTTTGTGTTAGGCGGTATCCAGAACACGAAGGGCATCATCTTAGAGAAAGTGCAGAACGATATCCAACTGGATATCAGTCAAGTGGGCGTCATGGTTTCGGTGTTCCAGATCGGATTTCTGCTGGCCAGCCTGATCGCCGGCATTTTGGCGGACCGCAAAGGCATTAAAGTGGCCATGAGCATCGGTACCGCACTAATGATGATCGGTTTAATTGGAACGGGGGCTGCCTTTACCGTTGCCTTCTTTCTAGGCTTCTATCTGATGGTCGGGCTGGGCATCGGGGCGATGACCGTGTCGGTGGCTACGCTGATCCCCATTTATTTTAAAGAACGCGCAGGCGTGATCTTCAATTTGGCCAATGCCTTGTTCGGCGTAGGAATGATTGTCACTCCGCTAATACTCAATGCCATCTTTGCTCAAAATATAAGCTGGCGCTTCTTTTATATCGGAGTTTCGGTTGTGATTGCGATTATTTTATTTGCGCTGCTCTCCTTTAAACCGGCACAACCCTCCTCTGCTCAAGGTCAAGATAAAGTGACGGTCAAATCCGTACTGCAGCTATTTCAAGATCGCCAAATTTTGCTTGTTATATTATTCATTCTGTTCTATGTCGCGGCAGAAGCCGGGTTCCTGAATTTCTTCCCGATTTTCTATTCGTCGCTCGACATTGCCGGGATGGATGCCGCGCAGAAATCGTCTACTGCGGCCTATATCATCGCAAGCTTCGCTTTCCTGTTTACCATCGGCCGTTTTGTAGGCGGCATTATCATTTATAAGCTCGGCGAAAGACGCACCCTTATTGCTTTCTCGCTATTCGCGCTGCTGTCTCTGATTGTTGGACGTATATTTATGACCGAATTCAGTTATTTAATGATGCTGTTCGGTCTCGCCATGTCCGTCCTGTTCCCGACTGCACAAGGCATTGCCTCGAAGCTGACGCAGCAAGCCGGTTCCTTGCAAGGCCTCATCTATCTCGCCTCCGGACTCGGCGGAGCCGTCGTCGGCGTTGTGATCGGGCAAGTCTCCAAAACGTTCGGCATCGGCAACGGGTTTAATTTGCTTATCCTGTTTACCGCCATCATATGTCTGCTCGCCTTCCTGATCCGAACTCCGAAGGTGACCGATCAGTAAAGAAAAGATCATACGGAGCATTTTCATAATGCTTTAGCCCGACGAAACAAGCTAAAGACTTATCCCAAGAAGAGCGAGATTAGTGGTCAACATCCGCTAACACTCGCTCTTTCTCTAACCGACTGGCTGCAAACTTATGTGAATACATACTGATAAAACTGTTTCTGGATGTCTCTGGACCAACGTTTCGCCATTAACGTTGAAATAACTTAAGGATATCGAGATTATCAGTTACACAAATAAGTTTTTCTTTATAATCACAGTTTTTTATAAAATGTGGAAGCTTCTCGAGATTGTACTTTTTGTTCCACTCTATTAGGTTTCTAACACTTTCAAGAGACTCTCGTTTTTTGCTTCCAACTCTCCCTGTAATGCGTTCTTCATATCGTTTCCATATTCTTGTTTCTTGGACAGACAGTGGAGTCATAATTACAATAATCTTGTCGGCAGCTAAAAAACTCGGTTCTACCCATGATCTGTATACACCTTCAATGATCCAAGCGTCGTGACTCACAATCTCTTTAAGTTTTTGATCCCGTAGTTCCTCTGAAGCCTTCACCCCATAAATATCTGCTTCATTATCCCAAAAAATATCGTCTAAATCATAATGTGGAATATTAAATTGTTGACTTAATAATTCTGATACATATGACTTACCGCTTCCTGAACCACCAATAATATGTATTCTTATGACAGTCCCCTCCTATCAGATTTTTAATATATTTATCATTTTACCCGACTCTTTTCCTTTGCGGCCTAGTTTTCTTAGTCCATTATAAAGTACTTGATCCTTACTTCCAAATGAAGTATATTCATTTTAGATTGACATTACTGCAGGTCTAAATAAGGAGGAGCCATGTCACCACGTACCAAAGAACAGAATGATGCGATCCGGGAGATGCGGATGAACCAAATTATGCAAGCGGCTGCGGAAGTATATTTGGAGAAGGGCATTCAATTGGAAATACGCGATGTTGCGGTCAAGGCAGAGCTCGGCTACGGAACCGTGTATCATTACTACAAAAATAAGCACATGCTTCTGGAAGATTTACTGTGGGATGCTCTGAATCGGACAGAGTCGGCAGTAATGCCTGCTTTGACAGGAGTCGGCGGCGGTTTGCTTAAAGCTGAGTCGTTCTCCGGGCTGCTCCTGCGGGAGTGCATCCAGGATCCTTCCGTCTTTATTTTGCTTAAAACGGTTGCGGATAATTTCCACCACTTCCCGGGAAACCGGTTCAGCAAGCTGTTTGCCGATTTTCAGGAACGGATTTATTTGCCCTTTGTGGAAATGATTCGTGAAGGATTCGGTTCCAAATCGCCGGAGAAAACAGCTAATCTGATATTTGGCTCGCTTGTTGGCTGCGCAGCATTGAACATCCACCACAATATGCGGAACGAGATGGATGTGGAAGGGTTCGTCGATATGATTTTTTCAGGCATACAGTTAAAGGAGAGATGAATGGAAATGGTCATTCTGAAATCGAGAGCAGAAATTGAAGAAATGAGAAAAGCCGGCCGAATTGTCGCTGCTTTTCATCAAGCAATCGCAGATATGATCCAGCCGGGTGTCACGACGCTCGATATCGAATCTTTCGCGGTGCGGTTCCTGAAGGAGAATGGCGCCAAGGCTTATACGATAGGCTATAACGGCTATCCGTTTGCGACATGTGCGTCTGTCAACGACGTCATTGCGCATGGTTTTCCGAGCGGGAAGCCGCTCAAGGAAGGCGATATCGTCAAAATCGACATCGTCGCGGAGGCGGATGGCTGGATCGGGGATTCAGCCTGGTGTTATGCGGTCGGCGAGGTGTCGGAAGAAGCCCGTAATCTGATGCGGGTAACGAAGGAATGCTTATATCTTGGTATCGAAAAAGCTGTCGTCGGAAACCGGATCGGCGATGTGATGCACGCGGTTCAAACCCATGCTGAGCGAAACGGATTCTCGGTAGTGCGTGATTTGCTTGGTCATGGCGTAGGAAGGGAGATGCATGAGGAACCTAATTATCCCCACGTCGGAAATCCGGGCAAAGGATTCCGCTTGAAGGAAGGGATGGTTTTTACGATCGAGCCGATGCTAAATGCCGGAACAGCGTTAATGACGATTGATGCCGACGGATGGACCGCCAGAACCGCTGACGGCTCACTTTCCGCACAGTACGAGCATACGATCGCCATTACTGCGGATGGCCCGGTTATATTGACCGCACAATAGAATTTTCAATCCTTTTCATGGGATATTTCTTGAGATATGATTACTGTTCAAATCCTTCGAAATTGCATCGCCAATCAGACACCCATGCGGGAAAGTACCCTATTCGGTGAGCTACTCTCTGTGAAGCAATGTTACTGGCGATTACGTCATAACTCGGTATCTCTCCACGCCCCAATATTTCAAAAGTTAACCTGTTTACAAGATAACTAGCCAATCCCAAATTACGATATTTGGGTAATACTTCTATGCCAATTTGCCACAGTTTTGCACAGGTTTTGCTTGCTCCAGCCACACCAACAATTTCCCCATCTCGCTTTGCAAGCACAGCTAGATCCGTCTGCCAGGGAAGATTCGTATCGTATATAATAGCTTCATTGAATCTTGTAACATCAAATAAACTGACCACTTCTTCTCGCTTAATCCGTTCAAATGAAAAAAAATTCGGCGGTGATATTGGCTTTATTCTTTTTACATCAGGCAGAAAATGCAAGTAAAGACCTCTGATAAATGGTAAGGAGAACACGGTATCCCTGTTTTTGCCCTGCATCTGTGTTTTGGCAATTAACAACCGTTCGGGTGTAGCCGATACTACAATTGATTTCCCCATAGACACAATTTCGAAATAACGTGCCTTCCTTGGAAATGGTCTGCGTCCGGGATTTTCCTTGGCTTCAACAAAAATAATGCTGTCCTTTTCGCCGTTCAGATCATCGATTGAGCAATTAAGGTCAATGGCAAGTTGTGATTGCACAATGAACAGCATTTCTTCTTGTGTCATAATCATCGCTACCCTTCCTTTCGTTTCGGAACTCAACGTAGCTCGTTATTCTTCTGATACTTCCAAGTTAAATATGGCGCGTCGGTTTTCCCCCTCCCTTATCGTTTTGCGCCGTCGTGGTCGCATAAATAACATACAGTTTTAACCCGAAAATGAATAGACTAAATTTTTTAAATAAGCGATTATGGAACTCTTACTGATCTACCGGATGGAAGGTTTTGGGTAGAATCGTTTATACAAAAGTGGTACATTATTTGGGAATCAATAGCGCAGAGTGTTCGGGTTCGATACGTGTGGTTGAGATAACGCGTAAGTCGGAATACACTTTTAGTTTGAGAGGGTTCAGTATGGACAAGAATTCGGTATATAGAACAAATATTATAGGCGCCGGCGAGGTTGGCAGCGCTGTCTCGGTCGACATGGATAAGAATTATGTGCATAAAATTAACAGTTTTTATTGGGATACAAAAGGAAATGACTTCTTAGGAGCAATCGTGCTTCCTTTATATGGAGCATATGTCTCAGAAGAAAAATGCCGGCTTTTTGGCGACGTCACCGGGAAAAAGATGCTGGAGATAGGCTGTGGAAACGGTCAATCCTTGCAATATCTGGGGGAACGCAAAGCATCCGAACTGTGGGCTGTGGACATATCTGAAAAACAAATCGAAAAAGCAGCTCAACATTTGAACGCATGCGGCCTATCAGCAAAATTTATCTGTACTCCCATGGAAGAAGAATGTGGCCTGCCAGTGGATTATTTTGACTTTGTTTATTCAACCTGAATCCGTGATCTTTAAAATCAAAATAGCTAGATAAAGAAAGGAAATCAATGATCGATGGAGAAATAGTAGGAT
>NZ_VEGP01000043.1 GCF_007679495.1 Paenibacillus sp. 32O-W | reverse complement strand
GCATTATTTGGTGCTTCTTTGGACTACGCCAAAACCGGAAATTTACCAAGGATTACCTCGAAGTGCATAGGTCATGAATAAAATTCCCGTAATCATCCATTTTACTGGTGCGAATCCCCCAGAGATTTTATGAGAGCTTCACATTCGCACTTAAAGAATAAGCGGACCTTCCACATCGAAAGACTCTTTAGCTCCGACATGATCCACTTTTCGCTTATAGTTGTCACCCAGTTGATAGAAGCGCAAGCTATCTGTCTTTGGATCGATTAATGCTACTAAATCGTATTTTAACTTCCTGAATTGCGTTGAATCTACAATACATTCAAATACAGAGTTTTGTACCCTCTGCCCATAGTCTAAACATTTTTTCGAGACCTGTCTAAGCCTCCTTCTTCCCTCGCTGGTCGTGGTGTTCACATCATAAGTAATGATAACAAGCAACCAATCACCTACTTCCATATGGTTTCATTCAGCGAACTTATTTCCATAAGAAAGGAGGATACTCATCCAAATCTCCTCTAATATATCTTGCTAGCAGCAAGGCTTGGACATGAGGGACAAGTCCCCATGCCAGCTTCTGATTTAAGTAAGGGTGCTGAATGTTCTCCTGCTTTCTCTCTTGCCACGCAGCCAAGACGGTTCTTCTCGTTTCATCGTCCATGATGACCGCACCGTTTTCTTTCCGATAAAATCCTTTATGGGTTATCCTTTTCTTATTTATTAATGACAGGACAAAACGATCCGCATAGACACTCCTTAACTCCTCCATGATGTCTAAAGCGAGCGAGGCTCTTCCCGGACGATCCCGGTGCAGAAACCCTACGTATGGATCCAACCCGACATTTTCTAAGGCGGATTTCAAATCATTCGCAAGCAAGGTATATGCAAAAGATAACAAAGCATTCACATTATCCAGCGGCGGTCGTTTATTTCTGCCTTGAAAGACGAAATGCTCGGTTTGCTGAAGAATAAGATCGTTAAATACGGAGTAATAATTCGCTGCCGCATTCCCTTCCAACCCTCTTAACCGTTCCAAATCCTCAACTTCCCGGACCAATAGCATAGCTTCCGATAACACACTGGAAACCGACTTCAGTTTAGGCACATTGACTCGCAAGGGATGATCTCTTGTCGCGCGCTCTAAAATCCATTTACTGTTGTATATTTTTCCAAGAATGAAGTTTCTGGCAGCAATAGCGCTTCTCTTTTCATCATCCGATATGCGGTATTGTTCCTTTCTTAAGACGACATTTCCTCTTGTTTCTCCAGTCATTCTCGCCAGGAAATTTCCATTTCTCGTCATGAAAGTAAATGCAATATTTCTTTTGGCACAGGCCCCCATCAGTGCGGGGCTTGCCCCGGTATAGCCAAAAGTGCATATCGCCTCTAAATTATGCAGCGGGACTCGCCTTAGCTTTTCTCCTTCTACGGTTACTACAACATTTTCTCCGTCTAGTGAAAGGTAGGCATCCGGCAGGGTTACGAACAAAGTGTTTAATAACTTTTTCATTCCCTTAACCTCCCTTCAATATAGCTGGCAACGGATCTCTTGTGCATGAGTTCAGGAACACAAATATGCTGAAGCGAACAATTTCGGCAGTGCGGACCCGTCTTTACTTTCGGTGTATGATTTTTGAGAAAATATTGACGCATTTCAGCAAAATGGCTTTCCACTTCTTGACGATATTCGGCTGTAAGGGGTACTTCAACCCTGTGTTTAATTTCATTGTAGAAAAGAAACCCTATCTCAATCTCACAAAGCAGCATTTCTTCCAGACAAATCGCTTGGGCGGTCAATTGTAAGATATCCGAATGATCTTTCTTCGGTTTCCCTCGTTTATACTCAACGGGAAAGGGGAGGAAGAGTCCTTCCTCGCCCGCTAAAGAAATGCCCTTGGGATCCCGAACGAATTCAACAACATCGCAAACTCCGGTTACACCTAGCCTTTTGGAATGTACGGGGAGTCCCCTGACGACCAGCTTGTCTCCTCTTTTTTCACGGATCATCGGTTGATCTGCCCGCTGATGCATATGCTGACCTTCAATAGTTAGTACATTTTCTTCCCATTGTTGTTCTATATGAATAAGTGCCCACTGTCTTCGGCAAAAGATAAAATGCTGGATGCCAGAGAGCAGCAAATAATCTTCTTCGTTATAAACCTTCATAGACTTCTACTTCGAGACCTTCCAGCTTATTTGGAATTAAAGTGTCGCTATATCCTTCCTTGAGCACATCACCTAAAGTACGATGTACCTTGGCAGACGAATATTGGCCTAGCTTGGAGTTATGCTCCCACCAGTACACTTTGTTCACTTCCATACTTCCGTCAGGACGAGCAGAAGAAGTATCATTGGCGAACAAAGTAATCAGCGCTTGCTTAATTTTCTCAGCATCCTCATATGTAAATCCTGTTTTTTCCGCCAATTGCGGGTTTATGCTGCCGTAGAAAACATAGACCCCATAATCCACCCTGTGCTTCAACCCCATCGTATCGGAGGTTTTCTTATCGGGATCTTTCGTGTTCGTTGTGGAATTAACGCTCTTCGTAATTTGCATCGTGGATATATCGATCGGTTCGAGGCTTACTGCCGTATGGATCGATACCGGGCCTCTGATGCCAATAGACACCTCCGAGCCACTGAAGGCGAATACTTGTCCGAAACTGCGAACATCCATCCATGACTCACAGGCGATTTTGGAGTACAAAATATTATCCTTCGTCTTCCCCTTGGCATATTTCTGTAATTCTTCGTTACCATCCACACGATCTTTAATACTGCGATAACCGTCATCACGTCTCTCATCTGATTGCACGAGAATCGATTCCCCCATATCTTGCAGGCGATTGCGAATTTTCCGCTTAATGCATACATCCGAAATTTCGCCATGACCATCATAATTTTGACGAGGGCGGTTCCCGTTAAGCGGGTCTCCGTTCGGGTTAGCATTACGAACCGTCAACACTACAGCAAAATCAATTTTTCGATCCAGAACACTCATTTATATCTCTCCTTTTTCTTCAGCTTGTTCTTTTTCAGCTTCTTTTTCTTTTTTACTTTTATATAGATCATGTCTCTGACTGTAAAAACCTAGCAAATATAAGCCACTCAACGGTTTATCTGTAAAATCCTCCGGCTTCAGCATGGAACCTACCTCATCCAGCAATGAATTAAAATACTTCAGCTTGGCTCCCAATTTCGCTTGATGCGGTTGAAGATTAGACTGGATGATCGTCCAAGTTCTTTGCGGACGCTGGGCGAATGCATTCATATAGCGAATGGCATTGGTTGCTCTTTTTTCATCGGGATCAAGCGAGCTTCTCTCCAGTACATCCGCTATCGCCAGCAGTCTGCCAAATAAATAGTCCCGATTGTCGTTCGTTACATCTAATCCCACTTCAAAGCCCTCCTTCTCGTATGTTTTTCTTACGAGTGCGCAAGTGATACTCAGCGTTTTTTCCCATTCCCAACCTTCCATTGCAACTGGGTTGGAAGCTCTATTGATGGCGCTCCGTACGATGTCCAGCGGAATAGCTCGTTCATCCACAATGGAAGGCAGCATTCTTTCCATTAATCCCTTGACAATCTTGTCACTGGCCTTGGATCCGTAAGCGGCAAATGCGATATCTCTTGTCGCCGGCGCCCCTTTAAATTGCAGAATTTGGTTGTTCTCGTCTTTTTTGTAACGATGCAGCCAATAGCACGATTTATGCCAGGCTTCAATACGGTCAAGAAACAATTCTTTATTCATCTCTCGATAATAAACGATCGCCATCCGTCCCGGTGTGGCTGCTTCGAGAATCATTATATTCACTTCGGGCTGATATTCCAGATCATGCTTGTACCCCGCAATCGCCAGACTTACTTGATTGGCATAAGCTTGATGGGCCCGGTCCCCAACCGTCGCTTGTTCGACTTCATCGTAAATCCCATGAAGAGATGTCGTATCCGCATACGGATCCGGAACCTCATGATTGTCGGTCCCCCATACGAGGAATACTTTGCCGTCGATCGTATACCCTTGCTTCTCTACAAGCCATTTAAGTGCATTATGGGCTTTCTGAGAAACTTCATAGCTGATCGAGGCTGCATCTTTGCTTTGTTTAAAACGGCCGCGAAACGTGAATCCGCTCGTATCATTCGCGGAAATCAATTTCGCCATATCTGCCGCATGTCTGATCCGCGATGCATGTCTTTCTGTAGACGAACGTTCTTCTCCGGAAATGTAGCATAAATCCTTTACTTGCAAGGTACTCTCGTAATATCGAATGAACGATTCATAAACGCTTTTGTCTCGCCATAGTCTTGACTCTGGTTCTCCGATGACATTTACGGCAAAACGGACAAAGGCATCGCTTTGATTCGATGTCACCAGCCTATAGATGTCGGGTCTGAACCCATACTGCTCCTCCAGCTCCTTGCTCCACTTTTCGATAAAACGCCCCTTCTCATCCACATACAAAATTTTAGCCTCTACCAGGTCTTTAACCAGTTGTCCTTTGCAAAGATAGGTATACACGCTCTTAACTTTCGGATGGGCATACTCTGAATCGCACCAGGCTTTCAGCTGTTTCAGATAGTCTTCGTGGGGATTGGTCTTCTTGGCGGTACCGCCATATTGTAAATAATCCCCGGCAACATACATCAACTTATCGTGCAGCGGATGGGGTACAGGTGCACTTGTTCGACTGCCCGAAGCCTCCGTACAAGGTATAACGGTGCTTGCCTCGTTCTTGTCGACCACCTTCGCAGATACGAAATTTCCATCCTGATCCAATGAAACTTCAATCTGAGCTTGTTGGGTGGTATGGGATACGGGAATAAGGGCAAATTCTTGATCGTTATGCTTCTTCTGAAATTCCCCGATCACTTCCGTGTTATTTTCATAGGTTCGATATAATTGCCGCAGCCAAGTCATTTAATCACCCCTTCTCCGCAAACATCTCTTGGTGTAATTCATCAACAGACTGTAAATTGGATGAATCAAATGCTTTCGGCGACATTTCGCCAATCGGACGGACTAGCGAACATTCCTCAGGACGAATAAAATTAATCACGCCCTGCTTCATCACCGGCTGCCACAATCGCGTTTCCAGCACATGGTTACCCGTTTCATCAGGATAATTTAAGCCGTGCACCATCACGCCAAAGTTAATTTCTCCCTTGTAATTATCGTAGAAACCTTCCCCCTCGCCATAAACACAAGGCTCAACGTAGCCCTGACATTCCCGAGCCCCCAGGAAAATATCCCTTCTCCCGCCAGCAGCGACAGCCCTCTTGGCAATATTATGATGCTTGTGCTCGTTACGATCATATTCCAGATCTTCACGATGAAGGTTAAACTCGAAATGAGCCCTTACCTGATAGCGAACATCGCGTAAATAAGTGTAGTAGGCCAGCGTATTTCCTCCACTATATTCAATGGGACGAATTCCCTTCGATTCGGTCTGAATCGGATTCATGACCCGCACTTCATCCACAAACCAGATAATCGTAGGTTTCCAATAAATGGATTCAACAATCCCTTTCAAGCTTTGGTAGGTCGGAACTTGATACGTCATTTTCTCCCCGCCAATCTTGGTCAGGGGATCGGTAAACAGCGCATATTTTCCGTAAACTTCAAATTCAATCTGATTCCGCAAAGGAGCACCTCCTGTAAAAGAAAAACTATTTCCTAAACCACCCGTAATAGTAGAGCCTTCTATTTAAACCGAAGGGATTCTCATATGATTTCAGGCGACCAAACTCCTTCTCCCTTTAAATCAAGCCCCATCTCGTCTGTATATGCCACTTCCTTCAGAGCATAAACATTACCATGCAGCAAAACATCGATATTCTGAGCTTGATCCAATTGCTTGAGTTCATGGGTATAAAGGTTAATGACATATTGTTGGGCTCTCCTTAGTAAAGAAGTAAGCTGCCCGCTATCCAATTCACCATTTAAATCGGCTATGATCTCTTTCGCCTCATCATTGTATGGGACAAGTACCGAAGTGGTAGGTTGATCAATCACCTGAAAATATTTCTCCACAGTAGCGAAAGATTGTTTACTGACGAGCCGCACATTCATCCCGGATTTACGCTGCAGCCCAGAGGAATAATCTTTATTTAAATCCAGCAAGTCAAACGCATTCTGCCTAATATTAGGGATCCAATAATCCAACTCACCTTCAATATCATGATAATAGTACTCAAAGTACTTCTTCATTGCTTCAGGAGATAACAAGTCGTTACCGAATACTTCCGGCCTGCGGGCAAACTCTTCCAAAATACGCGCTGTTTTCTCAGCACCTATTCGAATTTCCTTAAGCTTGGACAACTCTTCGTCCGAAGATTTGATCACATAAACGTTACGAATTTTATCCTTGCCATGCCGATTGCATCTTCCGGCCGCCTGTGCAATCGAATCCAAACCCGCCAACGAACGCATGACGCATTGAAAGCTAATATCGACACCCGCTTCAATCAGTTGTGTGCTTATGCAGATGACTCTTTGGCCGTCCGTCTCCAGTTGTCTTTTGACATTTTCCAGCACTTTCTTCCGGTGCGCCGGGCACATGCTCGTGCTTAGATGGAATAGCTTGTAGGAATGCTGTTTCCGTTCGGCTTTATCATTTAATTCTTCGTAGAGCTTGCGCACAGCCGTTTTCGTATTTAGAATGACTAGCAAACTATCTACCTTTTCCATTTCAGTCAGAATAAATTTCTTTAATTCGCTCGCGTTATAGCCTTCTGTAGTCGTTTTGTCAACAATATTAACTCTCTTGAAGCTTTCGCTAACGCGCTTCAGGTCTTGTACCATTTCTGAATTTGTTGGAATTTTCAATTTATTCTCCACATAGTCCAGCGCTGGCTGTGTCGCCGTGCATAACACAATGCTTGATCGCCCGAAGCTGCTGAGGAAATTGAGTGCTTCATTAAATAAAGATATACATTTAACAGGAACCGATTGGACTTCGTCAAAAATCAGAACCGAGTTAGCCAGATTGTGTAACCGCCGTACATTTCTGGTCCCTCTGGAGTAAAACACATTCAAAAATTGCACCATCGTTGTGAAAATAATTTGACTTTCCCAATTATCTTTGGCCAGTTTGAGCTTCTTTTTCTTCAGGTCGTATGCTTCATCCCCGCTCCCATCCTCGTGCTCTTCAATGACGTTCGAATGATGCTCAATAATGTTTAGATCATTCTTCAAAATTTTTCTGATCTGCTCAGCGTTCTGCTCAATTATGGTTGTGTAGGGGACGATGTAAATGATTCGATCCTTCCCATATTCGATAGCATGCTTGAGAGCATAACGTAAACTGGCTAATGTCTTGCCGCCCCCGGTTGGAATAGACAGGGTATAAATTCCAGATGGTTTGGATGCGAACTGCTCACATTGATCCGACATCTCACTTCTGAGCCTATGGATGGGGTGTTCCGAATCTTTCCCTTCACGAAAAGAAACGATGGTTTCCATTAAAGCGGTATAGCACTCCCTAAAAAAAGAAGCGCTATCCAAAGAACGCTCTGCCTGCTCTTCATTTTCCTCAAATGTTCGGGTATTGGTTCGATCCGCATCGATCAGGCAGCTAAAAATGTACTTTTGGATAAAAGAGAAGGTAATAGGCTTCAGCTTGTGCTGCTGCCTGTATTTAATGATTGTTTCCGCTTCACGCACAGCCTGGTTAAAATAGCTTTCCAATTCGGCCGGTCCCATCTGTTGCTGGAAAAAAGTCGCTATAGCATGCTCAAATTCCGGAATCTCCTTCTGTTTCACGCGTTCTAAATAAGGCGATGACAAATCAGGGGATATAAAATCTCGTAAGCCGCCATGGTGCGAAAGAATGCACATGCTGATCCACTCTGCTGTCAGTTGTTCAAGAGCGGATCTTGCCCCTGCATGAAATTGTTGATATATAAGTTTCCCGCCTGCAGTAGAATGATCAACGCTCCCCCTCTGTGGCGGATGATTCGGATTCGCTACTGCTTCCTGAATGTAATCTTTAAAGGCTTCGCTATTCTTGCCCAAATCATGTAACAAACCTGCCAACCCTGCTAAATGCTTGACTCCTATCTTTCCGCCAAACCTTTCGCTGAGCTTCGACACCTCTTCTAAATGCGTCTGCACCGTTTGAATAGCCCCGTCACTTTCGCGAATATGCGCAATATAGCCCATGACTCTCCTCCTAATGCTCGCTATCATAAACGTTACAAGTCATGCTTCTATGCGGGGAGCGATTTTATAAATATGGACTTGTGTTTATTAAGAAAGTTAAAAAGGGTTAGCAAATTGCAATGAATGACAACTTAGTTGACCCCACTCCTTTCATTGCTGATCCTAATAATGCAATTATGAATATAAAGAAAGAAAAACCAACCCCTCCATTTCATAGGATTAATTTCCTATATTTATCATTCGACATAGCCAGACAAACTCCTCCATTATACCCACTTTCATTTGTTACAAAATTGTAAACCGTTTCCAATACGAACAAAAACAAAAAAGGAGCCCTACTATTTGCAGTCTCCTATGATTGATTCGAATGGCGAGCAGTCGATACACTCTGTAGAGTGGGAGCGTTTGGGATACGCTGGACGCCATGCGCATGATATTTCAATCCACGCACTCGTATAGAGTGCGACGCTCCATCATTCAGGAGTATGAGCGTCGCGCTGTTATATTTCAATCCACGCACTCGCGTAGAGTGCGACCGAATTACGGCGAACCGTTAACGGACGACCAATTTCGATTTCAATCCACGCACTCGTACAGAGTGCGACCATTGTTTCGTCCCGGGTGAGCTGCCGACCTCTCTATTTCAATCCACGCACTCGCGTAGAGTGCGACAATCAAAATATCCCTTTTCACCTGTGACTGGATGGCAATTTCAATCCACGCACTCGTACAGAGTGCGACCTGCAATAAATTACGTGAAAAACACCCGCAGCTGGCTGATTTCAATCCACGCACTCGTACAGAGTGCGACTGAAATATACACCATTGATCAAAAAAATGAGGAAATAATTTCAATCCACGCACTCGTACAGAGTGCGACCCAAATAAACCTATGGAGGTAGCCCAATGACCAAAATTTCAATCCACGCACTCGTACAGAGTGCGACGACAACGCAACGAGCAGCGCCTAATCGGACTCTATACATTTCAATCCACGCACTCGTACAGAGTGCGACTCGAACGATCAAATTCAAAAGCCCTCTTTAAAGCAATAATTTCAATCCACGCACTCGTACAGAGTGCGACATATTACGGTTCCACGACGATCGATCCAGTACGTCACATTTCAATCCACGCACTCGTACAGAGTGCGACGTACAATTTCGGTATACGGACCGTGTCGGTCTGCATTTCAATCCACGCACTCGTACAGAGTGCGACCTGGAAAGACGAAGAGGGCCACGAGTGCCAGAAGTTGCGATTTCAATCCACGCACTCGTACAGAGTGCGACAACTAGCGAAATAGGACCGTTTACAGCGCCTTATAATATTTCAATCCACGCACTCGTACAGAGTGCGACCCGCCAGTGGCGCATACAATTACGTTAAAAAGCGGCCGATTTCAATCCACGCACTCGTACAGAGTGCGACGACCGTCTTGCCAGACTTCGACCGGTTTTCTGAAATTTCAATCCACGCACTCGTACAGAGTGCGACTCCGCTTGCCCCTCGAAAATCTCGCGGCCATGTGCATTTCAATCCACGCACTCGTACAGAGTGCGACTTAAGCGGCAACTTGGCGACCGACTCCGATAAGATGCATTTCAATCCACGCACTCGTACAGAGTGCGACTGTACCGGGAGTGGTGACGGTGTATGAACCTTAAAGATTTCAATCCACGCACTCGTACAGAGTGCGACGAAACTCTTCAAGGTAGATAATGGACTTGTGGTCGATATTTCAATCCACGCACTCGTACAGAGTGCGACCAGTACAAAATGCGTGCCAAATCAGAGGGGGAGGAATTTCAATCCACGCACTCGTACAGAGTGCGACTTCATCGTATTCTCACCTCCCCATCAACTCGCTAATTATTTCAATCCACGCACTCGTACAGAGTGCGACAGGGCAAGGGTAAATTCAACGGCACAGATGACCCATTTCAATCCACGCACTCGTACAGAGTGCGACCATCAAGCGGATTGATTCCCTTATACCCATATCCGTATTTCAATCCACGCACTCGTACAGAGTGCGACGATGCAGGGGGAGGACAAATTCCCCTCACGTCGATTTCAATCCACGCACTCGTACAGAGTGCGACGATCAAGTTCATCCAAGTGTTTCCCATCACGATCGCGATTTCAATCCACGCACTCGTACAGAGTGCGACCTTTAATTCTGCTAGGGTTCCTCGGGCTATGTCGGATTTCAATCCACGCACTCGTACAGAGTGCGACGGTACCCCTACCAGTATACCCCCAGGGGGAGGGTATTTCAATCCACGCACTCGTACAGAGTGCGACTTGTTATTCATTCGTCTTAAGAGCGATTCACTCCAATTTCAATCCACGCACTCGTACAGAGTGCGACTAAACAATAACCACTCGATGGCTTTTTTCATAGTGATTTCAATCCACGCACTCGTACAGAGTGCGACAGGAATCAGAGCAGCATCCTAACAAGGGCTACGCATTTCAATC
The DNA here is from genome assembly GCF_007679495.1 of Paenibacillus sp. 32O-W. Lineage (GTDB taxonomy): Bacteria > Bacillota > Bacilli > Paenibacillales > NBRC-103111 > Paenibacillus_L > Paenibacillus_L residui. The sequence goes on along the minus strand of NZ_VEGP01000043.1, from coordinate 35,327 downwards.
CACGCACTCGTACAGAGTGCGACACTATGATCCGAATATCATCTACGACCGCGACAAATTTCAATCCACGCACTCGTACAGAGTGCGACAGGGTGCTGCCAAATCCAGCATACCATAAGGGCTCAAACAGTTAAAAGTGCGAACCTCTATTTTGTAAGGATCATACTGCCGACAAAACCTGCAAAAATGCCAAAAACCCGCGTCGTTACGCCGGTGCGAGTTTCCCGGGGTTTTCATGTGAGCTATAGGTTCGCACTTTGTTCAAACTAGACCTGATTACGCATTATTCACTAATATTTTGTAAATATTTCCAAGTAAAGTAACCTATTGAAAATAAGGCCTTCAAACTTTTCTTTCCAAAACCAGATCGCACTCCTGCTTTACCTTCTAAAGTTACGACGTCAATTAAAGGAGCAAGGCCATCAAGGACCTGCAAAAGTGCAGGTCTTCAGAACGATTTTAGCCAAAAACAGCAAAAGACGTGCAATTGTGCAGGTAAATTCAGCCATTTTAATTAATTTTCAGCGTTTTGCGGAAAATCACCTGCACTTTTGCTCGTCATTCCCGAGATTTACCGGAATTACGCAAAAAGACCTGCACTTTTGCTTGTCTTTGGCGCTTCGTCGGTTGCGCATTAGAACAATTCCCGCGAAGACATCCACTTTCGCTTGTCTTTGCAGCAGCGTCGGTAGAACACGCCTGACGCTCCCATATTAACATGCACTATTGCTCGTCTTCGGGACAAATCCAGTACAGCGCATCGGTCGCTCCCTATAAGCATGCACTTTTGCTTGTTTTGAAGCAACACCGCTGCCACTACATCGTGCTCGAATTTGGAGAAGCTATTTCCGGCTTACTAATATCGCCGGACTTCTAACCAAGAGGGCGAAAAAGCCTCGAACATCGTAAAGCCCCTGAGGAACCTGTCCACTTGTTTCAGAAGCTCGCCCTCCAATGGCCGCCAACCAACCTCCTGCAGAAATGGCATATCCCAGCCCTCATACTCGGGATCGTATCCGAGGGAAAGCTCGCCTTGTGCAACCTCTGCCAGGAAAGTAATCGTGGAAGCGTAGCCCTGCCATATATGGGGGAAGACTTCGACACCAAGACACTGCAAAGGGCGGACGGATAAGCCCGTCTCTTCCTTGAGCTCACGCACTACCGCTTGTTCCGGGCTTTCCCCGGCTTCTATTCCTCCCCCGGGAAAGCACCAGTAGTACTGAGAAATATAATGGTCGTAATGGCGAGCCATCAGTATTTTGCCCCGGTCGATAATGATTGCCTGAGCCCGTTGTTTTCTTATCAATGGCCGATCCCCCAGTCTAAACCAACTTCATCCCTGCCGCACTGCGGAGTCCACGCTAACCTTTTCTATCCACGGCAGCAATTTAACTCCACAAAGCTACCAGCAAGGAAGGCTTGGAGACGCGAATCCGAATGAGCCTTCTAAGCGGATTCCACGCTGACCTTTTCTATTCCCGGCAGGAGCTTCATTTCTTCGGTAATGGTGATCAGCAAGGAAGGCTTGGAGACGCGAATAAGGATGGACAGCGTCAGCCGCTCATGTTTTTCCGCATTCTCTTCCGATTCCCAATCGTTTTCTTCCATCGAAATCTGACGGATCGTGATTCCTTTTCTCTCCAAATTGGACGAGATATGGGTCAGAGTTCCGTGCTTCTGGTTCGTCACTAGTTTCAGCCAATAGGTTCGCCGGTTCTCGAAATATTTCTTCTCTACAATATTCAGTGTCCACAGGCTAATCAGAACTACCGCCGTAGAAAGAAACGCCGCGTAGTAGAAGCCTGCCCCTACCGATAATCCGATAGCCGCGGCTACCCACAGTGAAGCTGCAGTCGTCAGCCCCGTTATGGAAAAACCGTTGCGGATAATGGTTCCCGCTCCGAGAAAACCGATCCCGGGAATAACCTGTGCGGCCAGACGCGCCGGATCCAAACGAACATTCCCTTCGTCCACAAAAGCGGAAAAACCGTACATGGAGAGGAGCATGAGCAAAGCCGATCCGACACAGACAAGAATATGAGTCCTTAAGCCCGCCGGGTGATTGTTCTTCTCGCGCTCCAGACCAATTAACCCTCCCAGGAGAAGGGCGAGAACGAGGCGGATGGTTAAATCCAGCGGTTCAATATGCCACGGGTCCACAATACCCCCCCTTTCTTCAAAATCACTTGCAATCCGCTTATATTTGTAATGATTCAGCCTTAAGTCGCTAAATTAGCATATGACCATTTAACTGCAACCATACAATCTTCTATCTTTATTGTCAAACCTATGAAGGCAATGTTGATTTAGTGTCTTGATCGGGTCGGGTAAATGATTCGCTCCCGGGCCCCCACAATGAAGACGGATAACGCTCCTTTTCAGCAAAAACAGCCGTTGCCCCTTTTGAGAAGATAGTCTTATAGTAATAAACGGCTCAAAACCATATTCTGTTCCTGAAAGATCCGTCGCCTCCATGATGACTAGATGGAATTTATGCAGTTAGTTCATGCTTTGATCACCAGATAACCGGAACTAGATGGAAAACCTGCAGTTAGAAATGGGGATTGGGAGGAAAAGATTAGATTTGGTCTGAACTAGCTGTATGTTTTCCCGTTAGATTGCAATAAATCGTCTAATTCAGCGTATCTAACTTCATAAAATCCAGTTAGCCCCCCATGCCTCTGACTGCGGCACCGGCGGATGATGAAAATAGCCGGATTTTCAAGGTAGTTTTTCCGGAGTCTACTCGCAGAGATAGGAAAACAGGCACTGTTTTCTAGGTTGAGCTAGGCTGAGCCAATAAAAAAAGCTTCTATTGAAGCCTTCTCGGAGAAGTCGTCGAATCCATCTTTAGCAGAAGCTTTTTATGCCAATAGGAATCTTTGTTTACATTGTATTAACGCTGTAAAGAACTTGAAGATCCCTATGTGGTAAAACAGCCGGTTTTCACCGGCTGTTTGACAAAGCTTATCAAATGGATTTATCGGGGCACGGTCTTCATTAAACGTAAGAGGACGAGGCCGGGAGCAACCTCCCGGCGGCTTTCCTCCACATACCCGTGCTTGGTGTAAAGACGGATGGCCGGTTCATTCTTGGCCGCCGCCGTAACGAAGAAGCTTGTACACTCCTGCTCCTGCTGTTCAATAAATCGCAGCAAGGCAGAGCCTATCCCTTGACGGAAGCGGTCGGAACGGACCATCAGACGGCAGATCGTCACCGTTTGGCCCTCTCTCTCGTAGGCTATGGCCCCGGACAATTCCCCATCCGTTCCTTCCGGGAAATAGCCATAGAACCTCTCCTTGGATTCCATTAAAGACGCTATGGTATCCTTCAACGGCGGAATATCATCGTATTCGATCCTCTTCGCTTCGACCAGATAAGAATCCATCTGAAGCCGAAGTACACGAAGAGCTTCTTCATTATTGGTCAATCGAATCCGTTCGATCATCTCTTAATCTATTGCTGCAGGCGTTCCATGATCAGCTTGTTGACCACTCCCGGGTTAGCCTTGCCCTTGGTTTCCTTCATAACTTGACCTACGAGGAAGCCGACGGCCCGGTCCTTGCCGGCCTTGAAGTCAGCCACAGACTGAGGATTGCTGTCGACCACTTTATCGACGATCGCCTTGATGGCCCCTTCGTCGCTGATCTGAACGAGCCCTTTCTCCTCGACGATCTGCCCGGGCTCCTTGCCGGTCTCGATCATTTCTTTGAAGACGGTCTTGGCAATCTTGCTGCTGATCGTGCCTTTCTCGATCAAGCCTATCATCTCGCCCAAGCCTTTGCCGGTAATCTTAACATCGGACAGTTCCAGATTGTTGGCGTTCAAATACCCGAGCAGTTCACCCATCATCCAGTTGGAAACGGCTTTGGCATCCTTCGTATACCCAAGGCTTTCTTCGAAGAAGTCAGCCAGCTCCTTGGACGAGGTCAGAACCTCGGCATCATAGCTAGGCAGTCCATATTCGCTCGTATATCTGGCCTTCCGCGCATCGGGAAGCTCCGGAATCGAATTGCGGACTCGGGTTTTCCATTCGTCATCAATATGCAGCATAACCAGGTCCGGATCCGGGAAATAGCGGTAATCATGTGCCTCTTCCTTGCTCCGCATGGAGATGGTTTTCCCCTGCGCCTCGTCCCATCTGCGCGTCTCCTGAACCACTTTCTCTCCCCGGTCGAGCACTTCCGCTTGGCGGATTTCCTCGTATTCGAGTCCTCTCTGAACCCCGCGGAAAGAGTTCATATTCTTAAGCTCGGCTTTCGTTCCGAACTTCTCCTGACCGTATGGACGGATGCTGATGTTGGCGTCGCAGCGAAGCGAGCCCTCTTCCATCTTGACATCGGACACTTCACAATATTGCATGATCGCCTTAAGCTTCTCCAGATAAGCTCTGGCTTCTTCCGGCGTACGAATATCCGGTTCGGAAACAATTTCGATCAGAGGCGTCCCTACACGGTTGAAATCAACCAGGGAGGCATAGCCTCCGTCTACGTGCTGCAGCTTGCCCGCGTCCTCCTCGAGATGCAGGCGGTTGATGCCGATCCGCTTCGTCTCCCCGTTCACCTCAATCTCGATCCAGCCATGCTCCCCAATCGGTTTATCATACTGGGAGATTTGGTAAGCCTTCGGCGAATCGGGATAGAAATAGTTTTTACGGTCGAATTTCGTATCGGTCGCCACCTGGCAGTTCAAGGCCATGGCCGCTTTCATCGCGTATTCCACCGCTTGCTTATTCAATACCGGCAGCACACCGGGATGCCCGAGACAAATCGGACATGTCTGGGAATTGGGCGGAGCTCCGAACGATGTCGAGCAGCCGCAAAATATTTTCGATTTCGTATGAAGCTCAACGTGAACTTCCAGCCCGATCACGGTTTCGTATTTTTTTGCTGTGGTAGTCATCAGTTTCGCTCCTTCCTACAATTGCGGACGCAGCTTATGGAATTCGGTGTTCTGCTCGAACGCGTGAGCGACACGCAGCACCGTAGACTCGTCCAATGCTTTGCCGATAATTTGCAGTCCTACCGGCATACCGTCCACCAGACCGCAAGGAACGCTTATCGCGGGAATTCCTGCCAGGTTGACCGGCACTGTTAAAATATCGTTCAAATACATCGTCAGCGGATCATCGACCTGGCTGCCTATTTTGAAAGCAGGCGTAGGAACGGTAGGTCCGACAATGACGTCATATTTGGCAAACACGTTGTCAAAATCCTGCTTGATCAGCGTCCGCACCTTCTGCGCTTTGACATAGTAAGCATCATAATAACCGGAGCTTAATGCATAGGTTCCGATCACGATTCTCCGTTTGACCTCCGGTCCGAAGCCCTCGCTGCGCGAGAGATGGTAGAGATCCAGCAGATTCTCCGCATTTTCCGATCTCTTGCCGTAACGTACTCCGTCAAACCGGGCCAGGTTCGAAGATGCCTCCGAAGAAGAAATCAAATAATAAGCCGCCACCGCATATTCGGTATGAGGCAGGGAAACCTCTTCCCATACGGCCCCTTGGGCTTCCAGCACTTTAAGAGCGGCCAATACGGCTTCTCTTACCTCCGGAGCCACTCCTTCTCCGATATATTCTTTAGGCACACCGATTTTAAGCCCTTTGACATCCCCGGTAAGTGCGCTGGAATAATCCGGAATAGAGACGTTCGCAGAGGTGGAATCCATCGGGTCATGCCCGGCAATCGCCTGCAGAACATAAGCTGCGTCTTCCACGTTCTTCGTCATCGGACCAATCTGGTCAAGCGAAGAAGCGAATGCGACGAGACCAAACCGGGACACCAGCCCATAGGTCGGCTTCAGCCCTACAATTCCGCAGAAAGAAGCCGGTTGGCGAATCGAACCTCCCGTATCCGATCCCAGGGAGAAATAAACCTCTCTGGCCGCTACGGCCGCAGCCGATCCACCGCTGGAACCGCCAGGAACATATTCCGTATTCCAGGGGTTATAAGTCGGATGGAAAGCGGAGTTCTCGTTGGAGCCTCCCATAGCGAATTCATCGAGATTCAATTTACCCATCAGAACAGCCTGCGCTTGCTTCAGCTTCTGCACTGCCGTCGCATCATAAATCGCCTTATAATTGGAGAGGAACTTGCTCGCACATGTAGTGAGGGACCCTTCCGTAAGCATATTATCCTTGATTCCCGCAGGAAGTCCGAACAGCAGCCCCTGCTCCCCTCCCGAAGCTAACTGCTCGTCCAGCTCGCGGGCAACCCGCTTCGCATTATCCTCATCCACCTGCAAAAAGGCTTGAATCTTCCCGTCTACTTCTCCAATACGGCGAAGCGACTGTTCAACCAGCTCGGTCACGCTAAATTCCTTGCCGGCCAGTCCTTTATGTATTTCTTTTAAAGAGCGATCCATCAAAGACAACTCCGTGTCCTCCTTTCAAAATTGGGCAATGACTGGAGGTGCGGTGATATACCCGAGCACTTCGCGCCGAATTAGGACAATCGACACGCTCTTATCCTCCGATTTCACCAATCATTCTCAGGTTGAAATCCGGGATAACAGCCTATGCTTCCGAAAGCCGGATTTCTCACGAAAGCTTGTAGACCACTGCCGCTTTCCAGTTTGTATATTTGTACTTGCGTTCATTAATTTCGCCTGACTTCAAGCGGCTATTCCAGAATGGCAGGAACTTTAAACTGTCCTTCTTCTTCATCCGGCGCATTAAGGAACACTTTATCGAGCGGAAGGGACGGGCGAACCTCATCTTCCCGCATAACGTTGGACATCGGAACGACATGGCTGGTCGGCTCGACTCCATCGGTATCAATCGAGTTCAATTGCTCCGCATATTTCAAAATGGCGTTAAGCTGACCGGTAAAGGTCTGCTTCTCCTCCTCCGTCAGATCGAGGCGGGCCAGTTTGGCAACATGCTCAACATCCTGCATGGATATACTCATCTGTACGACATCCTTTCTAGGTACAATCATTCTTTTTATTATATCTCAGTTGTTTTTCTAACTCAATCATCAGCTTGTCCGTCGTTCCAAGGGAAGGGGAGAGCGGCACGGCAAAAAAAGGCATCCTTCCAAAGAGCGGTTAACGTCTTCTTCAGAAACATGCCTTTCTACAAGAAAGATCGGGCATTCCCGTTAATATACGCAGCTCTTGCCGTCCCGGAAAAATGTCGTGTCCGATGCGGCCGACGAGATTAAATCCAGGCCCTCAGGTTGATTTGCTTGATAAAATCCTCCCGGGACAATACTTCCTTATCGCTCTCCGTCTCCAGCTCCAGATCCTCTCCGTTCAGGACCCGGCGGAACAGTTCCTCGTTCTTCGTAGCCAAAGCGAAGTCGATCAGAGCTTCTCTCTCTATCCGATCCGCCTCCTGCTGAATCAGAACTTCCTCCAGTTCAATATCCGCAGCCGGAACGAAATAATGTTTGTTCACTTTCGGAACCCGTATGACATAATCGAAGATATTATCCGCATTACGGTCATAAGCGATTATATATCCATATTCTCCTATCGGCAAATTCTGCTCGAGTTGATCGTCCACTATACATATTCTTTGACCCAATCGAAGCATTTGTTCTCCCCCCTTGCCCCTAGCGGCCGTGTCTGAAAGCGTGGCCTGTTTCCATAAATAATAGATTATGGACTCTATCCTACTAAAAAAAGATTACGGTGTCCAATGGAAATTCGCGTATCCTGTTCCCCACCTCATCCTTTTCTTCTTATTATAATCTATTATTCGGCAAATTAGACCGTGTTCGTATAGAGAAACCCGAACATCGACATATTTTCTGCAGGGGCAGCCGATTTCCTTCGCAAAAAACAGCATATGCACCATATATCATGACGGAGCCGAATAAGCCTATAACACCATTGGCCACATGGGATCAGAACTCCCGACATGAAGCGACGGCGCGCCGATCTTTTTACCGCTTATCTTCCTTTCTTCTGCGGAAAATTTTAACCACAAGAAACAGATATAGTATACCGGGTAAAGGAATGGTCGTCAGCCCCCATATCCCCCAGAACCATGGGTAGCATTCCCTCTTCCTTGCATCCAGAAAGAGCCATGTGCTCTGTACCAGCAGAAGCGGGATAAGGAGAAGAAAGATATAGGGGGACACTTCCGTAAATTGCGGCTTCATGCGCCCACCTTCCTTCTTCGTTGGATCCACCATAGTGCAGCCGGGACTAACACACAGGCGAATATTTGAAAGACCATGTAAACGGAAGGGATGTTCAGCATAGATGCGACGGTCAGGCTCAGAACAATAGCGGCGATGGTAAAGAACAACAGCAGATCACGAACCAGCTTCTTTCTCAACTGCTTGCGATGCTGCAGGATCTGTTCCTCAAACCAATGAAGGTTGGGGGAAAATACCGGGACCGACTGTTCAAGCTTATCCAGACCCTCCCGCAATTCCTTGACCATCTCGCTATCTATTTCATTAACCTCATTCTCAAGAGCCTTCTCGGAGCCGGACAAGCGGCTGTCTGTCGGTTTACTCTTCATCTGCGTTCAACTCCTTCCTCAGCGTTTTTAAACCATGGAACACCCGGGATTTCACGGTTCCCGCAGGAATGGACATCATTCGGGCAATTTCATCGTAGGCATAGCCGTAATAATGCTTAAGAATAATCGGAATCCGATATTCATAAGGCAAACTATGGACGGCATCCAGCACTTCCGGCCAATCCTCCCCTTGCCGGGCCATATGCCACTTGATTTTGCGCAGGGCCGCTTCCTGATCCAGCCACAGCTTCTCCCGCTTCTTCCGGCGCAGCATGTCAATATATAGCCGGGTAGCTATAGTCATAAGCCAGGAAGAGAAGCTGGATTGCCCATTGTACAGCTTAATTTTCTCCATTGCTTTCATCATCGTATCCTGCGCTATATCCTCAGCTATATGAGGCTCCATGGTCACTTTGATTAAATAGCGTACCACCATGGAATAATGGCTCTGGAGGAGAATAGCGAGCGCATGGCTGTCTCCCGCCTGAGCTTTCCGGATCTGCTCCCGCTCCTCAGACAATCCTTACCCTCCATTCGGCTTCTTCTGCGATCAATCTGGTTTTCTTACTGTTATTGTGGTTATTTTTACACATTTTCATCTTGCGAAGCTTCGAGTGCCCGTCGAGAAACCTGTGACAAAGCTTCGCTTCTTTTTTGCCGCATTCAGCTATGATGGAAAGTTCGGCCCATACGGCAGGTATAGCTGTCCATTCCCTTCATTCTCCAAAACCGCTGATTTTCGACCCATGGGCCAAATCATCCGGTTCATCCAATAGTACGAACAGCTAGAAGCCAAAGTTCATTCCGAACGAAAAAAAATCTGCCGGAGCGTTTCGCACTGCACGAGACTCCCAGTGCGCGGTGTTTGACGACCCATGACGGTGGTCAACTATATGTTGCTGAGAAGCGGTCGCATTCGGAAACCCTATTGATCAAAAAAGAAAAACCAACCAGGCGGTTCCTGATCGGTTAGTAAATGGAGCGCATCATCTTCCGCCCAAGCGGATAAGCCCTTCGCGCGAAACAGACAGCTTCTCGAATCCGTCATCGGTAATCAGATAAGTATTCTCTATCCCGACGACTCCGCGCTCGGGGAACGTGAACTTGGGCTCGATCGCTATCACCATTCCGGGCTCCAGCGGGAGACGGAATCCTCGCGCCAGCACCGGCAGTTCATCTACCTCCAAGCCGATCCCGTGCCCGAGAAATTTCACCTGATCCTGTCTGAAGCCCATATAGTGCTCGCTCAAGCCGGCCTGCTCGGCGAGCTCCAGGGATTGAATATACAATTGCTCGCAGGAGGTGCCGGGGACCAGCTTCTCCTCCGTGCGTCGTAAAATATGCTCCGCCACCCGGTAAGCTCTGTCCAGCTCTTCTTCCAATTCGCCGATGACCATCGTTCTCGTCTGGTCAAAGACGTAACCGTCTATGCAGCAGCCAATGTCCACGAGGATAGGCTCATTCGGTCCTATCGTTTTGTTCCCCGAGCTCTGCGGGCTTGCAGGGCCCAGACCTTCTCCTCCCGCCGGTCCGTCAAAATATGTCGGAATGGCCATGGCTCTGCCCGAGCCCACCATTCCCGTAATAATCTCCTGATTATAGCCTCGCATTCTCATAAGCCCCATATGACCGTGCTCACGCATCGTCGCCTCGATCACCGTCATTAGCTCGACATCCCTCATTCCGATCCTAGCAGACGCGGCCGCCTTCTCGAAGGCAAGATCGGTCACGACAGCCGCTCTCCGGATCGCCTCGATTTCCTCCGGCCCCTTGATCATGCGGATTTCCCGCACCAGCATCGTTCCGTCCTTCCATTCCACCATAGGGATAGCCGCTTGAAGCCTATGAAATAATTGGACGGGAAGCACATCGAATTCGGTCGCGATTACAGCTTTTCCTTCATTCGAGAACAATGAGGGATAGCGGGCCTTTAACCGCTCTCCCAAGCTGCGCAGAGACCCGAGCTCCTCGACCTCGACACCGGATTCCGACTGCGCACGGGTCAAGCTCCTGCGGACATAAAACACGGGATTTCCTTCTGACGGTATAAACAAGAACCCGGTCTGCATCGTTCCGGTAAAGTAGTAGATATCCACATTCTGCGTCACCAAAAAACCGTCGATCTGCTGAGCTCTCATCCTACTCATAAGCTTCTCGCGACGGGTCATAAACACATCCATTCACAGTCCCCCTGTTCGGTTTCATGCATAATCTTCGTCCATTTCTTTCAATGGTTTCATTATACACAGAACCAGGAGGTCAAGCATCCTCTGAGGATAACCGGAAACAGCGCACTTATGACTGTTTTTCTTGAAGAAACGCCCCATCGTTCCCCCTGATCAACCCGCGATTACAAATATATGATGTCAGAACAACAGGGTGCGACGTTGAAAACTACTTCAGCTTGTCCGGTCCGATCAATTTCACAATCCTCGCACTCGTATAACGATAGAATGTCCTGTCCCGGATTTTGGCCAGTATTTTTTAGAACGTCAGTTCGGAGGAGCTTTTGATTTCCCACGTAATCGGCCCTAACACTTGGAACGTACGGGGAAACTCCAGCCGGATAATCATTACGACTCCGGGACGGTGGAACAAGACCGAGTAATCGTATAACGGATTGGAATATAGATAAGGAAATGTCTTATCCTCATTAATGACTTCAAAGGCCAGAAGCTCCACCGGCTGGCGCAGGAACGTTCCCGGAAGCGGGCGGTTGGCGGAATCCAAACGCAGGTTGGCCTGCAAATAACGGTCGGCGGTTTCCCTGGCCCGAACAGGATCGATGGAGATAATCCCCTGCGCCAGCTTGGCGTTATTGACTTGCTGGGCTGCAGCATGAGTTGCATAGTTCAGGGCATGCTTGGCGTTAAACAGAGTATGCATAGCCAACTCCTCATCGGTCTGAAGAGCTTGCATCGTCATATAGAAACCTATTAACAAAAAGAACAACAGGAGCTTATTCATCCATCACCCCGCCCCTTCCAGCTTCTTCGTTCTATCGCGCGGCACCGGGCCGGGAATAACAAGTGATAACGGTTCTCGGTTCTTCATGGATAGGAGTCCGGCGTTCTAAGAGAGATCAATCCGCCGGTAAGAAGGCTCGTTGGAGCCTTTAAACAGCTTTTCCGGTTGACAAGACATTCGGATCCGCTTCTAGCCCCTTGCTGCAAGGGTCAGGGAACATACTCGCTCATCTTCATTCCTACCGCCGCCATTAATGATCCGTCGTCAGGGGGGATCACACCGACCAGCCGGTCAATCGCAAATAACCCTCCATAGGGATATGTAATCATCAATCGAATTCCTTCGCCGCGGGGCACGGGCTCGGCCGCACGGGTTCCTCCCCTTCCATGGGTCGTCGTCACGATATAGTTCAGATCCGCGCCGACGAAGCCTCTCTCCTCCAGCCTGAGCCTGGATTGTCCAATCATTCGCGCATCAATGTAGCCATAGGCTCCGCTTGCTCCCACCTCCAGCAAGTAATCGACTTCCTTCTGCAGAACGGCTTGTCTCGTAATAATCACATGCTTATATACCGGAGCGAACATAAACCAGCACAGCATCGATACGAACAGGATAAAAACCAGGATTTGCTTCATCTATTACCACCTTGGTTCCTTACGGATTTATGCTCTCAATAACGGAATTGATCCGCGAGCCGCCGGAGCGGACCATCTCCTCTGTTCCGTCCTTTCCTCCTACCGTTGAATTGAAAATAAGAATGACTGCCAGCAGCAGCAGCAAAGTAATCAGTAACGATCTCATGATCGAATGGCGACGAACCTCCATGCCGTAAGGTCAGGGAGAAGCCGCCTCTCCTTTCCGCGGAATGAATTTGCCCCTCCTCAGGCATAGGCAGAGTTTATCTCCCGTTTAGGGGTGAATCAATGATTTGATTTCGGTGTTGATCGAAGTTCCTTTATCTTCAATCATCTTCTTCGTTCCTGTAGTATCATTGGTTATCACGTTAGTAAAAATGACAACGACGACAATCAGCAGCATAACGGTCATTAATATATTTCTCATTCAAATCATCCTTTCCATTCGATATCGGAATTGTTCATTGCAAGGTTTGAAACAGCTTCTGTCCTTCCTGCACCCATGGATAAATAAACAGGCGGAACGTGTTCAGGATCGGAATGCCGGCCAGGACGAACAGCACGTAAGAAGTCGTTTCCTTCTTGCTTTCCTTGTACAAATCGATTCGTTCCTTGTAATCCGCGATTCTTTGCCGAAGAAGCTCATAATAGGCATCGTTCTCATTAAGCCGCAAGGAACGGATGGTCTCGGAGAAGCTGTGCGCCTCCTCGGTTCCAAGCCTATTCTTGAATTGAATCACGGCCTGTTCCGCATCGTGGTACCATTCGTTGATCAGCAGTTGAAATTCTTTGCGGATCGTGCGGGTATACGGCAGGCATCGCGTCAGCTTGCCGTGCAGATTCATTCTGGACCCGGTATAGTAAAGCAACTGATTGCTGACCGCATAGATTTCTTTAACGATCCGATGCGCTCTCTGCTTCTGAATGGCTTCCAGCAGCACACGGTCGAAGTATATAAGGAACAGCAGAACGATAGAGCCGGCCATAACATAGGTCCCGGGAATATACAAGGTGAGGTAAGGCCTGCGAAGAGAGAACCATCCTGCCAGGCCGGTGACAACAAGTAAGGCCTGCAATATTTTTTTCCATAGCTCATACCAGAACACCGAAACCGGAATCCCACAGCCCAGCAGCAGTTGTTTCCGCTCTTCAGCCATCGATCCTTCCAATGCAACGCGAAACCATTTCAGCAATAACGGCGGCGGATGCTCCCCGCGGAAGAACGGCTTCGCCCGCAGCCTTCTCCTCCTTCCCGCAATGAAAGAAACCAGCAGGAAATAAAACGCCATGAAACTAAGGGCAAACAACAGCCCGTTCAATAACCAGTTCATCCACTGCAACTCCGGGACAGCCTTCATCCCTCTCCTCCTTTCACATTCGTTTCATAGAAAGGTATACTCCCATCAGAAATCCTGCGAAGATAAGCAGTAAGGCATCTAACAGCATATTGCGGCCGGCGGCGTCTACGAAATAATAGTAATAGGCATTCTCATAGTTGATCCGGAAATTCACCAACAGAAAGACGGCCAGGAAGAACAGGGGCGAGAAGCTGGCAATCCGGATTTCGAGCAGCCGGTTGCGGGCGATCTGATCGGCCAATTTGGCCTTCCGCATATCGTCGATCAATTCTTTCAGATTTAGAGTTACGTCATTCCCCTCGACAATAGCAATTCTAAGAATGCTTGCCATATAATCCGCCCACAGATGTCCCAGAGACATCTTGAATATACGCAGCGCGTCGTCAACCTCCCGGCTCATCGACAAATTGCGGTGCAGTTGTTCAAACACAGGCTTCAACGGATAACGAATCCGATTTTCTCTCAAGGCCCGATGAAGAACATTGCGGATATTAGGATGCGGGTCCAACAAATAGGTTTGATAGACAATTTCCACAGCCGGCAGAAAATCCATCCGCGATCTCAACTGATTCGTAATCAAGCGCATCCGCAGCAATAAGTAAGGGAAGGAAGACGCGATAAGACAAAGCGCAAGGATTCCCTTAACCGAAGGGAAGAAAAGCACCGCCGTAATAAACCCGGACAAGAACAGCACTAAAGAAGTCGTAAGCAGCATGGGCAAAGTAAACCGGGAGCCCGTAGATTCCAGCAAATCAGACAGGTGCCGGTAAAGAAAGCCGCTTCGCTGCAGAAGATCAGTCAATCGGCTGCCGAAGGCGGCATTGCGAACATGATGAAGCCGGATTCTCGCCATTTTGCGGTTTGCGGCAACGAGCATAACTCCCCGAATCCCTGTGTAGATTAAGATAAACAATAGCAGCAGGAAAGCTGCTTTGGCGGCAATCAGCATCCGTTCACCCCCCTATGGCCCGCAGCCCTTCATGGCCTGCCGGATCGTATTTCCCTATTCTGCGCCAGGCTCTTTCGGAGAAGCGGAGGGGATATCGCCAGCCCTTCCGCCCATAATCATAGACGGCCAGATCGCGAACCTTCACCTCCCCTTCGACGAATTCAAATTCACCTATCCTGACAATTTTTCGCTTACCGTCCACCATCGCCATCTCAATGCCAATTTGAGTAACATAGTTTGTGATCCTTTTGGCCAGGCGCAGCGGGTCCATTCCCCGGGAATCCAGCATACACATGTCGGTAATCGCCTCCGGCACATCCTCCAGTTCATTAACGTGCACGGAAGTCATACTTCCCTGGTGCCCCCTCGTACACGCCCGAACGTATATATTGGCGTCCTCATCCCGGATTTCGGCATGTATAATTCTCTGGGGCGATTGGCGGAGCGCCAGCTTGAAGGCTTGCTGTCCGTTATGCTTACGGTCATCCTCATCGATTTCGTATTCCACAATGTTTTTGTTAGGGAAGTCGCGCTTCAGCATCAGCTCGTATCTGGATTCGATCGTAATGATTCTCTCATCCTCGGGCAGTTCCGCAATCAGGGCTTTCATCAAGTGAGTCTTACCGGAATTGGTCGGGCCGATAATGACAAGATTAAAATAAGAACGGATAACACACCGCAGCAATTCCATAATTTCCCCACTCATCGTCCCGTAACGGCCCTGACAAAGCTCCTCAAGCCGAAAGCGCTGAACGGTATAAAATCGGATCGTCAAAGTAGGAACCGATGTATAGCCGAACCCCGTCATCGTTACTCGCGAACCGTCCCTGAGCATCACTTCCGCCCATCTTTTGCGCGGATTTAATGAGTCATTATTAAATAACACCAGATTCTGCTGGATTCTCTCCAGTTCTTTAACAGAGTTCAACCGGTACGGCGACGGCCTCACCTTGCCGTTACGGATTTCAAAAATGTTCCTGCCCACGACCTGAATTTCCTCGAGCCCTTCCTTCTCCTTCAGGATAAGCTCCAGTTCCCCCAAGCCGATGACTTCGGCAAATATCGCCTCGGCTATTGTACTGTGCTTCCGGTTAGGAGGCGGCATGTCATGGATTCTTCGCTTGGCCAGCTGGTCCCGGATAATGGCGAAAATTTTCAAGCGGTCCTCCTCATAGCCCAAAACCGCACGATTGAGCATTTCACCATACTGCAGCTGTTCCTCTTCGGTTCTTCCCTTGGCCGCTACCAATTCGCTGCGGATTTCCTCCGTCCAGCGGTAGAACTCCTGAAGCTGCCTGTCCCCCCTCGCACCAAGCCCTTCATTGGAAGACGGGTGATCTTCCCGGAGCTTATTCGCATAGGCAAGGACGGAAAATTTCTTCTCCACAGCCATTCCTCCTTAAGAGATGGCCCGCGGAATCCAGCGGCCAAGCCAGCGCTTCTTGCGGGACAGATCCGTAGCTTCCATATTCCACTGCTCCAAAAATTTGCGGGGAATCCGCGCTATCGCTTGATAAAATGGATGATCGCCCGCCAGCAATTCCATCAGCTTGCCCTGATTCAATCTTTCAACCGTTTCTTCGCGCCTCGGCACCTGTGAGATAATCTCGAGGCCGGTTTCCCTCTGAATATCTTTCATTCGGATGCCGCCGGCTGCGGAGGCTTTCTCCACCTGATTGACTACCAGATGGAAGGTTTCCGGATGAAGTCCGAACATCGGTGCCATCGTCAGCATCCAGCGCTGCAAGTCCTCCTGAAAGTGAGTGAGATCCGGTGTGGTTACGATGATTCTTGCATCCGCTTCTAGCAATGCCACGACCGTTGCAGCGTTATCCCAATAAGCATTTACCTCAACAATGCACAGGTCGAATGCCGACCGGGCCGCAATCAACAGATGCTCGATATCTTCCGGCTGATAGAATTCCGCCTGCTCCCGCAAGGAGCTTCCGAAGAGCACCGACAGTCCCGGCACTCCGGGAGCCTGAACGCAGTGGCGGAGCAGCCTCTGGCGGGTCAGGCTCTGCGATTTCAGATCGGCCCGCAGATGATCCAGCGACGATGATACCTCATTCATTCCTATATAACGGTGCAGCTTGGAGCTCTTTAAATTCAGGCATAGGTAGCCCACCGACAAATGTGCGCATCGCGCGGCGCAGACAGCAGAACCATAAGAAAGAAGGGTGGTTCCGATGTTCGGCGTCGTTCCCAAATAAACTATCAATTTATTATCTCCGGAAGCCGTTCCCGTTCGGACGGAATGGGCTTGACTTGCGCAGATTTCCGGTTCCTTGTCTACCGTCATATGGGTATCCATTTTTCTGTTATCCTCCTTCTGTCTCACGGCCGGCTTCAGGCCGGCCTCCTTATCGTTCTTCAATGTCCGACATATTACTGAAAGCGATAACCAGCTTTCCGTCTTGATTACGGCAAGCGTCATCCATTCTCAGCCACTGCTCCTCGGTCAAATTCAAATTGATCTGTTCGATGTTGCCGTTGGCCTCGCGACGCGAAGCGTACATCTTCTCCTCATCGCCATTCAGCTTCGATAGGAAATGGGTATTGTTCGGATCATCGACCTCTATGTTGGCCGCCGACTTGACGGAAGCAACTACAATCTCCTCCTCAAACATGATGCGTGGGCCAGCTTTGCCGGACAGATAAATCCGTACCCGGTCCCCGGCACGGATCCCGTTGGAGATCGACAATATGTATTCCTTAGGCACCTGGAAAGTGTACTGGCCTTCTCTTGGAAGCAGTTGAAACCGGTCGAGCTTCCAATGAAGGATCGGTTCGTTCGTTCCCAGAGGTACGACCGCCTCCCTGCCTATCACCTCTTCCGCCCTGGACGCCATCTGTTCGTCATAAGAACCGATGAATATGGGCTTCATCTCGATCATATCGGACGTTATCAATGTTCCTGCCTTAATGAAGCCCTTTGGAACGACAACGTTTGTCGTCTGCTGCAGCTCCACCTGACGAACCTGAAGCAAGTAAACACCATAAACCAGCAGACAGGACAATATCCCTGCAACCAGGCTAATGAGCAAATTCCGCCTTCTGCTCAATCCATCCATCACCTCCTTCGCAGATGGGCGCCCCGCTTCGCCGAAAGACAACTGTCTAGCAACCAACGCGGAACAATAAAACAAAAAAACGCAAACTCGCGGATCTTATCCGTAAGCTTGCGTTCTTCGCAAAGTCATATATTCATTTGTAACATAATATACCAGAGCCTATTGGAATTTTCAACCGATTGTTGACATATTTTTTCTTTATTTTACAAAAATCAACCCTGCTTCTCCAATAGATCGGCTGCTCCCAACCCTCTGAAAATATATTCGGTCGTATCTCTGACCAGTTCCTCGAAGCTTGGCGGACCTTCCTGGAGAAGCGGAGAAAAATAGTCTATTTGCTTGTGAAGCAGAAGCACCCCCAGAGTGAACATAAAGGTTTGATCCAGCGAGCGAAAATGGAAGATTCCCTGCTCCCTCCCTTTTTCAAGGAGATCTCGGAATGCAGACCACAAAGGTAAAAAGTGCTTGCGAATCATATCTATTCTCGGAGAGGCCGTCAAAATTTCCTGCTGCAAAATCGTAATCAGATCGCGGTCGCTCATTCTAAAACGGATGATTTCCTGTATAAGCAATCGAAGGGCTTCCGCAGGAAGATCTTTGAAGGCTTCAATCTCAGCTATACGATGCTGCGGAAGAAATTCGTTGAACATGGCATTGAGCATATTTTCTTTTCCTCCGAAGTGATAGGAAACCAACGCAACGTTAGCGCCCGCCTCATCGCATATTTGTCTTACACTCGTCCCGTCGTATCCTTGGCGGGCAAACAGCTTTTTGGCGGCCAGCAATATTCTTTGCTTAGCATCAGGCTCAGGAGTTGTCATTTGCTTCTCCTTTAACAGTTTTCTTCTATTATGAACTGTACCCGGGACTTGTTGCAAGAGGGTGCACAAGGCCCTCAGGCTAAACAACGGCTCGGCTTATGCCCGGAAGCTCCTCCTTCTCCCGGCGGATTGCGACAGACAACACTCCAACCGCTGCGCTTATAACCATAATAACGCACAGCATGCGAATGGCCGATCCGGTTCCTTCTCCTCCGAACAACAAGTTCATAACTCCTTCTACGGCATAAGTGGCCGGAAGCAGTTGGCCTATGCCGCGATACGTATCGGACAATAGAACGGCAGGAACGAGCGCCCCCGATGTGACCAATTGAACGGACAGGCCTATAATATTGAACAGCATGCCGCCCATACCAAAAAGCAAAACAAAAGCCATTGTAAACAAGATAAATGTGAACAGGAAGAGAGACTGGAAGGCCCAGACGGTCCAGAAGCTGCTGTTAAAGGTCTCTCCCAACAGCATCACCATGGAGGTGCCCACAAGAGATACCGTAAGAGCCGTACAAATACTGATTAGAAGCAGGGCGGAATACTTCGCCCACTTGCTAAATCCTGCCCCTAACGCCTGCATCGATTGAAACAAATTCATGGAAAACAGCATCGAACCGACGAAGGAGGCCAGCACCATCATTAACGGCACCATCGAATCGGACATCCTCTCAACCGGATGTAAGCTTTGGATTTCCTTGGCCACCCGCGCGCTCACCCCGGCACTGACCGCCTGTGCCTGCCCCTCCGGCATGCCGGCTTGAACGAGAACCGCTTCCACTCCCGCAGTAGTCACTTGCTGATTAATCGTTGAAGTTATTTCCGAGGCTATGTTCTGCATAATGCTTTTGACCATAGTGGGATTGGATTCGTTGATAATGAATTTAAGTGAAACAGGTTCTCCTCCGGGCAGTCTCAGCCGTTCATGGAAACCGGCCGGAATCGCGACCACCATCTGTGCTTCCCGCTCCTTCAGCATAGTTTCGGCATCCGTAGTTGTATCGGCAGCTTTGGTTTGGAAAGGCAGCGTCCGAACGAGAGTCTCGGCGAGGGCGGCGCCCGCCTCCTGATCTTCGTTAACGATGACAACGTTCAACTGATCGAAATGATCGTTCACTTCCCTGTATCCCGTCATCCATACGACACTGAAAACAAGCTGGAACAGGATCGCTACTGCAATGCCGGTGATCGATGTTTTCTGTTTCAGAAATGCTTTGATGATCTTATACATAATCCTTCACCTCTGACTTAATTAAATGTTTATTTAAAATAAATGTTTGTTTAAATATACTTATAAATAACATAATTTGTCAACCCCCAATCCCCTTAATTCAAAATGGAATAAAAAAGAGGATGTGACGAAAGCGGGTGGCTTCCGAAACATCCCCGTTGCTTGCAAATGGCGTCTTCCGACTTTTGTTGCCTCAATCCCTTACTGCACCATGAGGCTACAGGTAAGGGTTATTTTCTCTTTCATAGCCAATGGTCGTCTTCGGCCCGTGCCCCGGATAAACCTGAATCGAATCATCCAGTTCAAACAGCTTGCCGTGAATGGAATCCATCAAATCATTCCAATTGCCTCCCGGCAAATCCGTTCTTCCCACGGACAAACGGAATAGAACATCTCCGCCGAACAGATGGCTGCCCACGAGAAAACTTACGCTGCCCGGAGAATGCCCCGGAGTATGCAGCACCTGAAAGGTAGAGCCCAGAAGCTCCAGAGTCTGTCCTTCATCCAGCGCATATTCTGCCGGGTCGGTCTGAATCGGTCCGCCGATTTCCGGCCAGCGGGCCGAGCCGTTCTTGTTCGGATTGGTCAGCCAGTCCGCCTCCGCATCGTGCAAATAAACGGGACACTGCTTCAGCTTGCGGATTTCATCCACCCCGCCGATATGGTCGAAATGGGCATGAGTCAACAGGATGGCTTCCACTTCCAAATCGCCGAGCTTGCGAATCAGCGCCTGGGGATTCATCCCCGGATCGATTACGACCGCTTTGGTCCGTTCAGGATTGGTCAGCAGATAGGCATTCGTCTGCAACGGTCCCAGCGTTACCACTTCTATGTTCATCCAGTCTCGCTCCTGTTCTAGTTCTTGCCGCAAAATAATTCCTTTATTTCTCCTCTTCAAAATGACGCAAGCAGCTCGCGCAGCTCCTTCACAATGACGTCATGATAACCGGTTCCTTCCCCGTACTGCTTAAGCATTTCCTGCCGGGCTACCTGGATTTTGTCATTGTAATCCGGGGCTTCGCGGTCCGGGTTGTTTTGCTTAAATTCAATCATAATCGCCTGCACGTGTTTAGGACGCGGTCCCCATTGTCCGAGCACATTCCCGCTGCCATCCGCAAAGATAACGATCGGCACGGCACGGCCGCCCATCGTCAGAAATTCATCCATCGTATCCAAATGCTGTTCCATTATGAGTACATCCACAGGAACACCGCTGTTCTCCAAAGCCCGGAATACGACCGGTATATTGCGAACAACATCGCCGCACCAATCGGCCATAAGGATCAGACAGCGAAGGTTACGGTCGCGAAGCGATTCGAAAAACTTCCGGTCGTCCTCGCTCTTCCAGCTAAATTGGTTGTACCACTCCATAAATTTGTCCTTGTTTTTCTCCATACCGTCCATAAACTGCTGAGGTGTAATCCCCTTGCCGATTTTAGCTGCAACACTTTTAGCCATATGCCTACCCCTCCACTTGAATAGTTTACCTGTTGTACCCATTGTATCAGAATGTACAGCAGGGTGCATAGACCGGGGGCACGGCTTCCGGGAGTCTGCCCCTTTTAACCTGTATTCCTTCCGCTCCCGGCTTCCATTAGACTCGCTATCTCCTTTACTTCAGCCACGGATAGCAGCTTTTTTGGTTTATAGCTTTGAATAACTTCCGTCAGCTGATCCGCTCTTACGGCCGTAAAAACAGGCATTCTCCCCTCTAAACGGCAATCCGGATGAACGAAGCACAACAGACCGACAACATCGGCTTCCAACCGTTTGGAGCGAAGCTTCTGCTTCACCACATATTCGTTGCGGTACAGAGGACCTGTGACGTCCTCATAGCCTTTCTCCTCCCCACGCTGGATTCCCTCCGTCGCGAGCCGGATTATCCCTGCGCAACCTTCTGTCCGGATATGAAATACTCCGTTCGGCCCGATGGCCAAATGCTCAATCACCTGCGAACTTCCACCGGCTGTTACTCGTTGGGAATGTAACACGATATAGCTGCTGCCCAGCTCTAGAAGACGTTTCCCGTTCTTGTCCATTTCCTGCTCTCCGGACACGGATGTTTCTACCGTATTCCCTTGTTCAGTAACGGAGACCTGCTTCCTCCTACGGACTATTTTAATGACAATATAAAGCAGTGTTAGAGCGACGGACACCCAGATGAACGGTTGTACGTAGGGGCCGGCAATATCGCCGATTTGCTCGAAGCTCTTGCCCAATTGCCCCAGCTTGAACCCAAGGAAAACGAAGAGAATGCTCCAAGGAATAACCGCCATTGCAGTATAAAGCGTAAAACGGCCTAACGGCATCTTCGCCATACCCGCCGGAATAGAAATCGCATGCCGTACTACCGGAATGAAGCGCGCTGTAAAGATAACTCCGGTTCCGTAGCGGTTAAACCAAGCCTCGGCCATATCTATATGTTTTTTATGAATTAGCAAATACTTGCCGTATTTCTCCAGAAAAGGTCTGCCGCCGTACCGCCCGATCCAATATACAAAAATCTGGGCGATAGTTCCCCCGATCGTGCCGAAAATGACCGCTTCTGTGAAGCTGACGTTCCCCCGATAGACGAGCAGACCACCATAAGCCAACACAATCTCGCTTGGGATAACCTCGATCATCAGCCCGAGCATAATCCCCCAATAGCCCATAGAAGTCATTATTTTCAACAGCTCATTAATCAATTCAGTCATGGCCACCCTACTTTCCCGCTGAGATTTGTTTATCGCTTGAAGTGTTGTCCACTTTTATAGTATACATACTTCTATGTCCAAAGAAAAAGAACGGGACGACCCTACACCTCAAAGCATACAGAAAATCCCCGTCAAAAGCGAATGAATAGTGATGAAAAGAAAAAGTGAATCGGAAAATATTACGACTCCAACAGCAAAAAGCCCCCTCGTCATTTAAACAAGGGGGCTGCATTAGTCTCTTCGAATATGCTTATTTGACACCCGCCGGTTCGGGAGAAGTCAACGTATCATAAAATTCCACAAAGCAGTCTTTCCGTTCGCTGTCGCGAAGGGCCATAGCTACTCGAGGATGCTCATTGAGCGTCCCGGAAATCATGTACGGAATGATGTATCCCCATTCCCATTTCTGTCTCATGGCAAGCATATGTTTTTCAATAATATCCAAAACCGGGCGCAAACGATAGTTCGGGTTCTTCAAATGGCTTACCAACAGCTCGGTAGGGCAATTTCCTGCCGCTCTGCCCATGCCGTATACGGAGGAATCGAGATAGACCACTCCTTTATTTTTGGCTGCCAGTGTATTCGAGAAAGCAAGCTGCATGTTGTTGTGCGTATGGACGCCTAGCTGCTTGCCGGGAAGCATCTGCCCGAATTTATCGGCGAGATGCTCTATATCCTTGTAATCCATACTTCCGTACGAGTCTACAATATACACGATATCTACCGGGCTCTGTGCAATTTCCGCAAAGGCTTCAACCAAATCATGCTCGAGCACATGGGACAAAGCCATAATATTCAAGCTGGTTTCGTAGCCTTTCTCATGGAATTGGCGCACCAGTTCCAGAGCTTTATCTACATCCTTGATATAGCAAGCCACCCGGATTAGATCGAGCATACTTTGTTCACGCGGTAAAATGTCATTCTCGTCCACACGTCCGATATCGACCAGAGCGGACAGCTTTGTGCGTTTCTTCTCAGGAATGACTTCTTTCAGAAAGTTTTCATCCAGAAAACGCCAAGGTCCGGAGTCCGCCCCTTTAAGCAGCTTGGGCGAGTTTTTATAGCCGATCTCCATATATTCAACCCCGGCTTCATTAAGCCCATTATATAAATCGCGGACAAACTCCACGCTGAAATCCCAATTATTGACCAGACCGCCATCCCGAATAGTACAATCCAAAATTTTGCATTGATCTCTCATTTCTGTTCCATCCCCCATTATCGCTATTCTCTATAGCCAGGAAGCGGTTAGACTACCCGCAACCCGACCCTCCGTGAACAATTCTTCCTCGAAACTTCTCGATACAGAAGATATCCAGCCATTGCTTAAATGATTCAACATAACTTAGATGATGCAACTTTGCTTAGATGATTCAACAATGCTTAGATGCCATAACCGTTGCCTCGATATCCAGTTATTGCTTCTTCACTTTCAAGCTTTTTGGCTTTTATGCTTTTATCCGTTAAAAATAGATGAATCTGTTATAACATGACGATGATTGTTTTGTCAACGGAAATTGCACGATCGATTATGAATAAACGTGGTTACATACCCTTTTGCTTATAACCTGTTTGAATTGCATATTGTGTATTGTGTATTGACCTCTCCTCTTGCTGTTTAAATACTATCTCGCATTGGTCGTGAATTTGATATAAATTCCCTTTCTACGGGCTTTTGACTATTATCCCATTGGCTCAGAATAACTAGAGGACGTGTACAAAAATACAATCTGTAAGCTGTATAGCCCCACTTGAAAGCAAACGCAGGGACATTCGAAATAATCGATACCAATTATCCCTTTTTCAAACATAGTGAAAAAAGTGCTGCACCATACGACATAACGAAAAACAGCACACTATATGCCATGTAACCACAAAACTTGCATACATGTGTACCATAGAAAGCAGCGAAACTAACAATGATGTTCCAGTAGAGATAACGAAGTCTCCCGCTCCGAACATGCACATAAAGAAGCCAGCCCATTATGCTCGCAATGAATAACAAAGTAATATACGTCATCATAATAGATAGAGTAATTGCCTACTATGTTCCAAAAGAAATAACGAGGTCTCCATCCTGGACCATACGGCATACCGAACTGCACATCATGCTCGCAAGTACGTGCACCAAAATAGATAGAGTAATTGCCTGTGTTTCGCAAGAATGACGAGGTCTCCCATCCTGGACCATGCGGCATACCGAACCAGATTATATCACGCTCGCAATCCCCTTCTCCCTTTTCAATTCTCATGGCCGAGATAAGCTCATTTCCATCGATAGCCTTATACAAGCACGGGCGAGATGTTCAAAAATAGGTACGTTCTGCAATTGTAAATTCAGACGAAAACAGAATTCATCCAGGTAATGCTGTAAATACTTCGGTCCGATCCCGTTAAATACTCGATTGGTCCACGCTCTCGCTTTGCGCAAATAATTCCGCAGGGAAGGAACGCGTTGATAATGGTAGCGCCTCGTCTCGATATCCACATCGAGCGCATCCGGGCTGACATGCTCCTTGATGAAGTGCTCGCCCGCAGACCGATAGATTCTGCCGTCCTCCATATCTTCCGGACGAACGGTTTTGATTTTGACCTGCTGAGGTACAGCTCCTTTGTCCAAGGAAGCAACGACGAATACAGGCCTCTGTTCGGGATAGAGCCCTAAGACCGACGCAGCACTGCGGAAAGGGCGATGAAAAGCTGTGCCTCCCTTCACTACACCGGTTAACGGATTGGCGTTATCAGCTTGAGACAAAGCTTGGCGAATCTTGTGAAGGATCGCCCAGGCTGTTTTATAAGTGACCTGCAGGAATGAACTGAGCTGAACGGCATTCGTGCCTCGCTCGGTATTGGCAACGAGATGAAAGGCGAGAAACCATTTGCACAGCGAAGTCCGGCTTCCTTCCATCACTGTACCAGCGATCAGGGAAGTCTGGTGTCGGCAGCTTCGGCACTCATAGAGCGGCAGCCGGCGGGAACGGATGACATACGCCTGCCTATGCCCACAACGAGGACAAGAAAAGCCATCCGGCCATTTCGCTTGATAGATGAATTGTACACAATCCTCCTGGGTTTTAAAGCGATTCCGAAAAGCTTTTTCCTCTTGCTTGAAGGCACTTTCGTCCCATTTGGAGTACCGATCCATAGACAGATTTAACAATAGATCTTGAATAATCTTCGAATCTACACTTCGACCCGCATCCGTTTCTGACTTTCGGTACACATCCGAACGGCAATCTTTATCCGCGTTTCGAGGCAAAAATGCCCCCAAGCCAAAACTCTTGTCCGGCTCTTCATCCCTCTTCGAACCGAAACTTCCAGTCCATTTTCGATACAAACCTGAATGAAAGCCACTACGCCGCTCTAACTCCATAACCTCCGAAGCAAAAGAGGACATAATAATCACCTCAAAACGAACATTTGTTTGTATTTATTATACCGAATATATGTTCCCTTTTCAATGATTTTTTAAATGAAAAGCGATGTTTAAATCGAAGTAGAATGCACTTTTATAAAGAGTTTTATGGCAAAAACTCAAACCAATCAGTCATTGAATTTTGATCAGAAGTTTCTATGTTTTTAAAGAGTCAAAAAGACGAGTGGGATACGTCTGAGCGAATGGGATAACAGTCAGAGGGACTGGAGAGGAGGTTATGAGGGCCATTCGAGAAACTGAGTAAACGGGATAGCAGCCAAAAGGGCTAGCGAAAGAAGATAGTGACAGCCAAACGGAAACTGAGTGAATGGGATAACAGTCAAAAGGTATGAGAGAGAGGGAGAATTGACATGGTCAAGCGGGGAGTAAACGGGATAACCAATCAAAGGTGTGAGGAAGAAATACTAATGCGGTTCAATAGGAACTGAGCAAATGGGATAGAATGCAAAAAAGACCGAGAAAGAGATTAGAAGGGATTGGCATGTCCGGGGCGACTCTCGCATATCTATTAAACAAAATCTATTAAAGGATGTGGCCCCCGTGTTTAAAGCATTTGTTCTAAGCAAACAGAAAATTGTCATCGTAACCGCATTTCTGGCCTGTGCTGCTGTAGCCGGACTGATTTACAATTACAGCAGGTCCTCGCAAGCCGCAGTGTCCGGCAGCTCCGAACCAGTACGGACCATCCATATGGTTACCGGTGAATTCAAGTCAACTACCGAGGACGGTAAGGAAATAGAAGCTTACCTCTGGCACCCGGGAACCGTCTATATTAATAAAGGAGAAACGGTCAACCTGAGTCTCTATGGTGTTAATGGAGCCAGCCATCCGTTCATGATTGAAGGAACGAATATCAAGGGCGAAGTGCAAAAGGGCAAGGAGACGATCGTTCCCTTCAAGGCGGACAAAGAAGGCACTTATCGTCTTATTTGCCTGACTCATCCCGACAGTTCTCAGCACGGGCCTATGATTGCATACCTCGTCGTCGATTAATGCTTTCTGCGGAAAAGATTAAAGTCCGCTATAGCCTTTCTTTACAAAGACTAAAGTTCCGCCGCAGCCTTTCCTGCACAATTATTATAGTTCCACTGCAGCATTTCCTGCATAAAGACTAAGGTTCCGCTGTAGCCTCCTCCACTGTAAATGCATATTCTGCATGTATAAGTGTTGAGAAAGGCAGGTAGCCCGGCCGATGAAAGAGAATAAAGAACCACATGCAAGATCACTGCCGACAGCCAGAACGATCCGCAGAACTTGCAACCGGGAATTATATCGGACCATCAAAAAACTGAAAGTCTGGATCCCTCCCGAGCAAGTTGCCCAAGCTGAAAAAATCTATTACAGCAAGGTCATTTCCAATTTGCTCTGGATCCATGAAAATGGCAGCAAAAGAAAAGTATTGGCCGACTGGTGGGAAGAACATGTCTGTCCGGAAATCGCATCTCTGTGGAAGGTGGAACCGGCAGCTCTATCCAAAGCCTTTCGCGAATCCTTCGGAGGATAAAGAATGGTCAGGCCGTCCAAGCTCCGATTGCATGGTAAAAGCCCTTCAACCCATAAAGGTGGAAGGGCTTTTGCCAATCAGGAGCAGCTTAAATGGTCTGATCTGTCAGAATGAGCGGGCCGTCTTTCGTAATGGCGATGGTGTGTTCATACTGTGCGGACAAGCTTCCATCGACTGTTCTTGCGGTCCAGCCATCCTCCTCAATTCTCGCGGCATAGCTGCCGATATTCAGCATCGGTTCGATCGTGAAGACCATGCCTTCTTTCAAACGGGGGCCTTTGCCAGCCGGCCCGTAATGCGGGACCTGCAGGTCTTCATGCATAGTCCGGCCGATGCCATGGCCGATAAATTGGCGCACGACAGAATACCCTCGGGATTCCGCGAAAGTTTGAATGGCATTGGAAATATCGCCAATTCGATTGCCTATAACCGCTTTTTCGATCCCGATATATAGCGATTCCTTCGTCGTATCCAGCAGTGCCTTGGCCTCCTCGCTCACCTGTCCGACCGGGTAGGACCAGGCAGAGTCGGCCATCCAGCCATCTACGCTGAATACCATATCGATGGTGACGATGTCTCCTTCCACTAAAGGCTCCTTCTTGGGAAAACCGTGGCAGATAACATCGTTTACTGAAGCGCATGTAGCATATGGATATCCGTGATACCCTTTTTGTTCGGGGATCGCCCCGTTCTCCTTCGTAAACTGCCTTACAAATTCTTCAATTTCCCATGTTGTCGTACCGGGACGAATCCGCTTGGCAATTTCACGATGACAGGCAGCCACCAATTCTCCTGCTTTTTTCATCTTGGAGATCTCTTCGGGTGTTTTCAATATTATCATGTAAGCTCCTCCAGACATGTAATCTATACAATGCCCGCTGCTGAAAAAACATGCGGCCAGGCATTGAAATCCATTGAGAACCTCTTCGTCACAAACCTATCTCGGTTACCATCGGGATAACGATTAACAGAATCCCGGACAGAACTAGTATAGATAAAGTTGCGGCATAAGGCAATTTGGCGGCCCGTTCGCTTTTGTACCAGCCGTTAAATTGAAGCACATTCCGATACAGAACAAAAACCAGCAGCAAATTGGCTATAGCGGCAACCCCCGCATAGGACGGACCATCCAGCCCGACCTGATTATATACCGTCAGTTCCACCATCCATAAAAGAGTGCCTCCCAGCACTAAAATCCCGAGAATCCTCGCTAGCTCAACAAGAAACAGCAGGGGTTTAAGCATCTCCAATCCCTCCCTTTATAAAGATCCTCCGCCAATATAGTCCTCCACCAGCCTTCCACTTCTTTATTCTTACCTATAAGACATGGAGGCCCTGGCGGCGAATTCGGCAATGGAAAGTGCGATACCGCAGGATTAAAAGGGTGTCCTGCGATCAGAAGATGAGTTTATTGCTTTCAAAGCATACTCCAGACTTTATTTTAACACAAGGTTACAATATTTGGAATTGCATGGCCCTCCGGGGCTGTCCCCTGTCTTGCCAATATCTCCGAAATTATGCCATAACAAAAGCACCCTACCCGAAACGGTCAGCACCTGCGTGAGTGCCACCCTATAGGGTAAAGTGCTTTATATCTTTACGGCCAGGGGGATCTTAGCGGAATCAGGCGGTCTCCGTTTCACTCGGTCTGAGTACCGCCGCGCCGAATCCAAGCAAAATGACGGCAAACAAACCCAGTATCCCCAAATGGAGAACGACTTGCGATAATCCGTCTCCCGCGGCCAGCCGGTTAATCGCTTCAATGGCCCATTTCTGCGGAACAATGTTCGCTGCTTTCTGCATGTATTCCGGCATAATGTCCACCGGCCAGTAGCACCCGCCAAGCATGCAGGTAGGGGTAACGATCAACGTTTGCACCGTAGCCACATTGTTACGGTTGCGAACCAGTCCGGCCACAGCCAAGGAAA
Organism: Paenibacillus sp. 32O-W; assembly: GCF_007679495.1. GTDB lineage: Bacteria > Bacillota > Bacilli > Paenibacillales > NBRC-103111 > Paenibacillus_L > Paenibacillus_L residui. The sequence goes on along the minus strand of NZ_VEGP01000043.1, from coordinate 6,243 downwards.
TGCCCAGTGCAGCCAACAAGAAACATTCCATCACCAGCCATTGCTGCAGGAGCGGCATGCCGAATGAAAACCGCAGAACATACCTGGCAAAAAGAAGGATCAACAATATCTGAACCGTTCCAAGAAATAGGCTGCCCAAGAAATTGCCGGCCATGATCTGGTAGGAACGGACGGGAGCTGCATACATTCTCTGCATCGTCCGATTTGTGCGGTCATCCAGAATTGTAGAGATCGAATTGTTCACCAGCATCATGACGAACATGATCAGCATTCCCATAGAAGTAGATATCGCCTCATTGACGGCCAGTCCGGAGTTTTCGACGACGGCCCTAACCTTATTCTTCTGCTGCTCGGACAGAACTTGCAGCATTGCGGCCTCCGCTTCTGCAGAATTAGGAATCTGTGACGAAAGCAACCGGTAAGTTCCCGTCATCCCCCTTATTTGTTCGTTCAGCTTTTGCTTCAGCACTATTCCGGACTCGGACACGCCTAGTTCAAACCACTCAACTCGCGGAGTCTCGCCGCTTGTCAGCTTGGAGGAATACCCTTCCGGGATGAACAGTCCCGCCACACTCTTCTTGTCAATGACTTGAAGTCGGAGAGCTTCCGTATCCTCTGCTTCGACAAAGCTGTAGCCGGTTGATGCCTGCAGCGCATTGATCAACCGTTCTCCGAGCGGCCCCTGATCCAGATTGGCATAGGCTACCTGGACTTGCTGCCCGCTGTTTCCCAACAGAACAACTACTAGCGACACAACCAATGCGGGCAGCGCCAGGAAAACAAGAAGGCTCTTTCCCTTGCCGATCGTACGCTTAACGATATTCGCCGCAATATACAAGCTATTCATAAGAACCCGCCTTCCGGTACGTGATTACTGAAGCCGCAAGTAGACCTGCACAGATGACCGCCAATACGGTCACATAGTAAGCAATGGCTGATGGACTTTCATTCAGCATGACGCGGAGGTAGCCCTGGAAAGCCCAATGACTGATCGTGAATTTGCCGAAAATATCCGCCAAATCTCCTACCGCCACAAATCCGCCGCTCAAGAAGGTCATCACAACAATAATCAGATTGAACAAGGAATTAGTCTGCTTGGAATCTTTAGCCAGACTGGCGATGATCAGCGCCAGACACATCGAGGCTATAACCATCAGTATAGAAATAAGAATGACGATAACGGGACGGGAACCCCAGTTCACTCCGTAGAGCCACCAGGTGAGCACGATAATCAATACAGACTGTATGATAGCGACCAGACCATTAGCGGAAATTTTACCGAAGACAACCGCCCTTGTAGTGACAGGCATCGCAGACAGCCGCTGCAAAGTATGGTTCTCTCGTTCGCTTACGAGACTATTGGCCGCCCCCATCCCGGCAAAAAGCACGAACATAATCAGCATCGCGGCGGCATAATACTGCGAGGCCGTGTAGCCTGTCGAACCATCGGCCAAAGAATGAGCGGAGACATAATCCCCCTCGTCCGGCAGCATGACTGCAGCCGAGACGGCCTCGCCGCTGCCTATTCCGGTTACAAGCGATAACGCCTGCATCCGATTCGTTTCCTCCAGAAAGCCTTGCATCATCATCTGTGCGGTCAGACTCCTGGTGGAATTCTTGCCGGTCAGCATCCTCCATTCCGCCTCTTCCCCGGCCAATACCGATGAGCTGAAACCTGCCGGAATGATGACGGCCAGATCGGCCTCCCCCTCTTTCAGCATTGCCAGCGCTTCTTCCTCCGCTGCCGGGAATTCCGCCTTTAACCGATCGCGAATCCCCTCTGAGGCCAGGAATTGCTCCAGTCCCTGCTGCAGAGCCCCCTGATCCTGACTGACAACGGCCACCTTCACTTCCTCTAGCGGCTGATCCGTATTCATGAAAGAAGACAACGCCGAGCCCAATATGAAAATCAGCAGCAGTGGCAGCAGCAGCTGCAGAAGATAAGTAGATTTATTCCTTAATATCCGCACCAGTTCGTACCTGGCCGTTACTAATAATTGCATCGCCATCCCCTCCGGTTTTCATTCAAAATTAGTCTCTCAGCTTCCGGCCGGTGAGCAGCAGGAACAACGATTCCAGGTCGGGCTCAATCCGGTTAAGCGATTGAATCTTGACCTGATGCTTGGACAAAACAAATATTAGATCCCGCAGGCACGTTTGCGTGGATTTGGAGTACACTTCCAACAAAGTTTCGTCCCGGACGATTCTTTCGATCAAAGGATGACGTTCCAATTCCAGTAAGGCCTCGTCATTTACACAGTCCGTCTGAATGACGATCTTCTCTTCCTGAGCCGCCTGTTCGATCAGCTCACTTCTCGTTCCGCACGCAATAAGACGGCCATGATCCATTATGCCGACCCTAGTGCTGATAGCCTCCACTTCTTCCATATAGTGGCTTGTATAGATGATAGTGCTCCCCATCCGATTCAGCTCTCTGACCGACTCCAGAATATGGTTACGAGACTGGGGGTCAATTCCGACTGTCGGCTCATCCATGATGATAAGCTTCGGACGGTGCATAATGGCACAGGCGATATTGAGACGGCGTTTCATTCCCCCGGAGAAGGTGATCGGCTTATCGTTCTCTTTGTCAGTCAAGCCGACGAATGCAATCGCCTCCTCCACCCTTTGCTTCAATTCCCTGCCCCTTAAGCCGTACAGCTTGGCGAAGAAGGTTACATTTTCTCTGGCGGTCAAGGTTTCGTATATGGCCAGCTCCTGAGGGACCAGTCCGAGCCTACCTTTCACCTTGAAAGGGTCTTTAGCGACGGATATTCCATCAACGATCATCTCGCCGTGATCGATTCGACCAAGACCGCAAAGCATCTTGATGGTAGTGCTTTTACCGGCTCCGTTCGGTCCAAGGAGACCGAAGACTTCCCCTTCCTCGATGTTCAAATTCAGATGGTCCACTGAGAGCTTGCCGCCGTAGCGTTTGACCACATTTTTGATCTGGATAAAACTCATCCTCGACTCCCCCTTGCCTGATCTCGCAATTTTTCTGATCTGTCACCATTGTAACGCGGACTCTAATGGAGGAAAGGTCAAAGAAGTCACCACTTTAAGGTGACTTAAGTCATTTTGTTCGGCATCAAGGCAAAAAAAACTTCGGCTTCCGCCGACCTGTGCTATAATTTGGCGTATAAATTCTGACTGGTAGGAGTGGCGGAATTGACCTATTCGTTAGCCTGGCTGCGATATATACTCCTTGTGTCGGCCGCACTCGGCACGCTATTCATCGGCGACCTCCGGCCAAGCAGCTATCCCCTGTTTACGATAACAGCCTTGCTGTTAATAGGGGTTGCCCAGCTTGCCGACAAACGGGAACGCTTAATGCAGCTGCTGATTGTCGTTGAATTGACTTTGGCGGTTTGGTTAAACGTGACATTCGGAGGTCTATACTTCATATCTTTCTTTAGCACGCTTATTCTGCTTTTTAGGCCGCCCCTCGGCTTCCACTGGCCGCGCCTGACCTTATTCGGATTGTGCTGGGCGGGACTGGCCTTCTCGATAGCGGAACAATCCCTTATTTTCATTACGGGGATTCATTTCCTGTTCGCAGCCTTCTCGGTGCTAATGTACAAGTGGGCAACCGCCTCGGGTCGCAGCCGGGAAGTGGAACAATTATATGACGAGCTTCGCCGCAAGCATTATGAGTTGGAGGAAGCCCGTTCCCGCCTGGTCGACTATGCCCGTAAAGTCCAATTAATTTCCCAGATGGAGGAAAGAAACCGGATTGCCCACGATCTGCATGACGACCTGGGTCATTCCATCACCCGATTAAAGATGATGATGGAAGCGGCAATCCGCCTTGCGGATTCGCAGCCGGAGAAAACCTATGAGCTCATGAATCAGGTCAGAGATCAACTGGGTTCCAGCATGGAATCGCTGCGCCGGACCGTCCGCAGGCTGCAGCCGGATGAACAGCTTCGCGGCCAATATTCCCTTCATAAATTGATCGAGGAAGCATCGGGGCAGTTTGGCATACCGGTAAGCCTCCAGACCTCGGGCGTACCCTATCCGCTCTATCCGAGCATTGAATTCGCCTTATACCGCAACGTTCAGGAAGCGATCACGAATGCGATCCGGCACGGCGGAGCCCGGTCCATAGACATCCGAATGCGTTACGAACCGCAGCGGGTTGTGCTTAGCATAAGCAATGACGGAGACCCCCCGGAGGAAGATCCGTTGGCGCGTCCAGGGTTGGGAATAAACGGAATGCAGGAAAGGGTCAAGCTGCTGGGTGGCAGCTTGTCGGTAGAAACGGGGCCTCCCTTCACGGTGACCACCATTGTGCCTCATCCCGCAGGCAGCTCATACTTTTCGTAGGATACTAAAGGAGGATTGAAATGATTCGTGTATTGCTCGTCGATGACGATTCTTTTATTCGCGAAAGCTTAAAATATATTTTGGATATGGATGAAAAAATAAATGTGCTGCACACCTGTTCCGATGGCAAGCAGGCTTATGATTACGTTTGTTCGGTAGAGGGGCAAGTAGATGTCATTCTAATGGATATTCGGATGCCGGAATGTGACGGAGTGGAAGGAACGAAGCTGATCAAGGACCGGTTTCCACATATCCGCGTTCTAATTCTTACGACCTTCGACAATGATGATTACATTATCGAAGCCATTAAAAACGGCGCTAACGGCTATATGCTTAAAAATGTATCTCCGGATCGCATTCTCGAAGGGATTCAATCCGTATCCCAAGGCAATATGCTCATCCATCCCGAGATTGCCAATAAACTAAGCAGCTTCTTGCGAGCATCGAACAGCCATCCCCGTATCCGTAAATCGGGTCCGGACAACTGGGGGTTAACGCCTGCCGAGCTGAAAATCGTCCAGGGCATTGCCGATGGCTTATCGAACAAGGAAATAGCCAACACCCTGTTTCTGAGCGAGGGGACCGTCAAAAACTATGTAACCGAAATTTTGCATAAGCTGGAGCTGAGAGACCGAACTCAGATTGCCATCTTTTATTTAAAAAATTCAACTCCATCTGACGGAAATCATTCGCAAAACCCTTAATGCTGCAACAAATTTAGCCAGGCTTTTAGGATTTTAGGATTTTAGGATTTTAAGCTTTTAGGCTTTTGGCTTTTAGGCTTTTGGCTTTTAGGCTTTTGGCTTTTGGACTTTTAGACTTCTCTTCAGAGGCCGTTTCCGGATGCTCCCTTATGGAAAGATACCTCCTAAAGTGGAACATTAGATGGGAGAAAGTTTACCGATGTCCACCTCTCTCTTCCGACCGTCGGATTAGTCTACACGTACCAGCATTTATCCCTTTTGGAGAGGCTTTGGACTGTTATCCCCTTGTCTCAGAAAAAAGGATCAATGACCGCGTTCCATCGTAAAGGCTTCGTCCATTTAGACCCCCATGCCGCTGACCGCGACACCATCAGATGATGAAAATGGATGGGTTTTCAAGGTAGAATAGAGTTGAATTGCTTTAATAGTGTGAAATTTGAAAACTAAATGGATTTCATACAGTTAGATTTCTATATTCGGAAGAAATATGGAAACTAACTGGAAAACCTACAGCTAGTTTGCGCCAAAACAGCCGTTTCGCCCAAAGTTGCCCATTTTAACTGTAGTTTATCCAGTTAGTTTGATCATTTTCGCCCATTCGCTTGAATCTACCTGTACAAAATACAGTTAGACGTGCCGCTCCGCTTGCAACGATGCCTGCAGACGGTAAAATAGACGGATTTTCAAGGTAGTTTAATCATTTTCTATCGTTCACTTCATTTTACCTGCATAAATGCAGTTAGCTGCTGCAAATGAAGGGGAATCCAAGGAGAGCAGATCACGATATGGTACTTCTTTATTACCCGGATATCTAGCTTCTTTTAAAAAGGAAGTTACCGTTTAAAACCACGCAGAGTCAGTGCAAAAAAACCGGAAGCTAGAGTTAGCCTCCGGTTTGATCCGGGGTGCACATCGGAAGCAAGAACTTCAGATTATCCCACATCACCTATAGAACATCATGGTCCACGTAACGTTCTCCGTTCATTTCGCTGATCACATTGATGGCTACCTTGGCGCCGTCACCTGCGGTAATGATCGTATGTACACTAACTCCCGCACAAGTGCCTGCGGCCCAGATGCCGTCGATGTTTGTTTTTCCGCTGGAGTCCACCTGAATGATGGTTTTCACACGTGGCTCCGTACCGGGCACCGTCTTGATTCCGCTTTTTTCCGCGAGGTCGGTTAAGAAGCCGGTAGCCAGTATGACGTG
>NZ_VEGP01000042.1 GCF_007679495.1 Paenibacillus sp. 32O-W | reverse complement strand
AGCATTATTTGGTGCTTCTTTGGACTACGCCAAAACCGGAAATTTACCAAGGATTACCTCGAAGTGCATAGGTCATGCTATAAAAAAGGTTGAACAACTTGAATGTCTGCAGTCCATGGTTGAGTAAACCACTTTTATTAAATCCAGTGTATATGGGTAAGCAGTGTATGCTCGTGGGTAAGTAGTGAGTAAAATGAGTAAAGAGAATAAGCCAGAGGTTGTACATGTGGAGAATGGTGTATACTCTCTGGAAACGTGGGGTCTACGAGGTTCATGTAGCCCCATTTTTAAATTTTATTCATTTAGTTCTTATTCAGTTCGGGTTGGTAAGGCTATACAAGGGGGAATGGGTGTGTTCCATGCTTATTCAGGCTTACTCACATATGCATGTATGGCTGGGATACATGCCCAAGCTCATGTATAGTGTATATCCAGATGGCTCTCTGGGATTTTGGAATCCCTGCGAATGCGGATTTCAACGATTACTCACTACCCCTGGAATATGCTCGGCATTTGAGAATTCCTGAAATTGGGCCATGTATGGTTGTAATCAAAATCTGCTGTACATGCGGTATACATTGCTGGGGATGCTGTATTTGAATGTGTACAATGTACATTAAATCTGTACCATACAGGGCATGTCCAGCCCATACACCGTGTATGCCAGATGACACCCTAAAATTTCAGAACCCAAGCACCTTGATTTTGAAATATGCTATGCCCAGAATCCGACATAGATCACCATTCTCTTTTCTACATGGGTGGGAAGCTCCTGAGAATTCATATCCAGAAAGCTGTATATACCTGTGTATCTGCAAATGGCCGGCATACTGGCAGTTTACATGGGTATACGTCATGCCGCCCATGCGATGTATGATGTACCTTTCAGAATGCCTTCCTGAATTCATAATCCCCCTGCAAGTAGCTATTTGGTCAACCCACAGGGCGATGTCCCATAAGATTCTAGATTCGGTCCAACTTGTGAATCCCTGCGAATACAGAATTATACAGTGTATGCATGCCGTGCAGCCAGCAAACCGTGCTAAGCATCTGCAAACATGATGTGTCCAGCGTTCTAGCAGAGAGTACACCATATATAGATCAAGTTGTAGGTTCACTGTTGTATGGCTGGAAAGTTGGAAACAGCAAAAAAGCCACCATAACATGGTGACTTTGATATCTAAGTATGGCGTCCCAGGAGGGATTCGAACCCCCGACACACGGCTTAGAAGGCCGTTGCTCTATCCAGCTGAGCTACTGGGACTTGATAAATAAACTGTTGCAAGGGCGGTTAATCATTTTTAGCGCGAAACATGATTAATATTAACACAGCACCAAAAGAAAATCAACAGGTATTTTTCGTATTTTTTTGGGCTCATTTTTTTGCATTTTTGTTCCGAAAACGATAGTATCTAGCTAAAGCTTTATTATGGAAAGATGGTGAAGGCAATAACCGATAAACCTAAGGATAACGTCGTTTTATTTCCGAAAACGATAGATTATTACCAAATGGAATTGACGCGGATGCTCGAGACCGAGCGATACCGCGAAGCGATAGAATTACTCCATTTTTTAGTACAGTGTGACAGCGGCGACCCAAGGACGAATGAGGAGTGGCAGGCGCTACTGGATTGGCTGCGTACGATGCAGCCAGAGCTATACGCGGAGGAAGAAGAGGACATCAGCGAAGAAGAATTAAGACGCCGGCAGTTGACGGGTAAAGAGAAGAACAACGCCAATTACGTTAACGAACTGCTGCAAATATTGCAGGACGGGACGAACTTGGCCAAGCAAGCTCTTGCATTGGAGCAATTAAGCTGCCTGGATCACCCTTCTATTAATGAAGCGCTCAAGAATTGGCTTGTTTCCCCGAGGCTTCCTCCGATTCTTCAGTTCAAGGTTCTGCAGGTACTGAAACGAAGGGGGGAAGGGGGGACGGTAACGCTGGAGAAGCTTGGCGAGAAGATCGTGCTGGATATCCAGGATACTCCACCCTCATTTCAAGAGTTTCCTCAGGAAGCCTATTCTATTGTAGAAAGATTTCTGTCGTTCAGCGAGTCCAAGCATCCGGTATTGGCGTATTTTGCCTCGGAAACCTGGCAGGAGTTTCTCGCTTATGCTTACGGAACTTCCATTTACCGTGAGCTTCTGTCCTTATCGGAGGAGCAGATGGACGCGTGGGCCTGCGCCTTTCATCTCGTGCTGGAGGAAACAATGGTTGGCACCCCCGATGAGGAGGACATACTGGAACTGTATGGGATGACGGATAGGCTCAAGTTCGCTCTGGCGCGGGCGACTACTATGTTTAAAAGCTTTGTAAGGGATGTTTTTCCGCGTTCATAGCTATTCTTGAAATGAAAAGGTTTTATGATATAATGAAATGGTTATGTAAGCTGAAACGTGAAAAAGTTAGGTACATTTTTGGAGGGGAAAGCATAAAATGAAAGCAAGCTGGGAAAAAATAGAGAAGAACCAAGGCGTTCTTACCGTCGAAGTCGAAGCGGAACAATTTGACGCCGCATTGGATAAAGCATTTAAGAAAGTAGTTGGAAAAGTTAACGTTCCGGGATTCCGCAAAGGAAAAGTTCCGCGCGCGATCTTCGAAAAACGGTTCGGGGCCGAAGCCCTGTATCAGGACGCATTAGATATTCTGCTTCCCGAAGCCTACATACAGGCCGTGAAGGAAACTGGAATCGAACCGATTGACCGTCCGGAAGTCGATATTGAAGAAATCGGCAAGGGACAGGCTCTGAAATTTAAAGCCAAAGTGGAAGTGAAGCCTGAAGTATCGCTTGGCGAATACAAGGGATTGGAAGTTACGGAACGCAGCTCCGAAGTTACGGAAGAAGAGATGGATGCCGAGCTGAAACGACTGCAGCAGCGTCATGCCGAGCTTATTGTTGTGGAAGAGGGCACGGCGGAAGACGGCGACATGGTCGTCATCGATTTTGAAGGTTTTGTCGACGGCGAAGCTTTCGAAGGCGGCAAGGCCGAGAAGTATTCCTTGGAGCTTGGCTCTAACAGCTTTATCCCGGGCTTCGAAGCTCAGATCGTGGGAATGGCTAAGGAAGAAGAGAAGGACATCGAGGTTACTTTCCCTGAGGAGTACCATGTAGAGGATCTGAAAGGAAAGCCGGCCCTGTTTAAGGTGAAGCTTCATGAGATCAAGCGCAAGAATCTGCCTGAGCTGGATGATGAGTTCGCTAAAGATGTGAGCGAGTTTGAGACGTTGGATGAGTTTAAAGAAGACCTGAGCCGCAAGCTTGCGGAAAGAAAAGAGCAAGCCAACAAAGCGCAAATTCAGGAAGAATTGGTGAACAAAGCTTCGGAGGCGGCAGAGGTGGACATTCCTTCTGTCATGATCGATAACGAAGTGGAAACCATGCTTAAAGATTTCGAAGATCGTTTGAGAATGCAGGGGATGAATCTGGAGCTGTACTTCCAATTCTCCGGTCAGAACGAAGAAGCGCTTCGGGAGCAAATGCGCGGAGATGCAGAGAAGCGGGTTCGCAACAATCTGGTGCTCGAGGCCATTGCCAAAGCCGAGAACATTGAAGCCAGTGAAGAGGAAATCAACGCAGAGCTCGAGAACATGGCCAAGACTTACCAGAGGACGACGGAAGAAATCCGGAGCATTCTGGAAGCGAACGGAACCTTGGAAAATATGGGCAAGGATATCAGCATCCGCAAAACAATTGATTTCCTAGTGGATAACAGCAAGTCGGTTCCTGCTGCAAGCTAAAACATAGTCTAGTCAGAGGCGCGTCTAGTTACGTGCCTTTGTTTTACCACATCGGAAAGTTTAAGTTCATTATGAAGAAGATGAACCGACTTTCCGATTGCTCTAGATGCCCCTGTTCAGGAATAAGTTAATGCATGCCAAGGCGTTTAACCGGAACGTTAATGAAGGGTTGCATAGGATAGTGTAAATATGACACAATACGTTAAACATGATAAAATGAAGGTGGACTGAAAGGCTGTTTCAGACCGGTTCATTTTGCTTTAATCAAGGAGTAGGAGGGATCCCCACATGGCCTTAATACCCATGGTCGTCGAACAGGAAAATCGCGGAGAACGTTCCTATGACATTTATTCGCGCCTGTTAAAGGACCGGATTGTTTTTATTGGTAGCGCCATAGATGATGATGTTGCCAATTTGGTTATAGCCCAGCTGCTGTTTCTGGCTGCTCAAGATTCCGAGAAAGACATTCACTTGTACATCAATTCTCCTGGCGGTTCGGTGACGGCCGGCATGGGGATCTATGATACGATGCAGCACATCAAGCCGGACGTGTCGACCATTTGTGTTGGAATGGCGGCAAGTATGGGCTCCCTTCTATTAACAGCCGGGGCTCCGGGCAAGCGGTTTGCCCTTCCGAACAGCGAAGTGATGATCCATCAACCTCTTGGCGGGGTCAGAGGGCAAGCTTCCGATATTAAGATTCATGCCGACTGGATTATTCGTACCCGGCAGCGGTTGAATCAGATTTATGTAGAACGCACGGGACAACCGATTGAAGTCATAGAGCGGGACACCGACCGGGATTTCTTCATGAGCGCCGAGGAAGCTAAGGAGTACGGGCTCATCGATCAAGTGATTACCAGAACGATCTGAAAGGAATAGGGGTGAAGCCATGTTTAAATTTAATGAAGAAAAAGGTCAACTGAAGTGTTCGTTCTGTGGTAAATCCCAAGACCAGGTTCGCAAGCTGGTGGCCGGTCCTGGCGTATATATTTGTGATGAGTGCATCGAGCTGTGCACGGAGATTGTGGAAGAGGAGCTAGGGCATGAGGAAGAGATCGATCTCAAGGACATTCCGAAGCCTAAGGACATCCGCAACATTCTCGATCAGTATGTCATAGGGCAGGATCAGGCCAAGAAATCTCTGTCTGTCGCAGTATATAATCATTACAAGCGCATCAACTCCCAGAGCAAGATTGAAGATGTGGAGCTGCAGAAGAGCAATATTTTACTGCTTGGCCCGACGGGAAGCGGGAAGACGCTTTTAGCACAGACATTGGCGAAGATATTGAACGTACCGTTTGCTATAGCCGACGCGACTTCTTTGACCGAGGCCGGTTATGTCGGCGAAGACGTTGAGAATATTCTGCTCAAGCTTATTCAGGCTGCGGATTACGACGTGGAGAAAGCCGAGCGAGGCATTATCTACATCGATGAAATCGATAAAGTCGCCCGTAAATCGGAGAATCCGTCCATTACCAGAGACGTTTCCGGTGAAGGGGTACAGCAGGCACTGCTGAAAATTTTGGAAGGTACGGTAGCTTCCGTTCCTCCGCAAGGCGGCCGAAAGCATCCGCATCAGGAGTTCATCCAAATCGATACGACGAACATCCTGTTTATTTGCGGCGGGGCCTTCGACGGTCTGGAATCGATCATCAAGCGCAGAATCGGCAAGAAGGTGATCGGATTCGGTACGGATGGCATCAAGGCAGATCTGAAGCCGGGAGAATATTTATCCATGGTTCTGCCTGAGGACCTGCTTAAATTCGGGCTTATCCCGGAATTTATCGGTCGTCTTCCGGTAATCTCCACGCTGGAGCCTCTGGATGAGAATGCGCTTGTCCGCATTCTGTCGGAGCCGAAGAACGCACTGGTTAAGCAGTACCAGAAGATGCTGGAGCTGGATAACGTAGCTCTGGAATTCGAAGCGGATGCACTAGAGGCCATCGCCAAAGAAGCGATCAAACGGAGCACAGGAGCCCGTGGTCTGCGTGCCATTCTGGAGCGGATTATGCTCGATGTTATGTATGACATCCCATCCAGGACGGATGTGCGCAATTGCACGGTGACCAAAGAAGTCGTGGAGGAGAAGATTGCTCCGATGCTCACGACCAAAGATGATAAGAAAAAGGAAGAAAGTGCATAACAAGCAACTATTTTCCGGCCGATCATCCTCTTAGGCAGTCCGATATCGGACTGCTCGGGAGGATATTTGCCGTCATGGGAGAGAAGAATTATGTACCATCGTACGGAGACCGTTCCCGTCCGGGTAGGGGATTTAACGATCGGCGGGAATAATGAGGTTATCATTCAGAGCATGTGCACGACCAAGACGGCCGACGTGAAGGCGACCGTTGCCGAAATTCATCGGCTGGAAGAGGCCGGATGCCAGTTAGTCCGGGTTACTGTGAATAACCAGGAAGCGGCAGATGCCATTAAGGAGATCAAGAAACAGATCAGCATCCCGCTTGTTGCAGATATTCATTTCGACTACCGGCTTGCCTTGAAGGCGATTGAGAACGGGATCGACAAGGTTAGAATCAATCCCGGCAATATCGGTAAGCGGGAGAGAGTTCAGGAAGTAGTGAAGGCTTGTCAGGCACGGGGAATCCCGATCCGTATCGGGGTGAATGCCGGTTCTCTGGAACGGCATCTGCTGGAGAAATACGGTTATCCTACAGCGGAGGCGATGGTTGAGAGCGCCCTTTTCCATATTGGAATTCTGGAAGAGCTGGATTTCCACGATATTATCGTCTCGCTTAAAGCCTCCGATGTTCCGATGGCGATTGAAGCTTATTCCAAAGCGGCCGAAGTGATCCGTTACCCGCTCCATTTAGGAATAACGGAATCAGGCACGCTTCATACAGGAACGATCAAAAGCTCGGCAGGGATTGGAGCTTTGCTGTCGATGGGAATCGGTTCTACCGTCCGCATTTCATTAAGCGCCGATCCGGTGGAGGAAGTGAAGGTTGCCAGAGAACTGCTGAAGACGTTCGGTCTGATTTCCAATGCGGCGACTCTTGTCTCCTGCCCGACCTGCGGGCGGATTGACATAGACCTTGTCTCCATCGCGAATGAAGTGGAAGAGTATATTTCCAAGCTTAGGGTGCCGATTAAAGTATCGGTGCTGGGCTGTGCTGTGAATGGGCCAGGGGAGGCTCGTGAAGCGGATATCGGTATTGCCGGCGCCCGCGGGGAAGGCTTGCTATTCCGTTATGGGGAAGTCGTACGCAAGGTTCCTGAGGCGGAACTCGTCAGCGAACTGAAGAAAGAAATTGATCATATCGTTGCCGTTTATGAGGAAACCGGGGTTATCCCCGGACGCAAGCATTAATTTTAATTTACAATTGCTCGAACAAAAGGAAGATAAGCCAACCGATAAAAATATATGCGTTAAAAGCATTTTTCCCGGCCCTTGTATTTAGGCGGCCGGGATTTTTTGATATAGAGAAAATCGGTTTTGATTTTATTGGTGAAATTATATATAAATGGAAATTGAAAACTAAATGGATTTCATACAGTTAGATTTCTATATTCGGAAGAAATATGGAAACTAACTGGAACCTACAGCTAGTTTGCGCCAAAACAGCCGTTTCGCCCAAAGTTGCCCATTTTAACTGTAATTTATCCAGTTAGTTTGATCATTTTCGCCCATTCGCTTGAATCTACCTGTACAAAATACAGTTAGATGTGCCGCTCCGCTTGCAACGATGCCTGCAGACGGTAAAATAGACGGATTTTCAAGGTAGTTTCCGTCTTCCGCTCCAAAGGAGCAAACTAGCTGTATGAAATCCAGTTAGACGCGCCATTCCATTTGCCGGCACCAGCAGAAAATGAAAAATAGAAGGATTCTCATTACCGGCCAGGATTTGTGTTCATATATTGTTCGATCCCTTCTGCTACGGCAGCCGCGAGCTCCCGCTGAAGCTTGGGATCTGTAAGACGTTTACGGTCTGAGTCGTTGGAGATGAATCCCATTTCGACAATGACTGTAGGGCATTTACTCTGATTCAGGAGAAAGTAAGTTCTGCCTATAGCTGTGGAATGATCTCGGTTATACAATTCGTTAAGCGACCTTTGGATAGAGTGGGCGAGCTGTTTGCTTTCTTCGCTTTTCTGATGCAGAACAATTCCTCCGGATTGTGAAGACCGCTTGGACCAATTGACATGGATGCTGACCATGATTTTGGGCTTGAGCCGGCTGGCAATTTCCTTACGTTGAATCAGATCTCGTCTATGGCGGGAATGCACCTTCGGAAAGCGGTTATCATCACTCAGCGCATAATCACCTATTCGGTTGATGGCGACATTATAATTTTTCTCCTGCAAAATACTGTACAAATGACGCGCCAGTTGAAGATTGATATCCTTTTCAAGTAATGAGCCGTGAGAGGTGCCTCCATCTATTCCTCCATGCCCTACATCGATCAGCACATCGGTGCGGGGAAGCAGCGGGGAATTGGAGGAGGGAACGGGAGCCTCCGCGTTTGTTAAGGAGAACCATTGCAATAAGGCCAGAAGTGGCAGCAAATATAAAGGCATTGGTTTCTTAGTCTCCTTTCGGGGATATGCTATGGCTTATTTGGATTTTGATTAATCTTAGTTTTAGGCACCCCCGTCCATTTCATTCTTCGAACAAAAAACTTTGCCCTCAGAAAGGACTATGACGAACTCTGAACGGCAATACTATGAGCATAATCGAATTGTTCGAAAGGACGGAGGTAACCTATGAGTTTAAGTTGGATACTGATGCTGATCCAATTATTTTTTGCGGTCATTATAGGATTGTATTTCTGGAATTTGCTGAGGAACCAGCAGAGCAACCGAACCGCAGTGGACCGGGAATCGAAGAAGGAAGTGGAGAAGCTTAGAAAAATGAGGACGATTTCCTTGTCCAAGCCATTAGCCGAAAAGACGAGACCGTCCAAAATGGACGACATTGTCGGACAGAAGGATGGGCTCAAAGCATTAAAGGCGGCCTTATGCGGTCCTAACCCTCAGCATGTCATCATTTATGGACCGCCTGGGGTAGGGAAAACGGCGGCTGCGAGAGTCGTTCTTGAGGAAGCCAAAGCTAACCCCTATTCCCCTTTCAGGCAGGATGCCAAGTTTACGGAAATCGACGCGACTACCGCCCGTTTTGACGAGCGGGGCATCGCCGACCCGCTGATCGGTTCTGTACATGATCCGATCTATCAAGGGGCGGGTGCGATGGGAGTGGCGGGAATTCCCCAGCCCAAGCCCGGAGCAGTCACCAAAGCCCACGGGGGGATTCTCTTCATTGATGAAATCGGGGAACTGCATCCGATTCAAATGAATAAACTGTTAAAGGTACTGGAAGACCGCAAAGTATTTTTGGAAAGCGCCTATTACAATTCGGAGGATTCGAATATTCCGAGTTATATCCATGATATTTTTCAGAACGGGCTGCCGGCGGACTTTCGTTTGGTAGGGGCTACGACCAGGACTCCGCAGGAAATCCCTCCTGCGATCCGCTCCCGCTGTATGGAAATCTTCTTCCGCCCGCTTATCCCGGACGAAATAGGGCAAATCGCGGTGAATGCGATCAGAAAAATAGGCTTGCCGGAAAACCACGAAGCGGTTGAAGTCGTTAAGCGCTATGCGACGAATGGACGTGAGGCCGTCAATATCATTCAGTTGGCGGCAGGACTGGCAATGACGGATAACCGGCATGAAATTACAGCGGCCGATGTGGAATGGGTAGTGAACAGCAGCCAAATTCCCCCGCGTCCGGACAAGAAGGTGTCCGAAGAAGCGAGAGTTGGCCTTGTTAACGGCTTGGCTGTCTACGGACCGAATTTGGGAGCGGTACTGGAAATTGAAGTATCGGCTATTCCGGCGGAGCCGGGGACGGGAAGCTTTAACATTACTGGGGTAGTAGACGAGGAAGAGATGGGAAACAGCTCCAAAACATTGCGGCGCAAAAGCATGGCGCGCGGTTCAGTAGAAAATGTGCTGACTGTGCTCAAGAGGCTCGGATTCCGCCCTCAGGATTATGATATGCATATCAATTTCCCGGGAGGAACGCCTATCGACGGACCTTCCGCGGGAGTTTCCATGGCCACGGCGATTGTATCCGCCATGCTGCAAATACCGGTCGATCCCAAGCTGGCTATGACAGGGGAGATCAGCATTCACGGCAGCGTCAAGCCGGTAGGAGGAGTGGTTGCCAAAGTAGAGGCTGCCTTTCAGGCCGGCGCTCATCGAGTGATCATACCGGCGGAGAATTGGCAGGATCTGTTTGCCAATCTGGAGGGTGTGAAGGTTATTCCCGTCCATACAATTGAGGAAACGCTGCAGTTAGCGATCGGAATAGACATGACGGTGGCCGAAGAGGGCAATTCCACAGCCTCCAAAGATGTGCTGGTCGCCTCTCCGCTTCCTTATCTTCATGCCAATCCAGTAAATAGGCCGACTTAAACTGCAAGTCCGATAGAGCGGCAATGGCTGGCCTGTGCGTGCCGGCCGTTGCCGTGTCTTTTTGGCGGAGGCCTATCCGGAGGAGAAAAGCCGCTGAAATTGGTGTTTTGAAATAACTTTTGATAAAATGGATTGCACACAGCGAAAAAGACAGAGTTCATCGGAGGTGCTGTAGATGGGGAATAAATCAAAGGTACGTTCTATGCCTTTGCTCCCATTACGCGGACTGCTTGTCTATCCAAGCATGGTTCTGCATTTGGATGTCGGACGGGAGAAGTCCGTGAAAGCGTTGGATAAAGCCATGGTCGACGACAGTTTGATTCTCCTGTGTTCTCAATCGGAAGTGAACATTGAAGAGCCGGCCATGGAAGATATATATCGAATCGGCACCGTTTCTAAAGTCAGACAGATGCTGAAGCTTCCTAACGGCACGATCCGGGTATTGGTAGAAGGAATGGTCCGGGCAGAAATCATCGATTACGTATCCACATCCGAATATTATGAGGTGCAAATTAAGGAATTGCCGGAACAGCTTGTTCCGGATCCCGAAATTAATGCTTTGATGCGCACCTTGCTCAACCAGTTTGAGCATTATATTCATCTGTCCAAGAAGGTGACGCCTGAAACCTTGGCTGCCGTCTCAGACATCGAGGAGCCGGGCAGACTGGCGGATGTGATCTGCAGTCATCTATCTCTCAAAATTAAAGATAAGCAAGAAATTTTGGAAACGATCGATGTCCGGGAAAGAATGGAAAAGCTTCTCGATATATTGAACAACGAGCGGGAAGTGCTCGAGCTGGAGCGCAAAATCAGCCAGCGCGTCAAGAAGCAGATGGAAAAAACTCAGAAGGAATATTACCTTCGCGAGCAAATGAAGGCGATCCAGAAGGAGCTTGGCGATAAGGAAGGACGCGCGGGTGAAGTAGAGGAGTTAAGGGCCCAATTGGCCGAGACGGTAATGCCGGATCCGGTCAAGGATAAAATCAGCAAAGAAATCGATCGTTTGGAGAAAATGCCCTCCACCTCAGCCGAGGGTGGAGTCATCCGCAACTATATCGATTGGCTTCTTGCACTGCCGTGGGCTAAACAGACGGAGGACGATCTCGATATAGAGAAAGCGGAACAAATCCTCAACGAGGATCATTTCGGGCTGGAGAAACCGAAGGAGCGCGTGCTGGAGTATCTGGCCGTGCAAAATCTGGTCAAGAAACTGAAGGGGCCGATTCTTTGTTTTGTCGGACCTCCCGGAGTCGGGAAGACATCCATTGCCCGTTCCATTGCCCGTTCTCTTGGTCGGGAATTTGTTCGTATCTCGCTCGGCGGCGTACGCGACGAAGCGGAAATCCGCGGGCACCGGCGCACCTATGTTGGAGCCATGCCGGGGAGGATCATCCAGGGGATGAAATCCGCCGGAACCAATAACCCGGTCTTCCTGCTAGACGAAATCGACAAGATGTCGATGGACTTCCGCGGGGATCCTTCGTCCGCTCTGCTGGAGGTGCTGGACCCGGAACAAAACAACACCTTTAGCGACCACTATATAGAGCTTCCTTTCGATTTGACTAACGTTATGTTCGTCACTACCGCTAATGCGGTGCATAATATTCCGAGACCTCTACTGGACCGGATGGAAGTGCTTTACATTCCGGGCTATACCGAAATGGAAAAGCTGCAGATTGCGAAGCGCTATTTGCTGCCGAAGCAAGAACGGGAGCATGGTCTGGAGCCGGGGCAATTAACGGTCGAGGAAGAAGCGCTGCAGAGCGTTATCCGCTTATATACGCGGGAATCCGGAGTCCGAAATATGGAGCAGCAATTGGCTAGCCTGTGCCGTAAATCGGCCAAGAGAATTGTTTCCAAGGAAGCGGAGAAGATAACGGTGACGGCGGATAATCTGAAGGATTTCCTCGGGCCGCCTAAATTCCGCTTTGGGGTTGCAGAGGAGCAGGATCAGATTGGTGCGGCAACGGGCCTGGCTTGGACCGAGGTCGGCGGGGATACCCTCATGATAGAGGTCAGCGTCATGCCGGGGAAAGGAAAGCTGACACTGACCGGTAAACTTGGAGATGTTATGAAGGAATCCGCCCAGGCCGCTTTCAGCTACACTCGCTCACGCGCGGAAGAACTTCAGATTGCGCCTGATTTTCATGAGAAGAACGATATTCATATCCATGTTCCGGAAGGGGCGATCCCGAAGGACGGACCTTCAGCCGGAATTACTATAGCCACTTCCTTAATATCGGCGCTTACGAATATTCCTGTTTCCCGCCAGGTTGCGATGACCGGCGAGATTACACTGCGGGGCCGGGTGCTGCCCATCGGGGGGCTTAAAGAGAAGGCGCTGGCAGCCCACCGTGCCGGAATTACAACCGTCCTGATGCCTAAAGATAACGAGAAGGATATTCAGGAAATTCCCGAGAGTGTGCGGGAGGATCTGCGCTTTATTCCCGTTTCGCATATGGATCAGGTGCTGGATGAAGCATTGGTTCGGCCTGTGCTTGCAGGAAAGCAGGTGCAGCCTTAATGAAAGTCAAGCAAGCGGAATTTGTCATTAGTGCGGTCGGTCCCGCGCAATATCCCCAGGACGCTCTGCCGGAAATCGCTCTGGCAGGGCGATCCAACGTCGGTAAATCCTCTTTAATCAACCGGATGATCGACCGCAAGAATTTAGCCAGGACCAGCTCGAAGCCGGGCAAAACTCAAACCTTGAATTATTATAAAATTAATCAGGACTTATATTTTGTTGATTTGCCAGGCTATGGTTACGCCCAAGTGTCCAAATCCATGCGAGCCGTATGGGGGAAATTTATTGAACAGTACATTCTGGAGCGGGAGCATCTCAAGCTTCTGCTCCATCTGATCGACCTGCGCCATCCGCCCACTAAAGATGACCAGGCTATGTTTGAATGGCTCAAATATAACGAGCTGCCGGTATGCGTCGTGACTACGAAGGCGGATAAGATTCCTAAGGGGAAATGGCAGAAGCATGTGAAAATCATCAGGGAAGCTCTTCGTATGGACAAGACGGACGAACTTGTTTTGTTCTCTTCGGAAACCGGGCAGGGCAAAGACGAGCTATGGTCTATCATTAAACAGTATGGAGAAATACCCGGCCCGGAAAGCGCCGGAGAGTAGGTTCTTATATTTCATCGAGAAACGTCTTTGGATACGGACTGCGAAGGCCGTTACTTCTTGTAACTTCAAACTCCAAGGCTCTAACAAAAATTTATGGAATATTTTTTGGATGCCATTCGATAAGCGAGAATAAGCGAAGAACAGGGAAGGAATACTGAATTCCCTGTTTTTCTTTTTGAATTAGAGCGGTTTTTTAAGAAAAATGGCCCTATGACTAAAAAATTAGGGAGGAATAAGTGAGTTTGATGTAGTATACTAATAATGTACGATGTGCAAGGAAAATCATCCAAGTCGTCGATCCATTCATGGCGACAGCTTGCAAGGCCAAGCGGAACAAGTTCATCCAGGAACGGTGTTCCGATGTGGTAAACTAAAGAATCGAGGGGTTTTTATGGCTCATAGGTTAGCGACTGAATACGTCAAGACCTGCCTGAAATTATCAGAAGCCGAAATGACCGATTTCATCCGATTGTTCCAGGAACATAAGGCCACACTTCACGTTATGGTTCTGGATAATGGAAGCCAGAACGTGGTGCTTCATGACGATGCGTCGGGGGAAGAAGTCATCCTCACCTTTGAACGCGATGCGAATGGCTTCATTTGCCGCGGTTCCTGTAAGCTGACAAGTCCGAATTTAGCCAACCTGATGCGAAGAGCGGTCTCCCGGTTCAAAGGGGACGCTATCGTCAACAGATATTATTCCAGCTTTACTATGGTTTATCATTATCATCAAGGGAATGTCGTTAAGATTATCGAAGTCAAAGGATCTAAACACAAGCTTGTCTATGAGTACAAAGATACATTGGGTCAGTTGGAACGGCTGTTCCAGAACAAGGAGCCGGAGAAGGAAATTGCCAGCCTCTACGCTCAGATTAATCAGCTGCTGGATTTGCGCAACGCGACCCCGGAGCGTGAAATCCGCGAGCATATCGACCGTAAGCTGAGCCGGATGACCCATCGTCTGTTTGTACTAGAGGCATGATTCCATGACAGATTAACATAGCATTATATGCATGGGGCCTGAAAGGGGCTCCTTTTTTTGGCTAAAAATTGATGAATTTCTTAATTTTTTATCATTTTTCCGGAAAATAAGTGGATATCTAAAAAAACTATTGCTTTTTCGCTCAATAGATGTTATTTTTAATTTCGTTGAAAACTTTATAGGAACCAGGATTCACTCAGGACATTGTATGTTGCGAGAGATTTTTCCCTCGAGAAGTGAATGACGTAGGTCCTAGCGGATGAAATCAAACAATTTTATTCCTAGGAAGGGGGAACCGAAAGAATGGAATACTCAACTTTCGGAAGACACGTTGCTGTCGATACTTGGGGAGTCGATTTTGATCTTCTTAACAACGCAGATTGGTTACAAGCGCAAATGATTGAAGCAGCGGAGGTTTGCGGTGCAACTGTTCTGTCAGTGCAGGCCAAGCAGTTTGAACCTCAAGGCGCAACCGTTTTGGTACTCTTGTCAGAAAGCCATCTATCCATTCATACCTATCCTGAGAAAGGTTTTGCCGCTCTGGATTGCTATACTTGCGGCGAAACGGTCGATCCGCAGCTCGCGATCGATCATATGGTCTCGGTCCTAAAGCCTGAAAAAGCCCACGCTAAGAAGCTTGTGCGCGGGATTGGTGAATTGCAGGTTGAAACACCCGATATGAAAATTGCGCAATTGGTTAAGTAAATTAGAGTTTATAAACGATTGAAATAAATTCCTTAAGACCATGGATTCTATCCATGGTCATTTGTTTGTCCATCCATCCATACAATGTTACAAAAGCTGTCTATAGATGCCGCTGAAGAAGCGGGCAGTCCCGATCGATGATATGCCGCAGCCTCTATAGAGGGCTTTCGGAAAAGAAGCCGCCGAAAGAGCGGTTCATCTATTTTCTGGGAAACATGGTGGATGGGGAGGGAACAGAATGGGAAGACTAAAACCTGCACGTCTTTTTGGAGTGCTGCTTATCCTTTTTTTGCTGCTGTGGCCAATTTACCAAATTTATGGTATGCTGCAGCCGGGTAAATCGAAGCAGGATGCGACTTTCTTGCTTTACCAGGTATCGTTATTTCAACTGGAGCTGCTGAGTAATTTGTTGGGAGAGGCGGAATCGGCGGCCCATACGGGCCAGTTGAATGCTTTGCGCCAAGCCGCATATTCGGTGAATTATACTCATGAACGTTTGGTATTGGCTGTCGGCTCGGACCAATTAGCCGAATTAAAGTCAATCCCGCAATTATTACAGTTCATCATGCGCCTGCAGCTAGGCGGAGAGAGGCCGTTGAAATCCGCGGAGCTCGAGACGCTGGCGGAGATCAGGAAGGGCTACAAAGCGATTTATGAGCAATATACCAAATTAATGACCTCCAATCGCACGACGGTCATCGCCATCGAGAATGACAAATTGGCTAAAGCCGATGAGGAGATGGCCGCCATCCTGAGGAATAAGCTGCTGCAATAAATTGGAAGCCCGATAGGGCCATATATTCATAATATTTTCAAATGTGAAAAGTGACCTTTCTACAGCCTGTGGTATAATAGTCTTTAGGGAAAGGAACGGTAGTAAGGAAAGGCAGGTGGACACAATTGCATATTATTGTAGTGGGCTTAAACTATAAAACAGCTCCGGTAGAAATTCGGGAGAAATTTGCTTTTGCGAAAGAAGAATTGCCGGAAGCGCTCGGTCAGCTTAAGAAAACAAAGAGTATCCTGGAATGTGTCATTGTGGGCACCTGCAATCGGACTGAAATTTATGCAGTCGTTGACCGGCCGTACCTGTGCGGTCATGCGATCCGCGGCTTTATTGAGGATTGGTTCGGAATTCCACGGCAGGAATTCAATCACCATCTGTATGTCAAGGAAAATGAGCATGCGGTCCAACACCTTTTTAAAGTGGCCAGCGGCCTGGATTCGATGATTGTCGGCGAGACTCAGATTCTTGGACAAGTCCGCGATGCCTTCCTTCTTTCGCAGAAGGAGAAGGTGACGGGGGCAGTATTTAATACATTGTTTAAACAGGCTATTACATTGGCTAAGCGTGCCCATTCCGAAACGGGAATCTCTGACAACCCGGTGTCGGTAAGCTATGCTGCGGTGGAGCTTGGCAAGCGGATCTTCGGATCTTTCGCCAATAAATCGGTACTGCTGATCGGTGCAGGCAAGATGAGTGAGCTGACGGCCAAGCATCTGCGCGCCAATGGTGCGAATAAAGTGGTTGTCGCCAACCGCACCTATGAGAAGGCAGTGGAATTCGCAGATAAATTTGCAGGGACCGCGGTTACATTCGACGACCTGATTCCGTCCTTGGCGGAAGCGGATATCGTCATCAGCTCGACCGGCTCGTCCGGGCTTATTCTTAACCGCGAGCAGGTGGACAGCATTCTTCACCTGCGCAAATTCAGGCCGCTCTTCATGATTGATATTGCCGTTCCTCGGGATTTGGATCCCAGGATCGGGGAGCTTTCCAACGTATTTTTGTACGATATCGATGATTTGCAATCCATCGTGGAGAGTAACTTGGCCGAGCGCCAGAGGGAAGCGGCCAAAATCGAGGCCATGATTGCGGAAGAGGAGCGGGTTTTCGAACAATGGATGAACACGATGGAAGTGGCTCCTTTAATTAACGCCCTGCAGACGAAATCCAACCGGATTCATGAAGAAACGATGGCCAGCTTGCTCAAGAAGCTGCCTGATCTAAGCGATAGGGAAATCAAGGTCATTCATAAACTGACGAAGAGCATTGTTAATCAGATGTTGCGAGACCCTATTGTACGGCTCAAGGAGCTGGCTAACGATAAAGATGGTCAGGAAGCGATCAATCTATTCTCGCAGATTTTCGCTCTGGAGTCTGCTCTGGACGGGCAACCTGATCATGAAGAAGAGGCTGGGCACACAACGTCGGAAGCAGCTCAATCCGCTGCCTCCAAGACAAATGATAGGCTTTTGCTCGGGCTTCAGCTTCAGGAGGCGTTGGCACGATCTTAAAGTGCATACCGGACAAGCAGGGTACGGTGCAGTAAGGCTCCTTCCATCCGTTATTCAGGCTTTCGGCCTTGCTGTCCTTAGCTGCTTGCAGGCAGGTTGATCCGCTAACAGGAGGTTGCATGGTCACTCAAAGCTGGATATACGATGCTATAATATATATTTACGCCCTGAGCCTTCTGTTTTATTTCTCTGATTTCGTCGGTGCGAATCAGAGAGCCAAACGGATGGGCACAGGGCTGCTTCTATTTGTTTGGGTCTTACAGACGGTTTATTTTTTCTTTGAGTTTAAAACCTTGCACGTCTTCACCGATTTTGAAACCCTGTTTTTCTTTTCATGGGTGCTAGTGACGGTCTCATTGGTGATCAGCCGTTTTTTTCGCATCGAACTGCTGGTTTTCTTTGTTAATCTGGTAGGCTTCTCCATACTTGCGCTTAATTTTTTCAGTGATAACAATGTATCAACCGCCCTGGAAGGTTGGGAAATTGCCGATGAGCTGTTGTTCATCCATATCAGCCTGGCTATCGGAAGCTACGCCGCCTTTACGATTTCTGCCATCTTGTCGGGAATGTATCTGTTTCTCCATAGCCAGCTTAAGGATAAGAAATGGTCCAGAACGATATGGCGCATCCCCAGCCTTGATAAAATCGGAAAATATACTTATATATCGGTTGCATCGGGAATGCCGCTGCTTATGCTGGCCTTTTCGTTGGGGACCGTATGGATTGTGCTGAAGGGCGAATACCAGCTCTTGTTCGATCCCAAGGTGTTGAATTCCTTGTTTATTTTGCTTTTGTATGCCTATCATTTAATATTAAAGCTTTCGTTAAAAGCCTCTGACTATCGCTTGGCCCAATGGAACCTGTTTGCTTTCGCGCTGGTGATGGTGAACTTTTTCATATTAAACCGGTTTTCGAATTTTCACGGCTGGTTTTGGATGTAGTTGTTCCAGGCTGAAGCCGTGGCAGTAGCAACACATAAATGAGATCGGGGTCGGGAAGAAATGGTTCGTTCAAGAGCCTCCTAATGACTCCGAGTAGGGAGGAACGCTGCATGCGAACGATCGTTGTCGGAACTAGGCAGAGCTCGCTTGCCTTAACGCAAACCAATCAAGTAATTGAAGACTTGCGCCGGTTTTGTCAAGAGAATGGGATGGAATGCGAATTTGACGTCCGCAAAATTGTGACCAAAGGGGATAGAATTCTCGATGTCACTCTTTCCAAGGTCGGGGGGAAAGGTCTTTTTGTTAAAGAAATAGAACAGGCGCTATTGAACGGAGAGATTGATATCGCTGTTCACAGCATGAAGGATGTGCCTTCGGAAAGCCAAGAGGGGTTGATGATAGGGGCCGTTCCCAAGCGAGTCGATCCTCGGGACTGCCTGATTTCGAACGGGCACGTCAAGCTGGACGAGCTGCCGCAAGGCGCTCTTGTTGGAACGAGCAGCTTGAGACGTGCGGCCCAATTACGGGCCTATCGCCCCGATCTTCGCATCCAATCGATTCGCGGCAATATAGATTCCCGCCTGCGCAAGCTGGAAACCGAGGGCTTCGACGGCATCCTGCTGGCAGCCGCCGGGCTGTATCGGATGGGGTGGTCCGATAAGGTCAGCCATTATTTGCCGCCGGAGGTTTGCCTCCCGGCTGTAGGTCAAGGAGCGCTGGGCATCGAATGCCGCAAGGATGACGACTTCGTGCTCCGTCTGCTGGCGCTGTATAACGATGCGGAGACCGCCGCAACCGTCCAGGCGGAGCGGACCTTCCTGGCGAGGCTGAATGGAGGCTGCCAGATTCCGATCGGCGCTTACGCCGAGTTCGCGTGGGATGCGGAAGCGGAGGCGTGCAGGCTGAAGCTGACGGGACTTGTCGGCGAGCCGGAAGGCGGTCGGATTCTGAAGGAGACAAGAACGGGGGACGATCCGGTCCATCTCGGGCTGGAAGTGGCGGAGAGCCTGATCGGGCAAGGAGCCGAGGAAATCCTCGCTCTGGCCAGAGAGTAGGGATTCCGATGGCGGCACAGAATAGGCCGTTATCCGGCCTGCGCATTTTGGTTACCCGCACCCGGGAGCAGTCCGGAGAGCTTGCAGGGAAGATAGAGGAGCTCGGCGGGCAAGCGATTGTACTGCCGGTTATCCGGCTCCAGCCACCTACCGATCCCGTCAAGCTGGCTGAACTGGAACAGGCCATCCGGGAGCTGGACAAGTTTGATTGGGTTATTTTTACTAGCGTTAATGCCGTTATTCATTTTTTTAACCGTCTCGAGCAATTTGAGGTGGAAGCCGTCCGGCTGCAGCGGTCGCGGATCGTTGCGGTTGGCCCGAAGACGGCAGGAGCATTGCTGGCGCGGGGATTGGTAGCGTACAAGGTTCCGGAGCGCTATCAGGCGGAGGATTTATTCGAAGCTATTGCACCGGAGCTGAAGCCCGGTCAGAAGGTTCTCTTTCCACGCTCGGACTTGGCTCGCAAAGTGCTGCCCGACCGCCTGAATTCCTTGGGGCTGAAAGTTACGGAAATAGATATTTATGAAAACAAACTGTGTACGGATCATGCGGACATACTGGTGGATCTGCTCGTCCGCGGGGAAATCGACGTGGTCACCTTGACCAGTCCGTCCACCTTTCGGAATATACTAACGTTAATCCGTACTGCAGGAGCGGAACCGGACGAGCTCTTGACCGGGGTCAAGCTGGCCTGCATCGGGCAGGTCACCGCCAGAGCGGTTCAGGAGGCCGGATGGAGCGTTCATTATTTGGCCGAAGAAGCGACGATCGATTCGCTCGTACAAGTGCTGATTCCGGCTGGCCGCGAATGAAATCAAGCGTACTTCATATACGATAAAACGGGAGGAATCCATCATGAATTTTCCGATTGTCCGCCATCGCAGATTGCGCGCATCCCGGGCGATGCGCAATTTGGTGAGAGAGACTTCTTTATCTGTCAACGATTTGATATACCCGCTGTTCGTCACTCATGGAACCGGGATTAAGGAGGAAATTCCCTCCATGCCCGGCGTCTTCCATTATTCTCTGGACCGGTTGGAAGAGGAGCTTGCCGAGATTAACTCCCTCGGGATTCAAGCCGTGCTGCTCTTCGGCGTCCCGGAGCATAAAGATACGGAAGGAACGTCGGCATTTGCGGAGGACGGCATTGTTCAGCAAGCGACTCGCTGGATCAAGCAGCGTTATCCGGAGCTGCTCGTTGTGGCCGACACATGCCTCTGTCAGTTTACGGACCACGGTCACTGTGGTGTAGTTGTCCAAGATGCAGCCCGTGGACAAGCGGTCATCGATAACGATCCGTCTCTGGAGCTTCTCGCCCGCACGGCTGTATCGCAAGCGAAGGCCGGCGCCGATATCATCGCTCCGTCCAACATGATGGACGGATTCGTGGGCGCTATCCGCGCCGCCTTGGACGAGGCCGGCTTCGAGCACGTGCCGATCATGTCTTATTCGGTGAAATACGCCTCGGCCTTCTACGGTCCGTTCCGTGATGCCGCTCATTCTACGCCGCAATTCGGCGACCGGAAGACTTATCAGATGGACCCTGCCAACGTACGCGAAGGGATCCGCGAAGCGGAAGCCGATGTGATGGAAGGAGCCGATTTTCTGATGGTTAAACCGGCCCTGGCCTATATGGATGTGATCAAGGCGCTTAAAGAGAACTTCGACCTTCCTCTGGTCGCTTATAATGTCAGCGCCGAGTATTCGATGGTTAAAGCGGCCGCGGAGAAGGGCTGGATCGATGAGAAAGCGGTCGTTATGGAGATGCTTCTCGGAATGAAGCGGGCCGGCGCGGATATTCTCATTACTTATTTTGCCAAAGACGTAGTTCGTTGGCTCAAAGAAGGATAACGGAGCATGGGGCTGGTTCCCTGCTCCGACTTTGATCTTCGCCGGCCAAAGACTCAAGTTTCGGTTGGTCAGGGTCAATGAATGCACTTAAGTACACGGTCTCTAGAGACCGTTATTTTTTTATCTTTGCTTCTAAGCTGCTGCCCACGAATCACGAATCTTATTTAATTCGGAAAACCGGAGTAAGCACTTGCTGCTTGATCTTTTATGGTTATCTGTGGTGAATTGCTCCTTGGCGAAAGTATCCTGTTTAATTGAATTGTAGATGTAAAAAAATGGATTCCCCGTATTGCATCACTTATCTATTTGGCGGTTCTTTCGACTATTATCCCCTTCGCTCAGAAAGATACGGTAAATGCGGTAACCTTGCTTTCTTGACTAATTCTGTACTTGCATGTAGCTTACAAATCCGGATAATTCCAAAGTGACCTCTAAAAAATAACTGGACTAAGCATAGTAGGCAGAGTGGCTTGGACATAGAGACCGTTCGGGGAGTGTTTCTGAGGAAAAGGGATAGCAGTCAGAGGGGCCCGAGGAAGAAACGCGGGTTCGGGATGAGCATCACTGAGGGAATGGGATAGCAGTCAGAGGGGCCCGAGGAAGAAACGCGGGTTCGGGATGAGCATCACTGAGGGAAAGGGATACCAGTCAGAAGGGCTCGAGTAAGAACAATGGCTCGGGGGAGTGCTCCTGAGGGAAAGGGATACCAGTCAGAGGGGCACGAGTAAGAACTTTGGTTCGGGGTGTGTGCTTCTGAGGGAAGGGGATAGCAGTCAGAGGAGCTCGAGAAAGAACACGGCTCGGGGTGAGTGCTTCTGAGGGAAAGGGATAGCAGTCCGAGGGGCTCGAGTAAAAACACGGTTCGGCATTAGAGTGTTACAGAAGCGAAAGAGGCACTTTTACGGCGAAAGCTACCCCATCTCCGCAGCATATGAACCAATGGTTAGGCGGAAGCGCAAACTCGCAGACTATCGCGGCTTGTCATATTTTTGTCGGAATCTTGCTTTCAGATTGGTTGTTACCCCTTTTTAAATAGGGCATAATGAAAGATAGCATTTAAACGGAAAAGAGGAGAAAGAATGACTTTCAACGACACGTTCCTTAAGGCTTGTCGAAGACAGCCGGTAGATCGTCTTCCCGTATGGTATATGCGTCAGGCGGGGCGCTACGACCCCGAATATCGCAAAATTAAAGAAAAATACAGTCTTCTTGAAATCTGCAAGCAGCCGGACCTGGCTGCAGAAGTGACGCTCATGCCGGTCCGCAAGCTGGGAGTGGATGCCGCGATTCTGTATTCCGATATTATGAATCCGGTAGCCTCGCTAGGCATTGATTTTGACATTGTCAAAAACGTCGGTCCGGTCATTGCCAATCCGATTCGTTCCGCTCAAGATGTGGATCGGCTGCGCCCGATTGATGTGGAAGGTGATTTGTCGCATATTTTGGAGACGATCCGGATCTTGGACAGGGAGCTTAAGGTGCCGTTAATTACGTTTGCCGGAGCGCCTTTCACGATCGCCAGCTATCTGATAGAAGGACGCCCCTCCAAAACCTATATCCGAACGAAAGAATTGATGTATTCCGAGCCCGAAGTATGGCACCGGCTGATGGACAAGCTGGGCGATATGGTTATTGCATACCTGAAGGCTCAGATTGCGTCCGGAGCGAAGGCGGTGCAGCTGTTCGACAGTTGGGTAGGAGCCCTCTCCCCGAAAGATTTTAAACAGTATGTTCTTCCGGTCATCGATCGAATTTTCCGGGAACTGTCCCACCTGACGGAGCCCAAAATTTATTTCCCGGGAGTAAGCTCGGGAGAATTGCTGCCTGCGCTGCATGATCTCCAAGTGGACGTGGTTGGCTTGGATTGGAGAGTTTCGATTGCCGAAGGCCGGAGAAGATTGGACAACCGCTTTGCGGTTCAGGGCAACCTCGATCCTTTCGTGCTGACTGCACCGATGTCCGTCATTAAAGAACAGGCGAAGGAAATCATGGATCTCGGAATGAAGCAGCCCGGCTATATTTTCAACCTTGGCCACGGATTGTTCCCGGAGGCATCCCTTGATAAGTTGAAGGAACTGACGGATTTCATTCACGAATATTCCAGCTCTGTACTTAATTGATCGAAGGAAGTGAACTCGAATGTCCAAGCGTAAAGTCGGCGTACTGGTAATGTCCTATGGAACTCCGGAAAGCATGGATCAGATCGAAGCGTATTATACCCATATCCGCAGAGGCCATCCGCCTACTCCGGAACAACTGGATGAGTTAAAGCAGCGTTATGAAGCGATAGTCGGAGGATTCTTTCCGCTAAGGAAGAACACCGACCGGCAGGTGGCCGCCCTGCAGGAAACCTTGAACCGCGAGCACCCCGACATCGAATTTGTTTGTTATCAGGGACTGAAGCATGCTTCCCCGTTTATTGAAGACGGAGTCGAGCAGATGGTAAAGGACGGCATAACGGAAGCGGTTGGAGTCGTTCTGGCCCCGCATTACTCTACGATGAGCGTAGGAGCTTATAATAAACGCGCCAAGGAGAAGGCGGAGGAATTGGGTCTGTCCATCCGTTTTGTCGACAGCTATCACCTTCACCCGAAGCTGCTGAAGGCTTTGACGCAGAGGGTGGAGAATGCATTGGGCAAGTTCGGGGATGTTCCGAAGGATGACATCCGTGTCATTTTTACGGCTCATAGTCTTCCTGCCCGTATTCTGGAGATGAATGATCCTTATGTGGATCAATTAATGGAGACCTCCCGGGCGATTGCAGACAGAGCCGGGCTCAGCAACTGGCAGTTCGGCTGGCAGAGTGCCGGTCAGACAGCTACCCCTTGGCTGGGTCCCGATATTCTTGACACGCTCGAGACCATTCACAAGGAAGAACAAGTGAAGAATGTTCTCCTGTGCCCGATCGGATTCGTATCGGATCATCTGGAGGTTCTTTACGACATAGATATCGAATGCCGGCAGACTGCCGAGCAGTTAGGCATGCATCTGGAGCGGACCGAATCCTTGAATACGGACCCGTTATATATGGAAACCTTGTCCGATGTCGTTTATACGGAGTTGGAAAGGAAATGATTTGCTATGACCGTACCGAAGAAGATCGTCGTCATCGGAGGCGGCATTTCCGGGCTTAGTACCGCTTATTATATCGATAAATTCCTGAAGGAAAGCGGGATAAAATCTGAAATCACTATACTGGAAAAAAGCCCCTCAACAGGCGGCAAGGTTCGGACCTTGGCCAGAGACGGATTTGTAATCGAGAAAGGGCCGGATTCCTTCTTGGCCCGCAAAACTCCGATTATCGACCTGACCCGGGAGCTTGGCCTGGAGAACGAGCTGGTTCCAACCAATCCCAAGGCGAAGAAAACCTATATTATGAACAACGGAAAGCTGCATCGCATGCCTCCGGGACTTAATCTGGGCATTCCTACGGAATGGAAGCCTTTCTTGCGGAGCGGTCTTATTTCTCCTTGGGGGAAAGTAAGGGCGGCCATGGATCTGGTGCTTCCCCGCAGGAAGGAACCGGGGGATGAATCGCTCGGAGGGTTTCTGGAACGCAGATTAGGCAAGGAAGTGCTGAATAACATAGCCGAGCCGCTGCTGGCCGGAATCTACGCGGGGGACACTCATCAACTCAGTCTGCAGGCGACCTTCCCGCAATTTCAGGCCCTGGAGCAGAAGAAACGCAGCATTATTCTGGGGATGAGTGAGAGCAAGAGGCAGACCCCTCCTCCTAGCGGCGTTCCCGAAGAGGTCCGGCACAGTGTGTTTCTTTCTTACCGGGAGGGCTTGACCACGTTGATTCGCGGTTTGGAGGAGGCGCTGAAGAAGGCCGGAGTACGGACTCTGACCGGGCAGGGAGTGAAGGCTGTCGAACGCCTGGGTCAAGGGCAAGGGCGCGTTATTCTGGAGAACGGAGACAGCTTCGATGCGGATGGAATCGTCATGGCTATGCCGACGTACGCCATCTCTAAGGTGCTGCCCGATCTTCCAATGGTTCAGAAGCTGGGCGGCATGACCTACGTGTCCGTCGCCAATGTGATATCCGCCTTTGATGCCGGCCAAATTCCGCATGATCTGGACGGATCAGGCTTTCTAGTTCCCCGTAAGGAAGGCCGTTTCATAACGGCATGCACCTGGACCTCTTCCAAATGGATGCATACTGCTCCGGAGGGCAAGGTGCTTATCCGCTGCTACGTGGGCCGTTCCGGACAGGAGGAATGGATGGGCCTGTCCGATGAGGAACTGATGCGGAGAGTCCGCAAGGACATCAAGGATTTGACGGGCATTGAGGCGGAGCCTTTATTCTACGAAATTACTCGGCTGCCCAAATCCATGCCGCAGTATCCGGTCGGCCATCTGGAAATCATCCGCCAGGCTCGGGAAGAGGCCGCAAGGTTCTTGCCGGGGCTTCTTCTGACGGGAGCGGGATTCCATGGAGTCGGGCTTCCGGACTGTATTCGTCAGGGTAAAGAAACGGCCCGGCAAATGGCAGACCTGATGAGCCGGCCGCGTTTATAACACAAGAAGAAGGAAAGGTGAATAGGGTGAACAAGCCGCAGGGTAGAATCGATACGAAGTCCAAAGCTGCTTTCGCAGAGGCGAAGCAGTATATTCCGGGCGGTGTGAACAGTCCGGTCCGCGCCTTTAAATCGGTTGGGCTGACCCCGGTTTTTATTGATCGGGCGCAAGGGTCGAGAATATATGATATCGATGGCAACGAGTTCATCGATTATGTCGGCTCCTGGGGGCCTCTTATTATGGGGCATGCTCACCCGGAAGTGGTGGAAGCGGTCAAGAAGACAGCCGAGCGAGGCACCAGCTTCGGTGCGCCTACGGAGCTGGAAACCGAAATGGCCAAGCTTGTGGCGGAACGGATACCTTCGGTCGATATTGTCCGCATGGTCAACAGCGGAACCGAAGCGACAATGAGTGCTCTCCGGCTGGCCAGAGGGTACACCAAGCGCAATAAAATCCTGAAATTCGAGGGCAGCTATCACGGACATTCGGATTCCCTGCTTATCAAAGCAGGCTCCGGAGTAGCGACCCTGGGGCTGCCGGACAGCCCGGGAGTGCCGGAGGGAGTAGCCGCCAATACAATTACGGTTCCCTATAACGATCTGGCTTCGGTTCAGCTGGCGTTCGAGAAATACGGCGAACAAATTGCGGCCGTTATCGTGGAGCCGATTGCCGGCAATATGGGGGTAGTGCCTCCGCTTCCCGGCTTCCTGCAAGGGTTGCGTGATGTAACGACAGAATACGGGGCTCTGCTTATTTTCGATGAGGTCATGACCGGATTTCGGGTCGGCTACCATAGCGCTCAAGGCCTGTATGGGATAACGCCGGATCTTACCTGTCTCGGGAAGGTAATCGGGGGCGGTCTCCCGGTAGGAGCCTATGGCGGCAAGCGGGAGCTGATGGAGCAGATGGCGCCTAGCGGCCCCATCTATCAGGCGGGCACCTTGTCCGGCAATCCTCTGGCTATGGCCGCGGGTTATACGACCCTAAAACTGCTGACACCCGAAGTTTATGAGCTGCTGGAGAGAAGAGCGGCTCGGCTGGAGGAGGGCATGACGGCCAACGCCAAGGAACTCGGCATACCGAATACGATTAACCGGGTCGGCTCCATGGTATGTCCGTTCTTTACCGATCAGAAAGTATACAACTATGAAACGGCCAAAACTTCAGATCTGACGATGTTCAACAAATATTTCGGCCATCTGCTCGATCTCGGAGTGAATGTGGCCCCTTCCCAGTTCGAAGGAATGTTCGTCTCCGCTGCGCATACGGAGCAAGAAATCGAGACAACGATCGAACGGCATTATGAAGCGCTCAAACGGCTGTAACCATATTAGGGATCTTACTACAGCGGCGGGGGTGGGAAGTTTATCGAAAGGATCCTTGTCGCTTCCTTCGCCCTTAAGAGAATCTCTTACGCATTTTAAATTATGCTAGCCCAGTCTTGGCAAGGACCGATTCCTTGCCAAGCTTTGTTTTCGGGAGCTCCCCGCAAAGTAATGTATAAACCTTTATCGAAGCAAGGCAAGAAGAGCGACCGCGTTTTGGAGGAAGGGTTTAGTCGCTGACTCTGTGGATTGTGAACGGAATACGCTTCGGAGGTTTGCGACACTTAGTGGGGTCATTTTACATTGATGCCGGACAGGAGGTCATCGGGTTTGAATCTAAGCAAATATTATATAGCCGGGCTGCCGCTGGATTTAATTCTTGTAGTGGGCTTGTTTGGTTTGGTGCTGATCGGGATATGGTTTTCGGGAATCCGCTCGAAGTGAACACTGTGCGCAAAGGGGAGTGGCTGCAGATTACATACCGGCCCAGGGCCGGAAATCCGCCAGCGCAAGAGGGTGAGGCAGATATTATCGGGTCCGGGGAGGCTCCGACGGCAGAGGAGTGTCTGATCCGGCTCGGAATTCCGCCCAAGCTGCGCAGCCATTTGCTGCGGACAGAAGGCGTGAGGTGTCAGGGGAACCGTACTCTGGTCCGGTTGTTCCCGGAGGAGAGCAGCGGATATGAACCGGAATGGCTGCCCCTGGAGGTTCTGTACGAGGACGATTACTGTCTTGTCGTCAATAAGCCTGCCGGTCTTCCTGTACATCCCCAAGACAAGGGCGGGCTGGGCACTTTGGCTAACGCTGTCGCCGCTTATTATGAATCGACAGGGCAAGCCTGCCGTGTGCGACATATTCACCGGCTGGACGAGGATACGACAGGGCCTGTTCTCTATGCCAAGAATGAATATGCGCAGTCGATTCTCGATGCCGCGATGCGCAGCCGGGACATTCGCCGCTTCTATGTGGCATTGGTCGAAGGGCGGATCCATCCGGACAAGGGGACGATTAGCGCCCCCATCGGCAGGGACCGGCACCATGCCAAACGGCGAAGAGTCAGCTCCACCGGCCAGCCGGCCGTTACCCGCTACGAAACGATCGACCGCTGCGGGACGGCCTCTCTGCTTAGGCTGGAGCTGGTGACCGGGCGGACCCATCAAATTCGGGTCCATCTTAGCTATAAGGGCCATCCCATCATCGGGGATGCCTTATACGGGACGGCCGATTCGCTGATTTCCCGCCAGGCTCTGCATGGCCAGGCGATTTATTTTCCCCATCCTCTTACCGGAGAGATCATTCAGGCCGAAGCACCTTTACCGGATGATTTTCTTATCTTGATTCAGGCCCGTTCCCGCAGTTAGTCCTTTTCGGAAATCGGTTCAATGAGAAAAGCGCCCGGCTCAAGCACCCGGGAAAAAATGTGGCATGCACCCTCGAGGTTTCCCATATAAATGGATTGAGCAAGGAAAGTCTCGAACCATGAAGGGAGGAGTCAGGGTGACCGAGCATCAAAGCGGGTTGCGCTTCGACATTTACGAACGGGTGCACTTGGATGAAAGCCTGGCTGGCATTCAAGAGCTTGATGAAATCGAAATGATCCCGCACATTCAGGTGCTTCAAGAAGGCGAACAGGCTGTTTTAAAAGGAAATCTGTGGTTGACCGGTACATACTTGGGCGACAGCGGTGAAGAGAGCAGAACGTTGGAGCATTTTATTCCCGTTGAAATTACACTGCCTATGAACCGCATTCACCGTCTGGAGGATATTGCCGTCGAAATTGAAAATTTCGATATAGATGTCTTATCGGCACGCAGCCTGAATGTAACCGGCGTGTTATCGCTGCACGGGATCGAAATGACATCCAAGCAGGACGAACTGTGGAAGGAAGAAGAGGAGTTTGTCGTTGTCCATCGGGCCGAGGACAAGGACCAGGAGGAAGTGCAGGAAGGTCCGGCGGATACCGATTCCCGCCAGTCTGCGGATGAAGAAGGGGCGGGCGACGTTGACTTGCCCTCACCGGACACAGAAGGCATTGAGGTCAACCTCGAAGAGGCACGGACCCGGCCGCAGGCCGTGGAACCGGAGTTCGCGGATTCGGGACAGGAAGAACCGCAGCGGCCGGATTTCCTGGCGGAAGAAGTCAGGGTAGAGCCGGAGGATCAGCGGTCTGTTCTACAAGACGGGGATGACTCGGACAAGACGGAAACTATAGCGGTATCTTTCCGCTCCGCGCCTCCGGAACGTATGGACAGTCTGCCTAAGGAAAATACCGAGCAAGCCGGGGAAGAGGAGTCTGCTGCACGCGAGAGGGAAAGCTACTCCTGGTCGGACAGCTTCTTTACCTCCCGTGCTCAGGCAGTCCCCGATTCCAATGCAGAGGAGAGCTTGGAGGAAGCATCCGCACCCGACGAGGAACCGTATGAGGAGCCGGCGGAAAGCTCAGAGACCGCTACCGCATTCGCCTCTCCGGAAGTGCCGGAGGTGCAGCAGCCATCTTTCGAGCCGAATCACCGCCCCTCTGCATCGGATCTGCCTTCCCCTTCCGGCTCAGACCGTACAGAAGGCATTACCGGAGAAAAAAAGGCG
This sequence comes from Paenibacillus sp. 32O-W, assembly GCF_007679495.1. GTDB lineage: Bacteria > Bacillota > Bacilli > Paenibacillales > NBRC-103111 > Paenibacillus_L > Paenibacillus_L residui. The sequence continues at coordinate 20,587 of NZ_VEGP01000042.1, read as the reverse complement.
GAAGAGCCTGTATGGGAGGAAAATAAGGCCTCCGGCGAACCCGTATCTGCGGAATCGAATGTGGAATCAAATGCGGAAGCGAACGTAGAAGCGAATATCGAATCGATTGCAGAAGCCAATGAGGAAGCAAGTGCGGAGACGAATGAGGAAGCGGTAGAAACGATTGCCGTGTCGATGCCCGAAGAGAAGCAGGAGCTGAAGATCGCTTTCGGTAAAAAATCGGCCTCCGAAGCCTCCCCGTCTTATAATCTCGCCAATCTGATCCATAAGACGGACATTATCGAGCTGGAGTCCCCTCAACCGGAGATGAGAGAGCAGACGGAGGCAGGCCCGCCTTCATCCTCGGATGGAGTCGAGTGGAAACGCCTGTTCAGCCGTACAGAAGATACCGGGCAGCAATTTAAGCGCATGCGTATGTGTATTGTGCAGAAGGAAGAGACCATTGAGACCATCGCGGAACGATACAAGATCAATCCCCGCGAGATTATTTTGTATAACCGGCTCGGCGATCAGCAGATTGAAGAAGGACAGGTGCTCTACATTCCTTGATTCAGGCTGGACGGTAAAATAATAAGCCCCCTGGTTTCCATTGGAAGCCAGAGGGCTTATCTACTTTTTGGCCGGATGGAGACATCCTTGGTCTTACCTCCGACTCAGACTGCATTCTGATGCTTCAGTACATATCGAATAAAAAACCGAGGTAAAGCAAGAAGAAAGCAAACAAAATAAAAACATCCAGAGGATTGGGAAGCAGTAACGTTCGGACAAATTGTACGCAAATTAACGGGAACAGCACTGCTCTGACAGTAACCCGTACTTTCCACCACCACCGCTGCATCGCCGGTTTCCCTCCCTTAAAGGTTCTCTTGTATGACTAAGTTTATGAGAAGGACAAGCCCGGATATGCTGTTTCGTGGGGAAATCGTGAAAATATTGACTCACCCGTCGAATATGTTTATCATAGTCTATATGTAAGCTTCTCGAATATTAGGGGAGCATAAGGGAAAGCATCCCGTTGGACAACCGAATATCCTTAACAAGACGAGGAAAGGGAGGAGTAGACAGCCAACCCTTCAGAGAGTGAAGCCCTGGGCTGTAAGGCTTCACAGGATGTAACTGTTCGAAAGTCGCCCTGGAGTTGCAGACAAGCGGTCGTCCTATGAGACGTTCATCGTTTATCTGCCGGCCGCAGCCGTTATCTGTTCAAGTGCCGCGTGTATTCTTGCGCGGAATTAAGGTGGTACCACGGAAGAAACCCTTTCGTCCTTTGCGGCGAAAGGTTTTTTTGTGCATCGCAAAGTATTGGAAAGACCCTTTCCGAAGCAGAGTAAAGCCTGCCCGCGAGTAGAGGAAGGTTTAGACCCGACCCTGTAAGGGGGCGGACGGGATAAGCTGTGAAGGCCGCGCGTCACTTTGAGGCGGGATTTTGTGTTGAATAGACAGGAGGTATAGGTGAAATGAGTGAAACGAAAGTCAATCAGCCGTCGATCGAAATGCCTACCACATACGATCCTAAAGCGGCGGAGCAAAAATGGTACGATTATTGGATGAAGGGAGAATATTTCAAAGCGGGACAGCGGCCGGATGCGGAACCGTATACGATCGTTATCCCGCCGCCGAACGTGACCGGAATGCTTCATATCGGTCATGCCCTGGACTTTACCCTGCAGGATATACTTATTCGAACCAAACGGATGCAGGGCTACGATGCCCTGTGGCTGCCGGGTTCCGACCATGCCGGTATCGCCACCCAAACCAAGGTGGAGCAGAAGCTGCGCGAGGAAGGGCAGTCCCGGTACGATCTCGGGCGAGAGGCCTTCCTCGAGAAGGTATGGGAATGGAAGGAGCTCTATGCGAACACCATTCGCGAGCAGTGGGCCAAGATGGGCTTCTCCCTGGATTATTCCCGCGAGCGGTTTACTCTGGATGAAGGGCTGTCCAATGCGGTTCGTGAAGTGTTTGTTTCCCTGTATGAGAAAGGGCTGATCTATCGCGGCAAATATATCATTAACTGGGACCCCGCGGCGAGAACGGCTCTGTCGGATATTGAGGTGGAGTACAAGGAGGTTCAAGGAAACCTGTACCATCTCTCCTATCCGTTAAAAGACGGAAGCGGTTCGATCATCGTTGCCACGACCCGGCCGGAAACGATGCTTGGAGATACGGCGGTCGCCGTTCATCCGGAGGACGAGCGCTATAAGCACATGATTGGCAAAACATTGATTCTGCCGATCATCGGCCGGGAAATCCCGGTCATCGCCGATGAATATGTCGAGAAGGAATTCGGAAGCGGCGCGGTGAAAATCACTCCTGCCCACGATCCGAATGACTTCGAGGTGGGACAGCGCCACCAGCTTCCGCAAATTCTCGTTATGGACGAATCCGGGACGATGAACGAGAACGCAGGCAAGTATCAGGGCATGGACCGTTTTGACTGCCGCAAGCAGATTGTTGCGGATATGAAGGAAGCGGGCGTGCTGGTCAAGATCGAGGAGCATGTTCATCAGGTAGGACATAGCGAGCGCAGCGGCGCGGTCGTGGAACCATATTTATCCACCCAATGGTTTGTTAATATGAAGCCGTTGGCCCAAAGAGCGATCGAGGTTCAGAAATCGGGCCAAGGAGTGCGTTTTGTGCCGGATCGGTTCGAGAAAATATACATGAATTGGATCGAAAACGTCCGCGATTGGTGCATCTCGCGCCAGCTATGGTGGGGACACCGGATTCCGGCTTGGCACTGCAGGGATTGCGGCGAGGTTCATGTTGCCCGGGAAGAGGTCAGCCAATGCTCTCAATGCGGCGGCACGAAGCTTCAGCAGGATGAAGACGTACTCGACACCTGGTTCAGCTCGGCACTGTGGCCGTTCTCCACTCTGGGCTGGCCGGAGAAAACCGCTGATCTTGAACGATATTATCCTACGAATGTGCTGGTGACCGGCTACGACATCATCTATTTCTGGGTAGCGAGAATGATCTTCAGTGCCCTCGAGTTCACTGACCGGATTCCGTTCAAGGATGTCTTGATGCACGGGCTCGTACGCGATGCCGAAGGGCGCAAAATGTCCAAATCGCTGGGCAACGGAGTAGATCCGTTGGAGGTGGTGGAGAAGTACGGCGCCGATGCCATGCGCTTCATGATCTCGACCGGAAGCACACCGGGACATGACCTCCGCTTCCGATGGGAGCGGGTGGAGCAGGCGCGCAACTTTGCCAATAAAATCTGGAACGCCTCCCGCTTCGCGCTGATGAATCTCGAAGGCTTCCGGGCGGAGGATATCGACCTGAGCGGCAGCCTCGGAACGGCCGACCGCTGGATTCTGCACCGGCTTAACGAGACGGCAAGGGATGTGACGAGGGCGGTCGACCATTATGATTTCGGGGAGACCGGCCGCCTGCTCTATAACTTCATATGGGATGACCTGTGTGATTGGTATATTGAATTCAGCAAGCTGTCCTTATACGGTCAGGACCCGGAAGCGAAGAAAAATACGCAGTCGGTGCTTGCTTACGTGCTGGATCGGACTCTTCGACTGCTGCACCCGTTCATGCCGTTCATTACCGAAGAGATCTGGCAGCATCTCCCTCACGAAGGGAAGACCATCACTCTGGCACCGTGGCCTAAGGAGCAGCAAACATTCGAAGCGCCGGAAGCCGTTAAGGAAATGGAGCTGTTAATGGGGATCATCCGCTCCGTTCGCAACATTCGTGCGGAAGTGAATGTGCCGATGAGCAAGAAGGTCGAGCTGCTGATCAAGCCGGTTCATTCGGAAGCCAAAGCGATTCTGGACAGGAATGAAGAATACCTGCGCCGCTTCTCGAACACCTCGCTGCTTGTGATCGACACCGATCTGGCCAATCCGGACAAGGCGATGACGGCATTGGTCACCGGGGCGGAAATTTACTTGCCTCTGGCAGGCCTGATTGATCTGTCTCAGGAAATCGCGCGCCTGGAGAAGGAACTGCAGACGCTTCATGCGGAAGTCAACCGGGTTGAGAAGAAGCTCGCCAACGAAGGATTTATCGCGAAGGCCCCGGCGAAGGTCATTGAAGAAGAGAAAGCGAAGCTGGCCGACTATTCGGATAAACGGGATAAAGTGATTGCTCGGCTTAACGAATTGAAGTCTTCCTGATTGCAGCAGGCCCATTGGGATTCTGAACCTGTCAAACCGAGGCCTTTACTTCATATATTAAAAGGGATGAGAACAATGAATCGAACGAGTGAGCATTCAAGCTCAAGCTTTCAAACCTATGCCGAGGCCGTCGAATGGATTACCGGGCTTATGCCTATGGGGATCCGGCCGGGGCTCAAACGGATGGAAACGTTCATGGAGAAGCTCGGCCATCCGGAGCGGAGGCTTAAATTTATTCATGTAGCCGGAACGAACGGCAAAGGCTCGACCTGCGCTTTTTTGACCAAAGTGCTGCTTCGTAACGGGTACGCAGTGGGTACTTTCACTTCACCGTATATGGAGAAGTTCACAAACCGCCTCCGCTTTAACGGGCAGGATATTGGCGAAGAGGAGCTATTGATGCTCGCCAATCGCATCAAACCGCTTGCCGATGAAATGGCCGCTACCGAGCTTGGCCATCCGACCATGTTCGAAATTACGACGACTCTGGCCATTCTCTACTTCGCTACGGTGACTTATCCCGATTATGTCGTTTGGGAAACCGGTCTGGGCGGAAGGCTGGATTCGACGAATATCGTATTTCCTGTCGTATCGATCATTACCAATGTCGGACATGACCATATGGACGTGTTGGGAAATACGCTGGATAAGATCGCCATGGAGAAGGCCGGGATCATTAAGCCGGGCGTCCCGGTCATCTCGGCCGTCGAGCAGCCGGAGGCCGTTGCGGTCATCGAGCAGGTATGCAGAGACAAGCGTTCCTCGCTGTATTTGTTGGGACGGGAGTTCGATTACAGAGAGCTGTCGACCGAATTGAACCGTCAGAAGTTCGATTTCCGCAGCCCGTTTCGGGAGATCCCGGGTTTAACCATATCCCTTAATGGATATCATCAGTATAAGAACGCAGCCGTAGCATTGATGGCGATTGAGGTGCTTCGGCAATATTATGCTTTGATCGTGGAAGAAGAGGATCTGTATGCGGCGATGCTGGAGACGGAATGGCCGGGAAGGCTCGAGCTGGTCTCGGACCAACCGCCTCTGCTGCTGGATGGAGCCCACAATCCCGAAGGAGCGGAATCGCTGGCCCATGCATTGGCTTCGGTATACACATACCGTAAGCTTCATCTGATGATCGGCATGCTGTCCACGAAGGAGCATTTCGAGTACTTTGGGCATATACTGCCTTTGGCAGATTCCATCATCTTGACGGAGCCTGACTTCCGCAAGAGGCAGAAGGCAGAGGATCTGGCCGTCACCGCCCGCGAAGTTCTTCAGGGGCTGGGACGGGAGACGGAGATTACCGTAGAGCCGGATTGGAAGAAGGCATTGGAAATGTTGCGAGCCAGAACCGGTCCCGAGGATTTGGCTGTCGTTTCCGGAACCCTGTATTTAATTTCTGATGTCCGTTCATGGATATTGTATCAATCTGAATCTGAAAAAGGTTGGTGAGCACATCGTGAACACTCCAGAGCATGTTCATTTTATCGGCATCGGCGGGTATGGGATGAGCGCTATCGCCAAGGTGATGCTGGAAATGGGGTATAACGTGTCGGGGTCCGACTTGGCCCGCAAGGAATTGACGGAGAAGCTGGAGGCAGGCGGAGCCCGGGTTTTTATCGGACATGAGGCGGACCATGTTCGGGGGGCCGACCTGGTCGTTTATTCGACTGCATTGCCGAAGGATAATGTCGAGATGCGCAAGGCGGAGGAGCTGCGCATTCCCATTCTGCACCGTGCCCAGATGCTCGCCCGTCTGATGAACGAACGGAAGGGCGTGGCTGTAGCGGGGGCGCACGGCAAGACAACGACCTCCTCTATGATCGCTCTGGTGATGGAACGGTGTCAGCAGGACCCGACCTATATCATCGGCGGGGAAATCATGAATCTCGGGAGTAATGCCAAGGCCGGACAGGGAGAGTTCGTGATTGCCGAAGCGGACGAAAGCGACGGTTCTTTCTTGCAGTACCACCCGGTTCTGGCGATTGTGACCAATATCGAGGCGGATCATCTGGAAAACTATGACGGCGATTTCAATAAGCTTAAGCAGGCGTACGCTCAATTTTTGTCTCAGGTGAAGGAAGGCGGGAAGGCCATCGTTTGTTACGATGACGAAAATCTGCAGGAACTGCTGCCCAGCATCCGGAGCGATGTCATTACTTACGGCTTCGACGAGAAAGCCGATTATGCTGCATCCGATCTGCAGCTCGGGGACCGCAAGGTTTCGTTCGATGTCCGGCGCAAAGGTGAGCGGTTAGGACGAATCCGGCTGTCGGTTCCCGGCAAACATAACGTATACAATGCCTTGGCCACTTTAATCACTTGTATGGAAGCGGGGCTTACCTTCGATCAGGTGGCGGAAGCGATCACCGAATTCCGCGGAGCCAAGCGCCGTTTCCAAGTGCTTGGAGAAATCGACGATGTGCTGATTATCGACGATTACGCCCATCATCCTACGGAGATTGAAGCGACCATTCATGCGGCCAAGGCGACGGGGAAGAACATCATTGCGGTGTTCCAGCCACAGCGCTACACCCGGACCTTCTTCCTGTTTGAGCAGTTCAGCCGTGCTTTCGGGCTGGCCGATGAGGTGATTATTACGGACATCTACAGCCCGGCGGGTGAAGCCCAAATCGAAGGAATTACTTCCGCGAAGCTGGTTGAATTAATCCGCAAGAACAGCAACCCGAACGTGAGTTATGTACCGACTAAAGAAGAGGTGCTGGATCTTTTGTTAGACCGGGTACAGCCGGGCGATCTCGTACTTACGATGGGAGCCGGCGATATTTGGATGATTGCCGACCGGCTGGCCAAGGAGTGGAACCCTCCCAGACAGAAGGTTCAGTAACTTTAACACGAATAACCGAGTTTGCGCGGGATGCCGCACCGACCTATATTCTCTGCCCCTTTTCTCTTGAGAAGAAAAGGGGTTTTGCTATATTTCTGCGAAAATATTTTCTCTCTCATATTTTACTTGGACGGGTCATAGGCTAGTATTACCAAGAAGAACAAGGGGAGAAATCAATGAATAAAGCGCGGATCACATACCGTTTGGACAACGAATCGAATCGGCGCGGGGAGCGCCAGCGGCAGAGCGAGCCGCCTGCGGTCATCCCTCTTCACCAAGAGGAGTATCAAGTGGTGGAAGAAAGCCCGTCCCGTCTCAACCAATATACAAGCGATTTTGGCACCTGGAAAAGCCCTTTTGACGAGGAGACGGAAAGAATAGAACGGATGATCAGGGAAACGAACGAAAGAAATCATCCGGAAGTAAACCGTGCTCCCGATTATAACGTCCCTCATACTCCCATTATAGAAGAGGAACAGACGGACCATCCGCAGGAAAGATGGAACGGAGCGTACATACCGCCCTACGAGGAGCAGCCCGTGGTGACTACGACAAGATATGTCCGTTATTCCAAGCCGCCATGGGTGAAAATTATAAGCTCTGTGGCCGCCGCTGTGGCTACCGGAGTGCTGCTCGGATTTTTCGTGTTATCGATGTTTGACAAGCCGGTGGTTCCAACAGAGCCCGGAACGAAAGGTCAGGCTGAGCAAGGGCCACCAGCCGCTGCGGCCGCCAATGGGCCTGAAGCCGCCGATCCGGCAGGTGCCGCCGGGCAAGCGGAGAACGGATCGCTCGAAGCGGCCGTTCAGACGACAGCCGGCGGAGCGGATGTCAATATCGCAGCCAAAACCTATTCCGTATTGCAAAACGGAATATTCAGCAGCGCGGAAGGGGCGCAGACAGCCCAGGAGGATTTGCGCAGCAAGGGGCTTGCCGGGGTGATGGAGCAAACCGACAAGCATTATGTATATGCCGGTATCGCAGCCGACCGGAATGACGCGCTTAATTTGGGCAAGGAACTGCAGGGACGGCAAATCGAAATCTATGTTAAAAATTACTCCCTGCCGGCTTTGACTAAAGTGAATTGGCCGGGCAGCATTGAAGGGCTGGAAAACTACTTGGCATTGTCCGATCAAATGGTACAGATCATCAGCGGGATGACGGCAGTCCATCTGGAAGAAGAAAGTCCCACTCCTATGGACAGCAATAGTCTGCAATCCCTCAAGGAGAGGCATGAGGGTTGGAGCGGCGCCGCTTCTACCGTGGCCAAAGAAGCATCCGAAGAGGTCAAGCCGATCCTGCAGAAGCTGGATCAGGCAATGAACACCGCGCTTCAATCGATTGACCAATATACGAAAAATCCTTCCACCTCTATGCTCTGGGAGGCTCAGACCAGCTTGATGAATTTCGTTCTAACGGAGAAGCAGCTGCTGGAGACTATTGCGGTGAAATAACATGTTCTGCTGCACCGGTCGGATATTCCGCACGGGCGCAGCGGAATTTTTTTTATAATTTGGTACCTCGTAACTCCTGTATAAACCTTTATCGAAGCAAGGCAAGAAGAGCGACCGCGTCTAGAGGAAGCTTTAGACCCCGCCCCTGTAAGGTTACGGACGGAATTAGCTTTGAAGGTTCCACTCCCTGCAAAGTATCCATAATAAGCTTCAAAGGCATGTGTCTCAATGTGAAATTATTTTTGGTCCATTTTATGGGAAATCGCAGACCGATCTGTTATCGAAACGGGAGGAAAGGGGTAAAAAACGCCCTAAACCGCTCGTTTCTCCCTTATTTCGACAATCATTCCGGGAAAAGACGAATCTTTTCGACATTCATTGTATTGACATTCGTTAACCCGTATAATATGAAATATGGTTTGTAAGTTTATCGCAAGGGATGCTGGTTGATGAAGAAAAACATGTTCACTTTGATATTGTTTTTGCTGGTCGGCCTTATAGCCGCGGCTATCGTAACGCAGCTGCTGGCACCGGTACAAGCTCTGTCATTTTTGACGAAATCAGCCGATATCGTTTGGCAGCCCAAAGCGGATTTACAAATTATCAAATATGATTTGTATATTCAGATCAAACTAAATTTGATAAGCATATTAGGGATTATTCTGGCCGTCTGGATCTATCGGAAGCTCTAATGCTCAGAGGACGGCGGGGTGCTTTCGGGCTCTCGTCCCGTCCCCCATACCGGATCTACCGAGACAGCGCCGAGGACCGGCTTCTTTTCTTCGGTACGGGTGATCGGGCCGCCGGACCATTCCCCAGGGAGGATTAGCAGTGGAACCAACAGCAGCGAGCCGTCTTATTCTTGCTTCCACTTCGCCGCGCAGACAGGAATTGATCCGTGCTCTCGGTCTTCCATATGAGATAGTGGCCAGTGAAGCAGACGAAACGGTTGCAGATCATTTAACCCCGGCGGAGATCGTCGAAACCTTGTCAGAGAGAAAAGCCAGGGCCGTATACGAACGGGTGCCGTCCTACCCGGGCAGGCAAATTATTGTCGGGTCGGATACGATCGTTGTTTACAACGGAGAACCGCTCGGCAAGCCGGCCGATCGGGAGGATGCCCGGCGGATGCTCAGCATGCTCCAGGGCAATACGCATCACGTATTTACCGGAATCACATGCATTGAGGCAGGGTCAGGCCGGTCGCTTACGGCCCATCGGATGACGAGAGTCACCATGAAGCCGCTCAGCGAACGGCAAATTGACCGCTATATCGAGACAGGGGAACCTATGGATAAAGCCGGAGCCTATGCCATACAGGGCTTGGGGGCGACGATGGTCGAGGCGATCGAGGGGGATTATTTTAACGTAGTCGGACTGTCGTTAAATCTGCTGGCTGATATGCTTTATTCCTTTAATATCGAAGTTCTGTAGGCAATGTATCCATTGCCGCAAGCGCCGTGTTCAAAGGAAAGAAGTGAAGGTTTGGACTGGAGAAGCTTTGCTACCAGCGTTCGAAAAAGACGTTAATCATCGGAATGCTCAAAATATCCTGACAAGGAAGTGGAGAGAATGGAATCTCAAACGATGACTTTGCGCGAGATTCCCCATGAGGACAGACCTAGAGAACGAATGCAGCAGTATGGGGCTCAGGCACTCAGCAATGCGGAGTTGCTGGCTATATTGTTACGAACGGGAACCTACCGTGAGTCGGCGGTGCAGCTTGCCCAGCGCATTTTGCAGGAGGCGGGCTCTTTACGCGGGCTGGTCGGAATGAGTATCGACGAAATGATGGAGACGAAAGGAATCGGCTTGGCCAAGGCTCTGCAGCTTAAGGCAGGGATAGAGCTTGGGCGGAGACTGGCGGCTTCGTCCCTTCAAGAAACCGTTACGATTCGTTCCCCGCAGGATGTCTACTCCTTGCTCTCCGAGGATCTAAGATATTTGCAGAAGGAGCATTTTGTCTGTTTGTTTCTAAATACCAAGAATCATGTGCTGGCGCAGGAGACGCTGTCGATCGGCACTCTTAACGCTTCCCTCGTTCATCCGAGAGAAGTTTTCCTGGCGGCTATTCGCAGAAGCAGCGCGTCCATAATTTGTGTACATAATCATCCCAGCGGTGATCCGACTCCGAGTCCCGAAGACATTCAGATGACCCGGAGGCTGGCGGAGGCCGGACAGATTATTGGAATTGACGTACTGGATCATGTGATCATTGGAGACCGGGGCTATATCAGTTTGAAGGAAAAAGGGTATATGTAATATAATGATTAAATGCAGTTGAATTGCAGGAAGGGAGCCTCAAATATATGTTTGGTGGATTTTCTAAAGACCTGGGGATTGACCTGGGAACGGCCAACACCCTTGTCTATGTCAAAGGAAAAGGAATTGTCGTCAGGGAGCCGTCTGTCGTTGCCCTGCGTACCGATACAAAAACTATAGAAGCAGTGGGAGAGGCCGCCAAGAAAATGATCGGCCGGACTCCGGGAAATATTCGTGCGGTTCGTCCAATGAAGGACGGAGTTATCGCTGATTTTGAGACAACGGCAACGATGATCAAATATTTTATCCGTCAAGCAATGAAGCAGCGTTCACTGTTTCAGCGCCATCCCAGCGTTATGGTTTGCGTGCCGTCGGGAATCACTGCCGTAGAGAAACGGGCGGTGGAGGATGCAACGAAGCAGGCCGGCGCCCGTGAAGCGTTTACGATCGAGGAGCCTTTCGCGGCCGCTATCGGAGCCGATTTGCCGGTTTGGGAGCCGACGGGAAGCATGGTCGTGGATATCGGTGGAGGAACGACGGAGGTCGCCGTCATTTCGCTCGGAGGCATCGTTACCAGCCGTTCGATCCGTATTGCCGGAGATGATCTGGATGAGGCGATTACCCAATATATTAAGAAAATGTACAATTTAATGATCGGGGAACGGACTGCCGAAACGATGAAAATCGAAATCGGGTCAGCCATTGCGATGGAAAAAAGCGAGACGATTGAAATCAGGGGACGCGACCTGGTGAGCGGATTGCCCAAAACGATGACCGTCACTTCGGAGGAGATTGCCGAAGCGTTGTCGGATCCGGTTAACAGTATCGTGGATGCGGTTAAGGTTACGTTGGAGAAGTGTCCTCCGGAGCTGGCGGCCGATATTATGGACCGCGGCATTGTGCTGACCGGAGGAGGCGGGTTGCTTCGTAATTTGGACAAGCTACTGTCCAGAGAGACCGGGATGCCGGTTATGGTCGCTGAGAATCCTCTCGATTGTGTCGCTATTGGAACAGGCAGGGCGCTTGACAATATCCATTTATTCAAAGCCAAATCTACAGCCGGGGGTCGGGTTAGACGCTAAAATAACGATAGATTAGAAGGTGGATCGGTTTGTTCAAATTTATGGGAAACAAAAAAATTGTTGTCCTTTTGGTTTCCTTGATCATCTTCGTTATTTTGATGGGCTTAACGATGTTGAGACCTGGAATGACCTGGCCTGAGAAATTTGTTAAAGATACAGTATCCTGGACCCAAGGGCTATTCAACAGACCCGCTCAAGCGATAGCGGGTTTCTTTCAGGATATCCGCGAGTTGAAAAACTTGTATAAAGAAAACAAGGTGCTCAAAGAGACGCTTTCTCATTACGCCCGAGATACGATGAGATTGAACAAGCTGGAGTCGGATAACAAAAATTTGAAGGAACTGCTGGAGTTTACCGAAAGGCAGAAGGGCTTGGACAACTATAAGTATCATGTGGCTCAAGTCTACGCAATGAGCGCTGATCCTTATACCAGCGTCGTCAACATCGATTTAGGAGAAAGAGACGGGATTCGCAAGGACATGGCTGTAATTTCGGTCCATGGTCTGGTGGGGCGTATTGATAAAGTGTCCGAGTTTACTTCCAGCGTGCAGCTGTTGACAGAGCTCGATGCAACGAATAATCAATCGAAGGCTATTGCCGCTACGGTCAAAGGCAAAGAGAAATCATTCGGAATTATTCAAAGCTATGATCACGAATCACAATTGCTTATCATGACCAATATTGACACTAACGACGATCTTGCCGAAGGCGATACGATCATTACGTCCGGAATGGGGCTTGTCTTTCCGAAAGGAATTGAGATAGGCACCGTCGTATCTAAAGAGGACGGGGATTTCGGGATCAACTATGTAGCCAAAATCAAACCGGCAGCCACTTTCCGCCATCTCAGCGAGCTTATGGTCGTGGAAGTTCAGGACCCGAGGTGAAGCGATGGGACGCCATAAACTGACATTGCTGCTGCTGCTGTTATTCGTTCTGGAGGGAACGGTGATGAAATGGATCATTCCCCCCTCCTGGCAACTGCAGGTGGTCGTATCTCCTCATTTGGTTCTGGTAGCGGTTATGTTTATCGGAATCTACCTCAATAAAAGCTGGGGCCTCGCTTATGGGCTTGGCTTCGGCCTGCTGCACGATATTGTCTATTACGGCCCAATGTTGGGAGTCTACTGTATGGCCATGGGCGCTGTAGGCTATTTAAGCGGGATTATTCCGTTTCGTTCGCAAGCGAATATAATGACGAGTCTCTTCATCGTCGTGACCGGAAGCTTGCTGTTTGAATGGATCATCTACGGAATCTATCGGGTAGCTCAAATCCGGTTAATCGATCCCCAGTGGGCATTTATGCATATTATGCTGCCTACTGTTTTTATTAACCTGTTGTTTGCGCTCGTTATTTACGTGCCGATGAGAAGGTGGCTCGACAACATTCGGAAGCTTCAGAAGCGGGAGAAGGAATAATTTCACGGCCGGGGAAGGAAAAGCAGCCTAGCGAATGGAATTGTTAGGGCAGGAGGTAGGGAAGGAACATGACTGCAACCAAACATCATGTTACGATAAAAGGAGTTAAGGACGGACTGGTGTTCGTTCTGGACGACACCTGCCGCTTAACGGATTTGCTGGAAGAGTTGCAGCATAAACTCGAGAAGACGCATCATAAGATCTTGTCCGGTCCTCTCATACGAGTCTATGTTAATTTAGGGAAAAGGGTTATCAATGAAGCGGAGCAAGAACAGATTAGGGAATTGATCGGACAGCACGGGAATCTGATCATTCAATCGTTCGAAACCTCCGCTTCTCCGGCCCTTCCTCCCGAAATCCTTCCAAGCGGCATAAAGGTAATAACGGGAATCGTCCGCTCCGGACAGACGGTAACCCATGAAGGAAATGTAATGCTGCTCGGTGATGTCAATCCGGGGGGAAGCATTCTTTCGACGGGTGACATTTTTGTGATGGGTTCCCTGCGGGGGATGGCCCACGCGGGAACGCAAGGCGATGAGAAAGCCATTATCGCCGCATCTTATATGAGGCCTACTCAGCTTAGAATTGCCGGCATCTTCAGCAGGCCTCCGGATGAATGGGGCATTGACGAAGCATTGATGGAATTTGCCTATATTCAAAATGCGAGGATGGAAATAGACAAGATCTATCACATCCAGCGTATACGCCCGGATCTGGGCAAGGGTTAAATTTATTTGGGAAACGGAGTGAGCATATTGGGAGAGGCAATTGTCGTCACTTCCGGTAAAGGCGGTGTGGGCAAAACGACGACGTCCGCCAATGTCGGTACCGCCTTGGCCCTCCAAGGCAAGAAAGTGTGCATGGTTGATACGGACATTGGCTTGCGCAACCTGGACGTCGTCATGGGCTTGGAGAACCGCATCATCTATGATCTGGTGGATGTCGCGGCAGGGCGCTGCCGGCTGAAACAGGCATTGATCAAGGACAAGCGCTTTGAGGAACTGTACCTTCTGCCGGCCGCTCAAACCAGCGACAAGCATTCGGTCACGCCGGAGAATGTCCGCGATATCGTTCTGGAGCTGAAGAAGGATTTTGACTTCGTCATTATTGATTGCCCTGCGGGAATCGAACAGGGCTTCAAAAATGCGGTAGCCGGGGCCGATAAGGCGATTGTCGTGACTACGCCGGAGAATGCGGCCGTCCGGGATGCCGACCGGATTATCGGGCTGCTGGAGAAGGAGAATGTGGAGTCTCCGAAGCTGATCATCAATCGGATCAAAGGAAGCATGGTCAAAAAGGGCGAGATGCTCGACATTGATGAAATCTGCTCGATTCTGGCCATCGATCTGCTGGGGATCGTTCCCGATGATGAGCAGGTCATCAAAGCGGCGAACTCCGGCGAGCCGACGGTCATGAATCCGGATTCCCGGGCAGCACTGGCATATCGGAATATTGCCAGACGGATTCTAGGGGATACGGTTCCGCTTATTTCACTGGAAGAAAAGCCGGGTATCATCAAAAAAATGAAGCAATTTTTCGGGATGGGATGATTAGTTGTGCTCGCTAAATTAAAGAGGATCGATTGGTACATAGTTCTCATCCTGGGTGTCTTCATGATTGTCAGCTCGCTCCTCATTTATAGCGCAACGGTAGATGTGCCCAAGTATGCTAATTTTAATTTCCATATCAAGAACTTTATCTACTACGCTTTAGGATTTTTCCTTTTCCTTGTTATCTCGCTTCTGGATTACCGGATACTGCTAAAGCTTTCTTGGTACGCCTATGGGTTAGGAATTATACTGCTTCTTGGCTTGTACAAATTCGGGGTCGTACGGGAAGGTGCCATCGGCTGGTATCAACTGGGAGGCTTTGACTTTCAGCCCGCTGAATTTATGAAGCTGGCTCTCATTATGGTGATCGCCTCCTTCATGAGTATGAGAGAAGGCGAACCGCTACGTTTGGGGAAGGATGTCATCCCGATCGGCCTGATCGTTTTCGTACCGTTCATTCTCGTTTTCGAGCAGCCGGATCTCGGCAATGCGGTTATATATATCGCCATTCTGCTCGGTATGCTCTGGATCGGCAACGTACAATTCAAGCACGTTGCGATCGGCGCGATCATTGTAGCCGTAATCGTCGGCAGCTTTTACTATTTGTACCAGCATTACCACGATTCCATCGAGGCCTACCTGCAGGCTAACAATAAAGGGCACTGGGTCAAAAGGATCGATACGTTCCTTAACCCGGAGCAAGCCGATAAGGACGCCCGCTTTCATCTGGAAAGGGCACAGATTGCCATCGGTTCCGGCTCCTTGCTCGGGGACGGTTATCTGAAAGGAGATTCCATTCATAATAATTTTGTTCCCGTTGCCTATTCCGATGCCATTTTCGTAGTGGTGGCGGAGGAGTTCGGCTTTGTCGGGTCTGCGGTGCTGCTTATGCTGCTGTTCAGCTTCCTCTACCGAATGATTCTGATAGCACTAAAGTCGAATGACCGCCGAGGGTCATTTATCGTCATCGGGATAGTCTCGATGTATGTATTCCAGATTTTCCAGAACATCGGAATGTGGTTTGGCTTGCTGCCCGTTACGGGAATTACTCTCCCTTTTATCAGCTACGGGGGAACCTCGCTCTTGATCAATATGGTGTCCATAGCCATCGTCATGAGCGTACAAATTCATCAGGAACCGGAGGAAGATTTGGCCTGACCCAAGCTCTCGCTTTCGCCATTCCCTGCAGGGGATGCGGAAGACAGGGCTTATTTTTTTACCCCTTATCTTCTTGCGGATAAGCCCTATACATAAATACTCCTTGATCCTCATAGGATGAAGTAAACAAGCTGTGTGAATTCAACAGGTTCCCGTTAACGATCTTAAGCGGCACCAGCCGAAATTTAGATCTGAATAGGCTCCAACTGCAGTTGGTTGCAGCGCCTGAATGACTTGTCTAATGGGACTTGTTGAACTGCCTCGTAATCGGGAGGGGTAAACGGTGGAAGTGAAAGCCAATGTACGCCAGCGCAGGCAAGAGCGAATCAAATCGCTTCAGAATGATCATCGGGCAGAACCAATGCCCAGGATTTCTCCCCCTGAAGCCGAACCTCCAACGGCCGCGGATGAACGGTGGTCCGATCCGGAATTTGTGTGGAAAATGAAGCAAAAGCAATGGCTGAGTTCCTCCGGTCACCGATCAAGCGATGATTCGGATCAGGGCGGATCGGGAGGGAACCGCTTAGTCCCGAGCACCAGGGCTATCTGGTTGAAGCTGCTCGCCAGTATCCTTGGCTTCATGCTCGTATGGGGCATGTTCCGGCTTGAGCATCCATGGGCTTATCAGGGCAGACAATGGGTTGGGGCTGCTTTGACACAGGACATGCCCTTCACCGCCCTGGCCGGCTGGTATGAGCGCACCTTCGGCGGAGCCCCCTCTTTCCTGCCTGCTTTTCGCGGGAAGAAGGAGCAGGAAGCGCATAAGGCGGATTCTCCGCAGCTCAAGCATTTCACGGTTCCTGTTCAGGGAAAGCTAATGTCTTCCTTCTCGGCGGATCAGCCGTGGGTTGTCATTCAGACTTCGGGGGAAGCTCCGGTCTATGCGATGGATACGGGGAGAGTAGAATTTGCGGGATATTTGGAGGATACCGGATATACGGTAGTAGTCCGCCATGCTAATGGATTGCAGTCCACATACGGATATTTAAAGGCGAACTTGTGGGAAGAGAATGATTGGATCGAGGCCGGGGAGCTGCTTGGAAAAACGAGATCGGGAACCGGACGCTGGGCGGAGCAGTTATATTTCGCGGTGAAGAGGGACGAGGAATCGATTGATCCTACGGAAGTGGTAGCCTTTGATTAAGTGGCTGGGAACGCGCTACCGCTTTCATCCTCTATTTGTCCTGATGATGCTTCTGTCCCTTTTTACAGGATATTTTGTGGAATTGATCACCTTGTTCGGCATTGTGCTCATTCATGAGCTTGGACATGTTTTTACGGCGAAAAGCTTCGGATGGAACGTCACTGAGGTTCAACTGCTCCCGTTCGGCGGAGTAGCGGTTGTTGAAGAAAGCGGCAACGTTCCCGCCAGAGAAGATCTGATAGTGGCGCTAGCCGGCCCCCTGCAAAATTTGTGGATGGCGGCCTTTGCACTGTTGGTGCTTGCGACCGGATGGGCTGACCCCGAGTGGTGGATATATTTTATACAGGCGAATTTATGGATAGGCGCCTTTAATCTGCTGCCGATTCTTCCTTTGGACGGGGGCAAAATTTTACAGGCCGTGCTAAGCTACTTCCTGCCTTATCACCGCACTTTATTGCTCACGACGTGGATCAGCTTAATCATGAGTTTCGGCCTCGTTGCGGCTTCGGTCTTTCCTTGGAACGGAGGAGGGGTCCATTTGAATTTGCTGGTCATCGGCTTATTCCTTCTCTATTCCAATTGGTACGGTTACCGGCACCTTCCTTTTCAATTCGTAAGATTTCTGATGAGCCGCCATGATCGGTTTGCCACTAGCTGGATAAGGGGGACCATAGCACAACCCATTATCGTCTCGGGGGGGCATCGGGTAACGGAAATCATGCGTCTGTTGATGAGGGAACAGTATCATTTGATCTATATTATGGGGGATCAAGGGTCGATCAGGCATGTCGTTCCGGAACAAAGGCTGATCGATGTTTATTTTAGCGGGAAAAAAAGGAACGATGCGGTATCCGACTTATTCGTGTAAAATGGAGCTTAGCGGTTAAGGGCAGAGGTGATTTTTTGAAACAAGTTTTAGTTCAGAATAAGCAAGGATTATGCAAAATCGTTGTCATGGAAAACGGAAAAATGACGGAATATTATACGGAACGTCCATCCGAGATTGAGAAGGCGGGCAATGTTTATAAAGGAAAAGTTGTCAACGTTGTTCCCGGCCTTCAGGCGGCATTCGTCGATATCGGCTTGGACAAGAACGCTTATTTATACATTGATGATCTGCTGCCAGCCCACTTGGAGAAGCAGCCTGAGCACAAACCGTCGATTCGCGATTTGGTGAAGGAAGGGCAGGAGGTCATCGTGCAAGTGAAGAAGGAGCCTGTCGGTTCCAAGGGGGCGCGGGTAACGACTCACTGCACCATTCCGGGGCGCTGGCTCGTCTTCCTTCCGGAAGCGGATTACGTAGCTACCTCGAGAAAAATTAACTGTCCGGAGGAAAAGACCCGCCTCCGGCAATTGGCGGAAGCCCTTCGTGAGCCGGGCGACGGCATCATTGTGCGGACATTGGCGGAGGGGCAATCATCGGAAGTTCTTGAGCAAGATTTCCAATGGCTGAAGGATGTGTGGTCCTCGATCTTGAGGAAAGCGGAATGCAGCACAGCTCCCGCATTGCTGTACCGGGACCTGTCTCTGCTTCCCAGACTGGTCAGGGATTTATTTAACGAGAGAGTGGACGAGTGGGTGGTGGACGAGCCTCAGGTCGGTGCGGAAATTAAGGCGATGCTCGACGATATGGCGCCGGAGCTGACGGAGAGAGTCCGGATATATTCGGATCGGACCCCGCTTTTTGAAGCATACGGGATTTCAGCGGAGCTGGAAGCAATGTCCCGGCGTCAAATCTGGCTCCATTGCGGAGGATACATCGTTGTCGATCGGACGGAAGCCTTAACGGTCATCGACGTGAACACGGGCAAGTATACCGGACAGGACAACCTGGAACGGACGGCTTATGTCGTAAATAGAGAAGCTGCGAGTTTGATCGCCCGCTTAATCCGTTTTCGGGATCTTGGAGGCATCATTCTGATTGACTTTATAGATATGGAGGAGGAAGAGCACCGAAGAGGCGTGCAGGAAGTGCTGGAAGAAGAGGTTCTCGGCGATCGGGCCCGGACGAATCTGGTTGGCTGGACGAGGCTGGGGCTGTTCGAATTGACCCGTCAGAGGAGCCGGCCGGCGATTGATGATAATAGCCGGTGCCCGGTATGTGGAGGCAGTGGGAGGTTGCTGTCCAGGGAGGGCTAGATATACTCTTTGTCCTTCGGGATAGCAAAAGCTATTGCAAAGTAAGGACGGGCAGGGGACGTTCAAATGACGGTTGAAAGCCGATTGCGAAGCCGTTACAAGTCGATTGCAGCGCCGTTACAAGCCGATCGCAGCGCCGTTGCAGAGCCGATAGCAAGCAAGCTGTTGCAAAGCCGATGGCAAACGCAGTTGCTAAGTAAAGACGAGCAATAGTACATTAAATTCCTCCCTTTTTCCAAAAAGAGAGCGAAAGACGCTCAAATGTGCAGGTCTTTTGGACGAAATGGGGCCATTTCGCAAAAAATCGCTCCAAAGACCTGCATTATCGCTTTAGAATCAGGCATGTGGCGACTTTTACCCAAAAAGACCTGCACTATTGCTTTAGAATAAGGCGTTGCACGCGTTTCTCTCCAAAAGACCTGCAGTTTCTCCACGGCCCGTCTTTACGATCTCTGGCGGTATAGGGAGGGCTGGCGGGCGTCTATCGTTGGCCAAGAGCAAGAGGAGGGTGTCCCGTCGCGAGGCGGAATGCGGGTAGGGGCGTCTGTGTTATTTGCTGCCAGACTCCTGAAGGCCACACCTAGCAATCCATAGGGAAGCCGACTTTTAGCCGCCCCGTATGCCCTTCTGTCTCTCTTCGCAATGATAAGTTTTACATTTTGTTCAAGAGTTGTTAACTTCCGAATCCTCTGAGCTCCTTGACGATTTTCCGTGTTCTCCAGCCGCTTATCGTGACATTCAAAGCAGTACAATTCCCCGTTTTCGGCTACCGTGCCGTTTAGAAAACCGTCCATGCAATAAATCTTTACCCCGCACCGGACGCAAGCCCCTACATACTCTTTCATCCTGCATACCCCTTTCAGACGATAATATAAAGAAATACGTTCTATAATCCACATTATATTTATAACTCAGCTACTTTCGCACTTAAATAAACTTGTGATGACGGCGAAGATAAGAAAAAGATACTGCTATGTTTAACAGGTCGAACCTGACCAAAATTCTATCAAGATCGAAGAGAGTCTCTTATGCTTCAGATAACGAAACGAACGAAACTTCACAGCTACCTCATAGGCGGAAGATAAATTGCTAAGATTATGCAGTTATTATGAGTCGATTCAGAATATTATGGGGAAAAGCCTGAGAAAATGCACGAATTTACCTATAAGATCAACCCGAACTCCCTTTAAACGAGAAAAAAGATGCAGATTCGCAGGCTTTGCAGCGGACACGGAATCAATCGTCCAAAAGGATGCACTTTTGGAGCGACCAAGCCTAGGTCGAGTGAGGTAGCAGGTGTGAACCCTGCTTGGAAAGACGCCAACCTCGTCGCCAATAACGAGTCTTGGAGCGGGCATGGTAACATGTACGTTTAAGCGTAGACAGATAGGATGTAGGCCTGAA
>NZ_VEGP01000041.1 GCF_007679495.1 Paenibacillus sp. 32O-W | reverse complement strand
GCTTGAAGTATGAGGAAGTCTACTTGCACGAGTATACCTCGCCCAAAGAAGCGCGCCGCGGCATTCATCGGTACTTTGAATTCTACAATCATTATCGGCCACATCAGTCGTTAGATTACCGAACACCTGCAACTGTATACATGGAATAACATATCCACAGAGGGTGACTCCCGCGCCTTCGCTTGGGCTTTGTCCTCCACCAGTGGACATTATCATTGAGTAATTATACACATTACTTTTTCCAGTTCCCGGCGGGGGATCTCCCCTCCAACAATATATCAAAAGAACGCTTCGTGAATGATTTCACACCTTAAAAATTAAAAAAACTGTCTTGACTTCTTGTGCCACTATAGGAAAAACGAGGCCGAGAAAGCAATTGGAAAGATCAAGGTAAAAAACGATTCGCTCGTCTTTAACGGAACAACCATCATGGATAACCAAGTCGTTGAGGAAAAAGCGCCAACGCCTGGCGCGATACCGGCACCGACGATGATCGGGCAAGATGTGTTGTATGGCAAAGGATATTTTATCGACAAGTCTAAAACAAACGAAGCAAGTCAGCCAAGCACAGGTACGATATCGTATTCTCTGATTAAAGGCATTGGCGGCGGTGGAGACAAAACCTATCCGATAAACGGTATCAATCCTGTGACCGTGCATACGCCGGTGGTGAACTACGCCTCGGTGTCGGACGACCGGGCGCATAACCAGAAAACACAACCTTCTGCCGGACGTTCAGCGCTCATTTTGGATCGGCCCTTTACTGTGACGATTCCGACAAGCGGTCAGCACAAGGACATCAAGGGCTACGGCAATCGGGATTATGCCAAATACGTGAGAGACAAACAGGTTTGGTTTCCTTTCGATGTATATAAAGCGGATCGTACAACGTTCGTCCCGAAAGAAACATGGGTGTCCATCCCGGTCGGACAAACGCAGACGACCTTCTACTTGCCCGTTTGGGTGGATGAGGGCAATTACGACGTGTTATTCCGAACGTTTGCTGAGAACAGTCCGGCTTCCTTTACATCTCAAATGAATGCCAATCTGGACTTGATACATCATGTGGCTACGCAGGTGGTTCCGGTGGAAGTCATTGGCCGTCTCTATGATTTCCGGATCACCGACATTGCTGACTTTGCTTGGGAGTCGGTGTTCCGTACCCAAAAGGGCAGCGCAACGCCGACCGGAAACGCTTATTGGGTCGGAACGAAAGGCATTGACGGCGCACCGCGCGGCAATACGCCCCCTTACGTGCTGCCGGTACGGCAGGGCAGTCACCCGGAGGGCGGCAAAAAGAACGTGGCGGTCAAAACGGGCTACCATTTCAAATTCGAAGTCATGACGAAAGGCAACATGTTCGGCGCGGGAGACGGCATCCGCATTACACCGACCTTTTATTTTGTGGACAGCAAAGGGAAGAATCGGCAGGAAGTCGATCTTTACTATCATTCGGGCAATCAACGGTTTATTCGCATCGGCTCCAGTGATGATACGGAAAAACGATATGTGACGCTCGACGCTCGCTTGCGCAATGTGCCAAGGCAGGAGTTGACCGATACCGCCGCGACCCTTTGGTTGTTAAATGGTTCGCCCGGAGCGAGGC
The DNA here is from genome assembly GCF_007679495.1 of Paenibacillus sp. 32O-W. Lineage (GTDB taxonomy): Bacteria > Bacillota > Bacilli > Paenibacillales > NBRC-103111 > Paenibacillus_L > Paenibacillus_L residui. The sequence goes on along the minus strand of NZ_VEGP01000041.1, from coordinate 48,579 downwards.
AGACGTTTATCAATCAATATATGAAGGATGTGCAGAAACCGACGTATGTCGGCGGCTATGACATTATGCTGCTGCCGTCGCAGCTTCGGACGTTTGTCGGCAGCATGAACGTGCCTTCCGGCGTCCATGTAGCCCGCGCCAACGCTTCGGTGCAGAAGTGGCATGGCGAATACAGTGTGCCTGCCGCGCCGTATGTGGTGCCCAAAGGTTTCAATCTGGCTGAATATGGGCGGAAAAACCGGCTGGATGATAAGTCGCCTATTTTCTTGAAGGATGGGTACATCGTCGTTAATCTCAATCTCGAAACGATCCGCAACAAGGACTTGAACCATCCTCATTTGCAGTATATATACGGACCGCTGAACAACCAATGGCAGATGGAAGGGTTTCAGCGAAGTTTCACCGATCCGTATGGCGTGACGTTCCAGTTGAAGGACGGGGATATTGTGTTTTATCATGCGAATCTATCCTCCTATGACGACTATGGCACAGGGGGAACCCATTAAAGAAAACTGATTTTTATACCAGCCGGGAGGAAAAGAACATGCTGGAAAGATTGCAAGCGGCCGTGTCGGAAGATGCGGTCTATGTTTATTCCGCTTCAACGGACAAGGATTCCGCACGCGGATGCATCGGGCACCTTCGCGGCTATTTTGGCAGCAGCGGCGAGACGTACTGGGCAACTTGGTTCGATCATGCGCCTGCGCTCAAAACGCCGTCCTTTCGGGCGGAACTGGATGCGGTGGTGCAGGCATTGACCGAGCAGGGACTGCTCCAAAGCCGCAGCCGGATGAACCGCTATTGCTTGTCGTATCCAGAGGCACGTTTATCCGGTGAGTGGCATTCCGGCGTTTACGGCTTTTGTTTTCAAACGGAGCGACATCGATACTATCTGCGCTGTTTTCCGCATACGGGAGATTACAATTTCTATCTGTACTGCTACGTCCGGCAGGATCGTTTGTCGGAGCGTTAGCGCTTGCTGAGGAGGAAGACCATGAACGATCTCGCGAGGTATAAACTGCTGGCGAAAGCGAAAGTCCCGCCTGCCGCAAAACTGCCGTACAGCTACCTGATGGACCGCGCGGGCGGACGGCATAGCTGCGTCTTGTTGTCCGGTAAAAAACTGGCTTTGGAGGTGGGCGTTTCCCCTTCCACTGTCCGCCGCAATCTTTATCGCTTGCAACTTATCGGACGCCTTCGGATTACGTCTCGTTATTCCGAAGAAGGCATTCGCCTGACCAATCAAATTACGCTTCTGTAAGGGAGGTGCTCTCATGACAGCCAAGTTGCAGCGCATCGTCGAACTGGCTACCGGCACGGCTCGCACGGTGACGAACCAGCCTGATCGCTGGGCAGATTTTTTGCGGACGGCGGCCTGGAATTATAAATATCCGTTTCAGGATCAACTGTTGATCTACGCCCAACGTCCTGACGCGACGGCTTGCGCGCCGATTGACGTTTGGAACAAACGGCTCGATCGCTGGGTGAAACGCGGCGCAAAAGGGATCGCCCTGATCGAAGATCGGGGCAACCATTTGGGCCTGCGTCATGTGTTTGATGTATCGGATACCCAGAGCAGACGCCAACCGGAGTTTTCGCTATGGCGCTTGCAGGACAGCGTACGGCTCATGTGATCGAGACGCTGGGAAATGCGTTCGGCGCGTCGGATGAGATGGAACCACATGCGGATCTGCCTGCTGCGCTCCTCGCAGCTGCACGAAATGCGGTGGATGACAACAGCGCCGATTATGCGGCCGAGTTGATGAAAGAGCGGGAGCACAGTTTACTGGAGGACCTGGACATCCAGCATGTGGAATTGCTGTTCAAGCAAACAGCCGAATCGGCCGTCGCTTACATGGCAATGACCCGTTGCGGACTCAATCCCGCACATTACATCAGCATCGAGGATTTGTCCGGCATCGGGTATTTCAACACGCTTCCTGCATTGTCCCATTTGGGCGCAGCGATTAGCGATGTGTCCGAGATGATGCTGCGAGAAGTGGAATCGACCGTCCGGGCGCTGCACCGGGATGCGCAGCGAACAAATGAGAGGCAATCGTTTCACACCCTTGCAAGACCCGATTCCTTGCCGCACAATGAAGCTACTCGACAAGAAAGGAAGGATGAATATGGAACTGACCTACACGCCGCAAGGGGATTATTTGCTGCCCAACCTGACGCTGAGCGAAGCGGAGACGACGATCGGGAAGTACGGAATGATGCGCAAGACGTTTCTGAAAACCGAGCGGAAGGGCATGTACGCCCATCTGATGTTGTCGGAGCAGTTGAACCAACATCTGGCGGACATCGACCAGACAGCGCGGGAGCAGATCGAGCGGACGATACAGGAATTGCTCGCATCCCACCCGGCTCCGGACAAGACGAGCAATCCGCTGGCCTGGACGGGACATATGAACAACTTGAAGCAACAAGCGGAGGAACTGATTCTCACGGAACTGATTTATCATTAACATGGTTTGATCGGGAAACGGAGGACCGCAGTCTTCCGTTTTTTCATGACCAGGCCATCATCAACGACATGCTCCGAGCAGCGCCGCTAAGGGAGAGCAAGACGGACATTGCGGCGTTTTTCCATGCACATGAGGATGAGCGCGAGCGACTGTTGTATGTGCGCGGCTTGTTTCCGGCTGGCATCACTGAGTTGACGCTTGATGAAGGCTTACAGGCTGGGTTTGAACCGTATCAAAACGTTTTGCATCAATGGATGGGTACGGCGGATGAACGCACGGCGCAAAGCTTTTACGATTGGGGTGTCATCACCGGGCATATCGCCAGCATGGTTCTGTTAAATGAATTTGACTTATCGCGAAAGACAGAACCCTCCATCCAGCAACAGACGCTGTGGATGGATCAAGCGGAGGACGCAAAAGCCTCCGCTTTTTTAATCCCGCAAGCGGTCATTGACGCTGTTTTGCAAAACGGCAGCGGTTTTGAGAACGGCAAGTATCGCATTGCGCTGCATTTCCAGCAGTCGCTGTCTGCGCAGGAGAACGCTGATTTCCTGAAACGGGAATACGGGATCGGCGGGCGTCTCCCTGCGCTGACCGGCACGGATATTCATATGAATTATGACAGCAAAGGCATTACACTCACTCGCGGTTCCATCATGAACCCGGATGCGCAGGTCGTGCTGCCGTGGATGAAAGTGCAGAAACGTATCGGTGAATTGTTGGCGGCGGGACGTTACTTGAATCGGCGGGAAGCCGAGCGATTGCCCGCCTTCGCTGAGGAACAGGAGGAAAAGCGGCGGCAGCAAGCGGCGGAAATGGCCAGGCACGAGTTGCCGCAGCTGGATGCATCGTCATCGGATGTGCTTCCCCAACCGGACGCGCAAGCGGAACTGGAACATATGACACCGAATCGGGAACGGGCGCGCTACGGTTATGATGTGGGGAGCATCGTCTGGATTGGTGCGGACGAATATGAAGTCGCGCAATTGGAATCGCAAACGGTGGTGCTGCAAGACCGGCAGTTCCCACTATTCATCAAAGAGTGGAATCGTCGGGATTTTGAGCGAATGCTGCGCGAAAATCCGCTGAACGATCATCTGATTACCGGGGAGCTAGAACCGGGATTAACAAATGAGGAAGGTTGGGAGCCGGTAGCGGAAGAAGATGTTTCGTCGACTAGATTAAACGATGAGCAGGAGCAACAGACAAAACAAGCGAATGTCCATTCACCAACTCAAGCATCGGATCGTCCGGCTACTCCGGCGGTTAACTACCGGATTACGGACGATGAACTGGGACATGGCGGCGCAAAAACGAAATTCAAATGGAACATAGAAGCGATTCGTCTGTTGAACAAGCTGGAGAAGGAGCAGCGGCAAGCGACAGCGGAAGAGCAGGCGGTGCTCGCTCGCTATGTCGGATGGGGCGGCCTTCCGCAGGCATTCGATGAAGCGAACACGCAGTGGGCAGCCGAATATGCGGAACTTCGAGAATTGCTGGAGCCGGAGGAATATGCATCCGCTCGTGCATCGACGCTAAACGCCCACTATACGTCCCCAATCGTCATCAAGGCGATGTATGACTGTTTGGAATCGATGGGCTTTCGCAGCGGCAATATTTTGGAGCCGTCCTGCGGCATCGGCCATTTTTTCGGTCTGGTGCCGGAGTCGTTCCAAGACTCGAAATGCCGGCACTGAAGTAACCGCCGATATTATCTTTTTACAAAAACGGGATCGCATGGTCACCGTAAGCGAGCAAACCGAAACATGGCTATCTCTATCCGAGACAGTGGATGGTGTGCTGGTGAACAGCTATTTCGCCGCCCATCCCGATATGGTGCTGGGCACGATGGTTTTTGACGACCGGATGTATGGCAATCGTCAGGAAACGTCCTGCAAGCCGTACCCGGACGCCAACCTGAATGAATTGCTTCGCGAGGCGCTTTCCAATATCCATGCCGAATGGGTGGAACTCGAACGGGAAGACCAGCTGGAGGAGGAAGAACCTTCTCTCCCTGCCGATCCGTCTGTCCGCAATTTCAGCTTTGCGCTGGTGGACGGTCACATTTACTTTCGGGAAAACAGCCGCATGCGTCGCGTCGATACATCAGCAACTGCGGCGGGCCGTATCAAGGGCATGATTCAGCTAAGGGACACTGTGCGCGAATTGATCGAGTACCAAACCGAAGACTATAGCGATGAGATGATTGGGCAGCAGCAACGCAAGCTGAATGCACAGTATGATCGGTTTACAGCGCAGTACGGCTTGATCAACAGCCGAGCCAACAGCCTTGCCTTTTCGGATGATAGCTCGTATTTCTTGCTTTGTTCGCTTGAAATCGTCGATGAAGAAGGATTGCTGCTGCGCAAGGCAGATATGTTCACCAAACGAACCATCCGGCAGCGTATTCAAGTAGAACAGGTGGATACCGCTTCGGAGGCACTTGCCGTTTCCATCGGCGCAAAAGCCCGTGTCGATTTGCCTTATATGGCAGAGCTTACCGGTATGACGGAAGAACAACTGATAGCGGAACTGCGTGGGGTCATCTTTCCCAATCCTGAACATCTGGACGAGGAAGGTCAGCCGATCTATGAAACGGCGGATGCGTACCTGTCCGGCAATGTACGGGAGAAGCTCCGGATGGCCAGACAGTTTGCGGCCTATGATGCTGAACGTTACAGCGAAAACGTTAAAGCGCTTGAAGCGGTGCAGCCAAAAGATCTGGATGCCTCCGAAATTGATGTCCGCTTGGGCGCAACTTGGCTTCCACCGGAAGACATTCGGCAATTTCTGTTTGATCTTGTGGACACGCCGCCGATGTACCAGACCTACATCAACGTAATGTATTCCGAATATACGGCTGCTTGGAATGTTAAAGGCAAAAGCGATGACCGCAGCAACAATATCAAGGCGAACGTCACGTACGGCACAAACCGCGTCAATGCGTACAAAATTCTCGAAGATACGCTGAATTTGCGGGACGTGCGCATATTTGACACGGTTTATGAGGATGGCGTAGAAAAGCGCGTGCTGAACAAGCAGGAAACGGCCATCGCCCAGCAAAAGCAGGAGATGATGAAAGAAGCGTTCCGCGACTGGATATGGCGAGATCCGCAGCGGCGCGAACGGCTGACAAGGCTGTATAATGATCGGTTCAACGCCATTCGTCCCCGCGAATACGATGGCAGTCATATTCGTTTCACCGGGATGAACCCGGAAATTCGGCTGCGCCAGCATCAGGTTAATGCGGTCGCCCGCGCGCTGTATGGCGGTAATTCCCTTTTCGCTCATTGCGTCGGGGCTGGAAAAACGTTTGCTATGACCGCCGCAGCGATGGAGAGCAAGCATTTGGGGCTGTGCAACAAGAGCATGCTGGTCGTTCCGAACCATCTGACCGAACAGTGGGCGGCGGAGTTTTTGCAGCTTTATCCGTCGGCGAATATTCTGGTGGCGACCAAAAAAGATTTTGAAACGAAAAACCGCAAAACGTTTTGCGCGCGAATTGCCACCGGCGACTACGACGCGATCGTCATCGGCCATTCGCAGTTTGAAAAAATACCGATTTCGACGGAACGTCAGCGACAGCAACTGTACGAGCAGATTTCGGAAATTACAAACGGCATCCGGGAACTCAAAGATGCCAGAGGCGAACGGTATGCGATCAAGCAGCTTGAAAAAACGAAAAAGACGCTGCAAACCAAGCTGGAAAAGTTGAACGATACGAGCCGGAAGGATGATGTCGTCACCTTCGAGGAACTGGGCGTAGACCGGCTATTCGTAGACGAAGCTGATTCGTACAAAAACCTGTTTCTTTACACGAAAATGCGCAATGTGGCCGGGCTATCGCAAACCGAAGCACAAAAGTCGTCGGACATGTTTGCCAAATGCCGCTATTTGGACGAACTCACCGGGGGCCGGGGCATTATCTTTGCGACGGGTACGCCGATCTCCAATTCCATCACTGAGATGTACACGATGCAGCGTTACTTGCAATACGAGCGGCTCAAACGGCAAGGCTTGCAGCATTTTGATGCATGGGCTTCGACATTTGGCGAAACCGTCACGGCGATCGAGCTTGCACCGGAGGGAACGGGCTATCGGGCGAAAACCCGGTTTGCTCGTTTTTACAATTTGCCGGAGCTGATGAACGTCTTTAAGGAAGTGGCAGATATTCAGACGGCGGACATGCTCCAGCTTCCGGTTCCAAAAGCCCACTTCCACAATGTTGCTGTGCCGCCAAGCGAGTTCCAACGCGACATGGTCACCGATCTCGCCCGCCGCGCCGAACGGGTGCGAGCGAAGCAAGTGGAGCCGCACGAGGACAATATGTTGACGATCACCAATGACGGACGCAAATTGGCGCTCGATCAGCGGCTGGCCAATCCGATGCTCCCCGACGACGAAGGAAGCAAGGTCAGCGCTTGCGCGGACAACGTCTACCAGCATTGGACGGACAGTCTGAAAGAGCGGCTCACGCAACTGGTGTTCTGCGATCTATCTATTCCGAAACAGGATGGCACTTTCAGCGTGTACGACGAGCTGCGGCGTAAACTGATGGATAAGGGCATACCGCCTGAAGAAATTGCCTATATTCATGACGCTAATACGGAAGTTAAGAAGAAAGAACTATTCGCCAAAGTACGCAGTGGGCAGGTTCGGGTCCTGCTCGGATCGACATTCAAGATGGGGGCGGGTACGAACGTGCAAACGAAGCTGATTGCCCTTCACGACCTTGATTGCCCTTGGCGTCCGCGCGATTTGGAGCAGCGCAGCGGGCGCATTATCCGGCAGGGGAACCAGAACAGCGAGGTGCATATTTTTCGCTATGTGACCGAGAACACGTTCGACGCTTACCTTTATCAAACGCTGGAAAACAAGCAGCGGTTTATCTCGCAGATCATGACCAGCAAGTCGCCGGTTCGGTCTGCCGAGGACATTGATGAGACGGCTTTGTCCTATGCCGAAGTTAAAGCGCTTGCGACTGGAAATCCGTACATCAAGGAAAAAATGGATCTCGACATCCAGGTATCGAAGCTCAAGCTGCTCAAAGCGAATCATTTAAGTCAGCGTTATGCGCTGGAGGATCGGCTGCTCAAAATGCTGCCGCAGCAAATCAAGTCTACGGAGGAACGCATTGTCGGGTATGAGCAGGACGTGGCCTTGTTCATGCGCGCCCAAGCGTCGGAAAAGGATAGCAGCGACGATTCCCGTTTTCCCGGTATGACCATCAAAGATTACACGTACTCGGAACGTGCTACTGCGGGCGTTGCCCTGCTGGAAGCCTGCAAAGGCATGACCTCTCCCGATCCGCAGGAAGCAGGCAGTTACATGGGCTTTTCCTTATGGCTATCGTTTGATAGCTTTGCAAAGGAATACAAGGTGACGCTGCGCGGCGCATTGGGCCATACGATTACGTTAGGACCGGATGCAGGCGGCAATATCACGCGAATAATCAATACATTGTCGGATTTGCCGAATAAGCTCGCCTATTGCCGTGACCAGCTCGCAACACACAAGCAACAGATGGTAACGGCGAAGGAACAGATCGAGGCACCGTTCAAGCAAGAACAGGAACTGCAAACGAAGTCCGCGCGGCTCGCGGAGTTAAATGTGCTGCTGAACATGGACAAACGGGAAAACGAAGCCGTGGACAGCGTGTCGGATGAGGAACCGGAAGCACCCGAACGGCGGGTTGCGGATCGAGAGCGATAACAGCAATGGAAAGGTATAAATCACATGACGAAATGGACTCCGGCTTTTGGGGTCCTTTTCGCATTTCTGGAGGAACGCACATGTTGTATGCCATCCCAAGCGGCGGCGGATGCTTTTGCCCGATTCTACCGCCTATTTGTTACGGAACCGATCCGACCGAGGAGGGAGAAACCGTGCCGGAATTGGAATTGATATCCAAAGGGAAGAACGGATTTGGAGACACTTATTATTACATCCGTGATTCGAACGGGGTGACCAGTCAAGTCTATGAAAGCGAGTTAGACGCATTCATGAAAAAGAAAGGCGCTACAGAGTTGAGGGAAAGAAGAGCTTATCTGTATCCCAAAAAGAAGGGTAAGGCACGATGAACAAATGAAGCAGGATGAAAGAAAATCAGCCTTACAATTAAGAGACACGATTTTTAAATCCCGTTGTGGCTAATTTACTTTTTTCGAGAGGAACTACGGCAATGAGCTATGTAAGCAAGGAACAAATCGAACGTGCAAAGCAATTGGACCTGCTCACCTATTTGCAATGTTTCGAGCCATACGAACTGGTGCGATGCTCGCGCAACGCCTATTCGACCCGCTCCCACGACAGCCTTAAAATCTCCAACGGTAAATGGTTCTGGTGGTCTAGTGGGATCGGCGGTCGTTCTGCGCTGGACTACCTCATTAAAGTAAGAGGCATGTCGTTTCCCGATGCGGTGCTGCAAATTGACGGTAATCCACCCGTTCACATGGATCCAGCTACTCCTGCCATCCAGCAGGATGGTTCAAATGCGCGACTGGAGCTTCCCGAACCGTATGAGAATTCGAATCGCGTCATCGCTTATCCCTCCAAACGCGGCATTTCCCGCGACGTAATTGATTTTTGTCTCAAAACGGGACGACTGTACGAAAGCCGAATGTACCACAACGCGATTTTTGTTGGGTTTGATTTGCAAGGCACTCCGCGCTATGCGGCGATTCGCGGGACAACCAAAACCCGATATATGGGCGAAGCGCCAGGCAGCGATAAACGGTATTCGTTCGCTATACCGGCCGATGATAACGGCACAGAGTTGCACTTGTTTGAAAGCGCGATTGACCTGTTATCGTACTGTACCCTTTCGGAAATCTCCGGGAAAGTCTGGCGACAATCGCATCAACTGTCGTTGGCCGGCATATACAGCCCAAAAGAAAACAAGGATGAGGACATTGCCCCGGCTGCACTTACCAACTATTTGCAAAGCTATCCTGAAGTGGAGCACATGGTGCTTCACTTGGACAACGACGAACCGGGCCGTTCTGCGGCAGCAATGATTCAGCAATTACTCAGCCAAACCTACGAGATTTCCGATGAACCGCCAATCAGGAAAGACGTTAACGACGACCTGATGATTTATCGTAAACAGCGCGAGGAGCCAACTCGATAGCACCGCTCGGTATAATGGTAATCAGAGCAGTGTCGGGCGAAAATAGAGGTGGCTTCAAAATTCTAATTCCGAGGAGGTAAGGCATGAGCGAACAGGGAAAAAATGAGCAGGCCGAGGAAATTGAGAAAGCACTTTTGGAGGCAGAGGAAGAAGCGCGAAACGATCCGACACGTTTAGGTCATCAAACGGTGATGGATCGTGTACGCCGGGTAATAGGCAAGGAACGTTGATGGAAGCCAAATACCATTATGTTTCGCACGAAGACGCTGAGCGATCAGCGTCTTTTTGTCGTTTCGATACCCCTCCCCTTTTTCCCGGCAGGTGCCTTCAGGGCGACGCGATCGTTACATCCAACCGGATGTAACGATCAGGACCGACAACCCCTATCATGTTGCGGATAACGACGAGTTGCAGGCCATCGCGGAAAGCTTTCGGAAGCATGGCGTGATCTCGCCGCTTGTCGTGCGACCGCGGGATGGAGGAGGTTATGAAATCATATCCGGACACCGACGAAAGGCGGCTTGTGAAAAAGCGGGAATCGCTGCGGTCCCCGCCTTCTTTCGTGAAATGGACCGAAACGCCGCGATTATCGCCCTGGTGGACAGCAATCTGCACCGCGAGCATGTGTTGCCGTCCGAAAAAGCATGGGCCTACAAGATGAAGCTGGATGCCATCAAACGGCAAGGGCAGCGCAACGATTTGGCCGATAGCGGAACTCCTGACCAACTCGGACAGAAGTCGCGGGAGCGCGTTGCCGTTGATGTAGGAACGAGTGCGACGCAGGTGCAGCGCTATATCCGGCTGACTGAATTGATTCCGCCGCTTCTGGAAATGGTGGACAGCGGCAAGGGGGCGTTCAGTCCTGCCGTGGAGCTGTCCTATCTGTCCGAAAAAGAACAGGAAGCCTTGCTGGAAACGATGGGTAGCGAGGGACGCACCCCTTCCCTTTCCCAAGCCCAGCGCATGAAAAAACTGAGCGCGAACGGCCTGCTCGACATGGACGCGATTTTCAAAATCATGATCGAGGAAAAACCGAGTCAACGGGAACAAATCAAGCTGCAAAAGGAAAGCATCAAGGACTATTTTCCGAAGGGCTATACGGCCCAGCAGATGGAACAGACCATATTGAAGCTGCTGGAGGAATGGAAGAAAAGGAGGGAACGGGGCCACGAGAACAGCCGCTGACTTTTTCCCGGCTGGTATTTGGGGTAGTAGTACCAGCGAAGCTGACACCATCCGCAAAGTAGATGTAATTAAATGGGAGCAACAGCTACCGGATGAAAGGGAAGCTGCCACTTCCCCCAAGCGCAGACGGTCAGCGAGTGGGTCATTTTTAAGTTGGCGTTAGTGGGTCAATTTAAATCCGGCCTTGACATACGCAACAGTCTTGAATTTTTTTCCGTAAATCTAAGCTCCCAATTTCGCTTCAAATGATCCCCTCCGAGAAAAGTTACCTAAAATGGTCAAAATCGATATACCGAAGCATACTTAATGAGACAAATATGGGAATAAATGATGCGAAGTTCTAATTCCCGAATCAAAGCTGGAACTTTATCGAAAGGAAATTCTGAAATGAGTAATTTGGGATGAAAATGAAGAAGATGGGAAAAGTAATGGTACTGCTTCCATTTAGTGCTTCACAGGGTAAGGTGAGTTTGATGCCGAAAATTTCAGTTTTACAGTCATACATGATCATAATACTTTCTGTCGGTTTGCTGAACCACGTCATCATCATACCGTTACTGCTCGGTTCATCAGGGCGAGATGCCTGGCTTGTAGTACTTCTTGTATTAATCGCTTCGCCAATTTGGATTGGCATTCTGAGCCATATCCTAAAAAACATGAACGGAATGCATGTTAGGGATTGGTTAAAGCAACAATTCGGAATGGTTCTCTCGGCAACCTTGATTGTCCTATACAGTGTACTTGTATGGCTTATGGGACTCATTTCCTTTAAGGACACTATAACATGGACAATTGCAACTTATATGCCTCAATCTCCAATGCTTGTTCTCGCAGGAACAACGCTTTTCGGATGCTTCTTCGCGGCATTTCAAGGGCTTCGCACCATTGCAATTTTAAGCGGGATATTGTTGCCTTTTGTTGTTATTCTGGGTGACCTTGTCATGACTGCAAACTTTCAGTTTAAAGACTACACCATGCTTTTTCCTCTACTCGAAAATGGGATATCTCCGCTTTGGAAAGGCATTCCCTACGTAGCTGGGGGATTGTTGGAGTTGTCGTTGCTGATTTTGTTTCAGCACAAGTTAACGAAAAAACCAGGTTTCAAAAGTTTAATGCTTATTTGCATCATATTATCCGGGCTAACGATCGGCCCTTTGATGGGCTCGATTACCATGTACGGCCCTGATGAAGCGGCACACCAACGATACCCCGCTTTCGAACAATGGAGAATGGTTCGACTGGGCGAGTATGTGGAGCATGTTGATTTTTTCTCGATTTACCAGTGGTTATCCGGTATGTACATTCGAGTTTCCCTTTCCCTGTTACTCTTAAGCGAATTGTGGAAATTGCAAAAGTATAAGTGGTTGCCTATGTTTCTGGGCGCTTTATTCATGCTGGTTGCTACATTGTTGCCAATCAGCGATATGCTTTTTCAAGACCTGCTCAGCCGATATTACTTTCCTTCGTTTTGTGTCTTTACCATTGGGGTCATGTTCGTATATTTCGTGCGAATTTTAATCTCAACACGGAGTAAAAGGAGCAATTGAAGATGATAAAGCTTTTCAGAAATAAATGGGCAAAGGACATAAAATCGTCGACACAACAAGGGGCGCCTGATACACAACCGCTTAATGAACAAACACTTCTTCAACGTTTCCAGATGTGTCGTGATGTAAAGGATCATGTTTACAAATTAAAAACGGGCGACGATCAATCAAGGATCGTTTTACTGTATTGCGATGGGTTATGTGACAACCAACAACTCATTCAGGATGTGGTGCTTCCTCACTTGACTCGGTTTTACGAAAATCACGGTTTTCAAAAGAACAAGGAAGTTCTGGAGTCGTGTCAATTACAGCTTGAGAGCATTTCCTTCGAGGAGTGGGGGCAGAAATCCGAAACGGACATTTTTGAGGGAAAACTGCTTTTGTTTATTCCGACACTAACTTCTTTGTTCTCCCTCGACATATCGAAAAAACCGGCACGCCAGCCCGAAGAATCCAATATCGAAGTCTCTATTCGCGGGCCGAGAGACGGTTTTGTTGAGGAACTCGGTGTCAATGTTGCGTTAATTCGGAAACGAATCAAGTCAACAAGCATGGTATACGAAACGAAAACAGTAGGTGTCCGGACAAAAACAACCATTGCAATTCTCTATATGCAAGACATTGTTGATCCGAAAATTGTCCAAGATATTAAGGCGAAATTGGATCGCCTTCACATTGACGGAGCATTCAGCGCCACTCAACTGGAAGAGCTAATGGAACCGGCCAAAGCTTTGTTTCCTTTGATGGGCTATACGGGAAGACCAGACTTTACCGTTAACTGCATGATGAATGGACGTGTAGCGCTGATTGTGGATGGTACACCGGCTGCATTGATCGCTCCGGCCAATTTGTTCCTGCTCCTGAAAACGCCAGAAGACATCCACTTTACTGCTTTGTCTGCTACGTTTGGACAATCGCTTCGTTTGCTTGGATTATCCGTATCACTTATGCTACCCGGTTTTTGGGTCGCAATTCTTGCGTATCATCAAGATCAACTACCCTATTACCTTCTTGCAACACTTGGCGTCAACCGGCTAGGTATTCCTCTTGGCGTGGCAGGGGAAATGTTTCTCGCGCTCATCTTTTTGGAAATATTGCGGGAAGCCGGTGTTCGATTGCCCTCCGCGGTTGGGTCTACAGTTGCGGTAGTAGGAGGGCTCATTTTAGGGGATGCAGCCATTCGTGCAGGATTTTTGTCCCCCGGCATCGTCGTCATAGGTGCAATTACGCAAGTATTCGGTTCAACTTTATCCAGCTTGTCACTATCTGGGACAATAAGCATTTTGCGCTTTTTTCTGTTCGCTATGTCATCGATTTTGGGGATCTATGGTTTCTTACTTGCGTTGTTTATCGTAATAACTCACTTAGCCTCTTTACATTCATGCGGTTTGCCTTACCTGGCTCCGGTTTCGCCTCCATATAAAGATTTCGCCAATGCCTTGTTTCGATTACCTTGGAAATGGCGGAAAACTCGGCCAGACATGCTAAATACTCAAGATTCTACAAGCCAAGGGGATAAGCAGAAATGAACGCATACAAATTTACCGCAGTTCTTCTGCTTCCCTTCTTTCTCACCGGATGTTGGAGCAGATACGAAGTGCAAAACATGAATTATGTAACTGCTGTTGGAATTGACTATGCGGATGGTCAATACATCATTTATGCGCAGTTGCTCGATTTCTCGACAGTGGCAAAACTGGAAGGACAACAGAAAGCGGAACAGCCTCAGGTCTGGATCGGTAGAGGAAAAGGTATCTCATTTACAGAAGCAGCGAATGATTTATACAGCACTTCGCAACAAAGGTTAAACTGGGGACAAATCTCTGCAATCTTGTTTAGCGAAAGGTTATTGAAGGAACGAAAAGTCGGTGAAGTGTTGGAACTGATCGACCGATATCGTGAGATAAGGTACTTAGCTTGGGTGTTCAGTACGCGCGATCCCCTTGACGAGGTCTTAATTGCGACTCCATTTTTCAGATTATCGCCCAAAGCATCGATTCTACATAACCCCGAACAGAATTATCGGCAGCGTTCTATCCTCGCTCCGATCCGCCTGCAAAAATTTGTAATGGATTCAAACGAAAAGGCGAAGACAAGCTATATACCAGAATTATCTATTCGAAAGGATCGATGGAAGGAAAATCAAAAACCGCATGAGCTGCTTAGATATTCTGGCATACAAATATACGATAAGGACAAATATTACGCACGCATGAGCCTCGAAGAAATAAAAGGATTGCCATGGCTGAATAAACACACAATCCGACTGCCCGTTGACTTGTTTTCCGATAACAAGCTTGTTGCAGTTCTCGTCGCAGAAAAACCCGAATATGACGTCAAACCAAGGGTTAAATATGACAAAGCATATTTCGATATTTCCGTTAAGGTGAAGGCCGGAGTAAATGAGCTACATGCAGACGTTACGGAGCAAGAACTCACGCAACTGGCTCAAAAAGAAATTGAGCATCAAATTAGGCAGACCTTTCAAACCGCGTTTGAAAAGAGAATAGATATTTATAATCTAGGGGAATCTCTTTTTCGCAGGAATCCGTATGCGTGGAAACGGATTGCATCTGGGACTGTACTAAACAAAGATTCCTTACGAACGATCAACGTTAACGTACAAATCGTGTACTCTGGCAGGTATAAACTTTCACCTTGATATTTGGTTGTGATTTACTTTGCGGGTGGTGTCAGCTTCGCTGGTACTGCCCCTATATGGGGCATTGGGCGACCGGTGCCCGTTTCATTTGAGTTATAACCTCCTTGACAAACTGCACCGGAAGGAACGGGCTATCGGGCGAAAACCCGGTTTGCCCGTTTTTACAATTTGCCGGAACTGATGAATATGTTCAAGGAAGTGGCCGACATCCAGACGGCGGACATGCTTCAGCTTCCCGTGCCGAAAGCTCATTTCCACAATGTTGCTGTGCCGCCAAGCGACTTTCAGCGCGATATGGTTGCGGATCTTGCCCGCCGCGCCGAACGGGTGCGAGCGAAGGAAGTGGAGCCGCACGAAGACAATATGCTGACGATCACCAACGACGGACGCAAACTCGCGCTCGATCAAAGGCTGGCGAATCAGATGCTTCCCGACGACGAAGGCAGCAAAGTGAGCGTTTGTACGGACAACGTTTACCGGTATTGGGCGGAACATCAGGAGCAGCGTTTGACCCAGTTGGTGTTCTGTGACTTATCCATCCCCAAACAGGATGGCTCCTTCAACGTCTACGATGAACTGAGGCGCAAGCTGATGGAAAAAGGTGTTCCTGCCGAGGAAATCGCATATATTCACGATGTTAATACCGAGGTGAAGAAAGAGGAACTGTTCGCCAAAGTGCGCAGCGGCCAAGTTCGGATACTGCTCGGATCGACGATGAAAATGGGTGCGGGCACGAACGTGCAAACGAAGTTGGTTGTACTGCACGATCTCGACTGCCCGTGGCGTCCGCGCGATTTGGAGCAGCGCAGCGGGCGTATTATCCGGCAAGGCAACCAGAACAGCGAAGTGCATATTTTCCGCTATGTGACAGAGAACACGTTCGATGCGTATTTATACCAAACACTTGAGAATAAGCAGCGTTTTATCTCGCAGATCATGACCAGCAAGTCGCCGGTTCGTTCCGCCGAGGATATTGACGAGACAGCCCTTTCTTATGCTGAAGTCAAGGCGCTGGCGACCGGAAACCCGTACATTAAAGAAAAAATGGACCTGGATATCCAGGTATCCAAATTAAAACTGCTCAAAGCCAACCACTTGAGCCAGCGCTACGCGCTAGAAGATTGGTTGCTCAAAATGCTGCCGCAGCAAATCAAGTCTACGGAGGAACGGATCGCCGGCTATGAACAGGATGGAACTTTGTTTTTAAGTTCTAAATCGACTGAGCGGGAGAGTGCGGAGGAATCGAAATTCCCCGGCATGGTCATCAAGGATTTTACCTATACGGAGCGGACGGCAGCAGGCGCGGCTTTGCTGGACGTTTGCAAAGGAATGACATCTCCTGATCCACAGGAAATCGGCAGCTACCGGGGATTTTCCTTGTGGTTGTCCTTTGACAGTTTCCACAAGGAATACAAGGCGACGTTACGTGGTGCGCTGGGTCATACGGTCGCATTAGGCGCTGATGCGGGCGGTAACATAACCCGCATCACCAATGCCTTATCCGACTTGCCTGCAAAACTGGAGCATGCCCGCGATCAGCTTGACACCTTGCGTCAGCAAATGGAAACGGCGAAGGAACAAATCGCGGCTCCTTTCGAAAAGGAGCAGGAATTGCAAACGAAGTCGGCGCGTCTTGCGGAACTGAATGCCCTACTCAACATGGACAAACGGGAAAATGAGGGCGTTGACAGCGTGCCGGACGAAGAATCAGAGATGCCGGAACGGCGGGCTATGGGCCGTGAAAGATAACGGCTTGGCACCGTCGTTCCCTCCCCTCCTTCCTGATATAGTGAAAGCAAGGAGGGGACGCAGATGGAATCGATAAATTTATCACAAATGGAGTCCATATTTGACGAGATTGAAAACAGGATAGTCAACCGCCTGCGCGCCAACGAGGAGGCATATGTTCAATTGCTCCGGCAAAGAAACGGTCTGAAAGAGCGGCATCCGTTCGTCAAATCGGTATTGGAAGGATACACTGCGGTCTTTCCAAGTGCCGAAGATCATCAGGCATGGCTAGACTACAAACAGGCGTTAGACGAATCCGATCAATTGGAGCTAATGGCGCTTTATATGCAAGGACATGCCGATTGTTTCGCTTATTAGCGTAAAATTGGCGCGTTGTAGCAAGATACACACCATTGAAGAGGCAATAGGACTGAAAGATACGGAGATTCAATCATAATATCCGCCTCTCAATAACGCGACGCCGCTATGGTTCGCAACGTCTTGTCGTACTCACGTGGTTTCTGGAAAGGGCTGTTCACCTGCTACGATCATTACTACATTCCGCAGACGAACAACAATCTGGAGCAATATTTCCGCAGAACAAAAGCTTGCCGCCGCCGGATCAAAGGACTTCGAAATTGGAACAGCTAAATCATGCGAAACGGAGAAATGATCGTCCATGTCAATGATGCGCTTCGACAAAAACATATCATTGCCCGCCTGCGGCCCGTGAGCTATGAAGCGTACGCAAAACGAAAAGCAAAATGGGGCGATCGCCTATCCGTTAGTACGACGTAGACGGTTTAATCGAGATCCCATAGTCTACCTGCAACGAACGGCTTGATACCGCTCAAACATTTTTCTGCTCTTCTCATGCTTTAGTCTTTGCTCCACGAATAAGAAAGAGGCGTGACTGGGAGACGTACCGGTCACGCCTCTTGCATATAATTCTGGCTTTATCCATTACCGTGAGTCTTAAACCCGATCCAAGTACAGATGATCAGAACGGCCATGAGAAGGGCGCTGGTAATCGCAACCGCTTGGAAGCCTTGTATGAAAGCATGGACCGCTAATTGCGATAGATGCACAGCTATTTCCTCGGGCCAACGATCCATCGTCGCCAGGGCGTTCGCCCACGATTCCCGGATGGCAAGGCTGGCGTCGAGCGGAGTAGGCGGAATCTGTCCATTCAATGAGCTTTGGTACACCGCTGTGCCGATACTACCCAATACGGCTACGCCGAACGCGATGCCGAACTCCGCGCTTGTCTCAGAAAGGGAAGAGGCTGAGCCGGACTTCTCCGGCGGTGCGGAGCCGATGACGAGGTCGGTACAGATAACGCCGATCGGGCTAGCCCCAAAGCCAACGAAGAACAGACCGAAGATGATAGGGACGAAGTTGTCAGCGTCTGCCCTGATCAGAATAAGGCAACCGATCAACGCAATGGCAAGATACAAACACAGTGCATTGCGTGTCTTCATTCGATGGACCCAAAGAGGCGCCGTTAATGATGAAACAATCATGACTCCGGAGGATAACAACATCCAAGTGCCGGCAATCAGAGGAGTCATGTTTTTGACCATCTGCAAATATTGCGTCGTGAATAAGAGGATACCGCTGAGGAAGAATCCGCCGAACAGCATAAGCGTCAGTGCAGTGTTGAATTGTCGGTTTTTGAACAATGACAAGTCCAGCAACGGAGAAGCCGCTTTACGTTGGCGATGAACGAATGCGACACCGACTGTAAGGCCTATCAGAATAGCGATTCCGGATTGCCAAACGTGATGATCCATCGTGACCTTCTTCAATCCGTAGATTATCGGCAACAAGGTGAATAGCGATAACATGACGCTGAGTATGTCGAGTTTGCCTGCACCGGGGTTTCGATATTCCGGAAGCAAGAAGGGGGACGTGATGAAAACTAACGCCATTACAGGTACACCGAGCAGGAAAACAGCGCCCCACCAAAACCGCTCCAGCAGCAGTCCTCCTATGACGGGACCGATAGCAGTACCGACTAGGAAACAACTCATCCATATGGCGATCGCAGCGGACCGTTGCTTGCTGTCTCGAAACATGCTGCTTATTAAAGCCAATGAATTAGGCATGATGGTCGCCCCCGCGATACCCAGGAAGGCGCGAGCGATTACTAACATCTCGGGATTCACGGAATATGCCGCAATGACAGAGGTAATTCCGAATACTGTTGCGCCAGCCAGCAGAACTTTCTTACGTCCGACCCGATCCCCGAGAGAACCCATAGTCACTAGGAATCCGGCGATCATAAACCCGTAGATGTCTAGAATCCATAACGTTTGGCTGGCGGACGGCTTCAAATCCGCACTAATTTGGGGGATCGCGAGATAAAGAACGCTTAAGTCAATCGATAGCAATAATGTGGGCAGAGCAAGCGTCGCAAGTCCGAACCATTCGCGAGGCCCTGCGGCGAGGGGGAAAACCTGGGGAACTTTGGCCATAGAAAACTCACTTCCTTTTCACATCATCATATTTCAGTTGCATTATGAAACTGAAATGAGTATAATCAGAATAGATAAATCATGTCAAGGGATGATCGCGAATGGCGTCAGAGAACAATCCGTACCGGTCGGATTGCCCGATTAATTATTCACTCGAAATGTTGGGCGATAGTTGGTCGTTGCTGATTATCCGGGATATCATTTTTGCTGGAAAAAGAACCTATGGAGAATTTCTGACTTCCGATGAGGGAATTGCCCGAAACATTCTTGCGAATCGGCTTCAACAACTGACGTGCAAAGGAATTCTCGAGAAGAAACCGCATCACACGGATAATCGGAAGGATCTTTATGTCGTGACGGATAAGGGGTTGGATCTCATTCCGATTTTGCTTGAATTGTCAGCATGGGGAGCCAAACACGAGCCGTCGACAAGCCACGGTCAGTCATGGGTGGCTGAGACGAATCTTGACCGAGAGCAGCTTGTGCAACGTATTCGTCAATCGGTTCTCGAAGGAAGATCTGTTTTTGACAGTGTTGGCGATTGATATTACTGATGATGAAGGGGATGGTTGCATGCAGGCAAATCATTGGAGTAGCAACATAACGGAGATTACGCTTTTCGTGGAGAGCCTACAGCGGTCAAAGCAGTTCTACCAAGAAACGTTCCAGCTTTCGACGAGATATGAAGATGAAGGTTGCGTCGTGTTTGATTACGGCAATACTTGCATTAATTTGATCCGCCATTCGAATGCGGGGGAATTGATTGAGCCGACTGTTGTAGGCCGCGCCGAAGATGGCGCCCAGACGTTGTTTACGATCCAAGTGCCGAATGCAGACCAGGTTTGCGAAGAGCTTTTGTCACGAGGCGTGAATCTGTTAAATGGGCCGACGACACGTCCTTGGGGACGGCGGACGGCGTGTTTTGCCGATCCTGACGGATATGTGTGGGAGATTGCGCAGTTGCTATAGGGGGATGGAAATGTCTGGAGAATCGATGGCGGTTATTAAGCAGTACGTGCGTGATCTGGAGTCATACACAATTGACCAGTTGCGTTGGAAGCGCACGGACGATGTATGGTCGATCGGACAATTGTATGTGCATATGGTCGAAGTGGCAAACGAATATATCGGTTACATTGAAGCATGCGCCAAAGAAACGCAACTGGAGTCTCGTGGCAAGACGGAAGACGGCTTGACGGCTTTTGCCGAACGGATGTGGCCGGATGTGCGAGTGAAGCTCGAGGAACCTGCGAACGCCACGCACAATCCCGAAAGCAAGGAAGGCATCCATGCTCTGCTGGAGCAGGTGCTGGAGAAGCTTTATTATTGGGCGGAACGCGTAGATCAGATCAATCCCGCTTGCAAGGCGCGTCATGGTTGGTTTGGCTGGCTCAACGCGCGCGAATGGTTTGAGATGGTCGGCATGCACAGCAGGCACCACTTGCGTCAGAAAGCGATACTCGATAAGTTGCTGGCAGAGTATCGGAGTTGAAACTCACAAGGAGGAGATTATGATGAAATTCTTGTATGTATACCGAGGCGGAGAAGTTCCGGAAAATCAATCCGATCAGAATATTCGTGAGCTATGGGAGTGGCTGGACCGAATGAAGGAATCGGGATATGAGAAGGTTCGTTTTGCAGGGTTTGGGCGGAAAGTCGTAACTCAGCATGCCGTCACAGATTACGCGGGAGATCTATTCGGCGTATCCGTGATTGAAGCAGATTCGCTGGAAGAGGCGATTAAGCTGACATCCGATTGGCCGGAGCTGCGGTACGGCGGCAGGATCGAAATAATGGAAGCGCTAGATGATTAGCGTGGCGATGGGTGCATTGGCAAATGTGGCACGTGACCGTTTAATACGAGAATCGTACATGTTAATAGTTCTGTCATTATGTTCTTGCAATGTTACCTGTTTTGGCATAAGATAACAGCATTTCAATATGCAAAGTGGCGAGTAACGCCCTGGTATTCCTTCGAATATGAAGGGGAAACTGGGGCTTTTTTTCGTTTAGAAAATGATGTCTTCGACGTGCGGCATTTCACAGGTCAAAGATAGCTCGCCTATGAAAGTTATCAATTACACTGCGAATGGACTCCAGATTTGGGGTCCTTTTCTCATTTTTGGAGGAATGCACATGATGTATGCCATCCCAAGTGGCGGGTGCTTTTGCCCGATTCCACTGCCTTCTTGTTACGGAACCGACTTGACCGAGGAGGGAGAGACTGCGGCAACATTGGAGTTGATATCCAAAGAGAAGAACGGATTTGGCGATACGTATTATTACATCCGACATTCGAACGGGGTGACCAGTAGGGTTTATGAAGGCGATTTAGACGCCTATATGAAAAAGAATGGCGCGACGGAGTTGAAGGAAGGAAGAGCTTACCTGTATCCCAGAAGGAAGAATAAGAGTAAGATACGATGAACGATAGACCATCTTACACTATTTGGATCTCGATTAGTTATGTGGACATGACGATGAAGGGATACGACTTGTTAAAGCAGTCGTGTCTTAGTTACTTCTTCGGAAAGGAGCTGCGGCGATGAGCTTCGTAAGCAAGGAACAGGTCGATCGAGCCAAAAGACTCGATTTACTCCCATATTTGCAAATGTATGAGCCTGCGGAACTGGTACGTTGTTCTCGCAACGTCTACACTACCCGAACACATGACAGCTTGAAGATCTCCAATGGCAAATGGTTCTGGTGGTCGCGTGGAATCGGCGGGCGTTCGGCGCTGGACTACTTGATCAAAGTGCGGGGCATGTCTTTTCCTGATGCGGTGTTGCTAATTGAAGACGTTCATCCAGACAGCGCGCCTGCATTTTCTTCGCAGCTATCGCAACATCGCCCGACGCAGTTTGAGCTTCCCGAACCGAATCGAACATCGCATCGCGTCACGGCTTATCTCAGTCAACGCGGTATCCATCGCGCGCTGATTGACTATTGTCTTGAAACAGGGAGATTGTATGAAAGCCGACGCTATCACAACGCGGTATTCGTTGGTTTTGACCTAGAAGGGTCGCCGCGCTATGCGGCGATACGCGGGACGACAAGCACCCGTTACATGGGGGAAGCAGCTGGCAGCGACAAGCGGTATTCGTTTTCCATTCCGGCTTCGGAAAACAGTACGGAACTGCATCTGTTTGAGAGCGCCATTGATCTTTTATCCTACTGTACGCTTGAATATCTTGCAAGCCGGGATTGGCGGCAGGCGCATAAGCTATCGTTAGCCGGAATATACAGACCCAAAACAATTGGAGAAGACTATACTCCCCCGGCTGCCCTAACGCAATACTTGCAGAGCTATCCGCAGGTAAATCGACTGGTGCTGCATCTGGACAATGACGAGCCGGGGCGATTGGCGGCGGCCACGATACAGAGACTCCTTTCTCCCGTCCTTCTCGTATCCGATGAGCCGCCTAAACTTGGAAAGGATGTAAACAATGAATTGATGGAATTACGAAGAAGACGCGAGGCGCCATCTCGATGAGCGGTTACGAGCACAGCATGTGGATGAGATGTGGACAGATTGGGGATAAGCGCAACCTCATTGAATGTATAGAATGTAATAGGTATAATAAAGTCAATATACAGCTATGCAAGGAGTGAGCAATATGATTATCAAACCTTCCGCCAGTATCCGGCAAAACTATAATGAAATCGCCGATCTATGCAAAACATCCGGGGAACCGGTTTATCTAACCAAGAACGGTGAAGGCGATCTTGTCGTAATGGACATCGAGACGTTCTCTCGTCGCGAGAAGATGTTAAAGCTGCGCGAAGAGCTGCTCGCTGTGCAAGAAGATCGTTTGGCGGGCCGTGCTGGCGTGACGCCGGATGAACTGGACGCTTACTTGGAGGGCATTATTGACGAGGTGCAGCATGGAAAAGATGCCCCGATATAAGATCATCGTTTCCGATCGCGCCCGCCAAATGCTGGCGACTCATGTGCGATTTCTTGCGGAGAAAAGTCCGGATGCGGCGCGAAAAACGAAGAACGAATTGCTGCAAGCGATACGTTCCTTGGCGCGAATGCCAGAACGCTATCCTTTTCTGGAAGCGGAATTTATCCCCTCAAACAAGTACCACAAGATGTTCGTGGAAAAATGGTATTTGGTGTTGTATCAAATTCAGGATGAAATCGTGTTTGTAGATTTCATTGTAGACTGCCGCCAGGATTACCGCTGGTTGGTGAGATAACAAAAAAGTTCGGAGAAGACGCTGAGTGGATCGGCGTCTTTTTGTTGTTTATTGGGGTTCCTCATTTTCCCGGCAGGTGCCTTGAAGGCGACGCGAGACGAATGTCTTGCGTTGCAGCAAGCACTGAATTTGGCTGGCCACCAAATTCGCTTGTTAGGGGCGATGCCCCTAAGACCCCTGCTTCTTGAAACAAATGGTTTCTGAACAAGTGAGTCTCAACGACGAAATGATTTCTGAGAACGAATTCGTTCTATACTGCTGATTTTCGAAAGGAGGTTTCATATTGCGTGAACGAAACATCAAAATCATGGTCCGATTAAACGAAATGGAGCGTAAGCACCTTGTTGCACAAGTGAAGAAATCGGGACTTTCTCAAGAAGCGTTTATTCGCTGCCTGCTCAATGGGTACGTGCCGAAACCGTTGCCGCCACCGGATTATTTCGCAATGATGCGCGAGCTTCACGCCATCGGAAACAATCTCAACCAACTGGCTGCGAAGGCGCACACGACCGGACATCTGGATCGGGCTGCTTTTCAGCAGGAGGCCGACCAGCTGCGCCGTGCCGTCCAGCAAATTCAACAGGCAGTGACCGAACCGGAGCGAAGAAGCGAATTGCCTGGAGGGCTTGCAAGCGGACAACCGCCGTAAGGGGGTATGACAAATGGCAACCACCGCAATTTGGGATGTGACCGACCGCTTGAAGCGTGTACTGGATTATGCCCGAAATCCCGACAAAACGGCACAGGATCGCCGGACCAGACAGCTTGCAGCAGGCGCTTGGCTATGCGACGGCAGATGCGAAAACGGAAAAGCAACTTTACGTAAGTGGCGTCAACTGCGATCCGTTTACCGCATATGAGCAAATGCAGCGCACCAAACGGCAATATCAAAAAACGGATGGCATTGTCGCCTTTCACGGGTACCAGTCGTTCGCGCCGGGTGAAGCGACACCGGAAATTGCCCATGCCATCGGCGTCAAGCTTGCCCAGGAGCTATGGGGAGATCGCTTTGAAGTTGTGGTAGCGACTCATCTGGACAAAGATCACTTGCACAATCACTTCGTGCTCAATTCCGTATCGTTCATAGATGGCAAACGGTATTACGACAATAAAGCTTCTTATGCCCGTATGCGGCAAGTGTCCGATAGGCTTTGTAAGGAACATGCGCTATCGGTTATCGAACAGCCGGAATCTAGCAAGACGAAACATTACGGAGAATGGAAAGCGGAACAGGAAAACCGCCCCACCTGGCGGGGACTGATACGTGAGGACATTGACACCGCGATTGCCGCTTCCATGACGATGACCCAGTTTTTCGCTACTTTGCAAAAGCAAGGATATGCGATCAAAACCAACGGAAAACATTTGGCGGTACGTCCGCCCGGTAAGGAGCGATTCGTCCGTTTGCGCAGTTTGGGAGACGATTATACGGAGGAAGCGTTAAAGGAGCGCATCTTGCAAAACCGCCAGCCGAAGCGCCAGCCGCCGCTTCCGTTGCCGCGCCGAAAGCGAGTGATCAGGGTGCGCGGCAGCTGGCGGTCTGGACGTAAATTCACTGGCTTGCAGGCGTTATATTTGCGCTATTTATATGAGATGGGCATCCTGCCCCGTCATCGTGCGTCCCCGCGAAGGACGCATTTTTTGTTGCGTCAGGAATTGCGCCACTTGACGCTCATCACCGAACAGACGAGGTTGTTGTGTCGCCGTAGCATCACCACGAAGGATGAACTTCTAGTCTATCTCGCTGGGCTTCGGGAGGAAATGAAACAAGGTTACAGTTCGCGCAAGGCATTGTACAACCGGCTGCGCCGCTGTAAGCAGCCGGAACAGCGTGACGCTATCAAATTGCAAATTGCTGAGACGACTCGCCAGCTTGCGAAATTGCGAAAGGAGGTGAAGCTTTGCACGGGCATCCTTACCCGGTCGGAGGGTATAGTCCATTTGTTGCGTGAATGCGAACCCGAATCTCATTTTCGAAAGGAGATGAATGCCGATGAGCGGCGGAAACGAAGCAGCCGATCAAGTCGTCAACATGAGCCTGCGGGGCATCGAGATGATGGCCAAGATTTCCGGCGAAGGCGCTAAGCATTTAGCGGTGTATTTATTCGCTGCCTTGCAAGGACAGAAAAAAACAAAAGGACGTATCCGTTTGGAGAGCTTGCTGCGCAGCGGCAAGGAATTAAAAGTATTTGCAGTCAAAAATGAAGATTTGCCAACCTTTTGCAAAGAAGCCAAGAGGTACGGCGTACTTTATTGCGCGCTGCGCGACAAAAAGAACGTGGACGGGCTTTGTGACGTAATGGTGCGAGCCGAGGACGCTTCCAAGATCAACCGGATCGTCGAGCGCTTCAAGCTGGCGACGGTAGACACGGCCAGCATCAAGCAAGAGATTGCGAATGCTCGCAGCGAAAAGCAGCTGGAAGAGAACCAAGCGGCACAGACGCCGAAGCAGATCGGCGAAACGCATGAAAGCGAGGCGATGTCGCCGCCTTTTCACGGAGGAAGCCAGGGAAGATTTTTTGGACGAATTGCTGGGAAAGACCGAACCGCCGGAGGAAGTTCAACTAGCAAGCGAGCAACCGGTAGTCGCACCCTCGGAACCGGCTATTCCGGCAGCCGAGCCGACAGTCAACGAACAGGTGCAACATCAGACGCCGCAGATCTCTCCCCCGATGCAGGAGGAGAGAACGAAGGAACGGGCTATTCCGTCCGTGCCTACCTCAGAGCGCAGCGCCGACAACGCAAAGGATACGACTGACCGCCAGCCGGCGCAGGAAAAAGTGTCGATACGAGAGCTGTTAAGTGAAATCCGGGAAGAAAATCGCGCAGCCGAAAAAAGACGGCGGGAAATGGAGCGTGAGCCGTCTTTGCCTAAACGCAGGGATCGCGGCAAGGCAAAATCGGGCGTCAAATCGCCAACACCCACTACCCGTAATCGAAAGCGAGGGAAATCCAAATGAACGATCTGGATGCATTATTCTCTGCCTCTTCCAATCAGCGAGAGCAGCCGTTTGACAAGGAAGCATGGGTAAAACAAAAACAGGAACAACGTCAGTGGACTTATGACACGATCGATACGACGTCGATGGCTATTGTACAAAACAGTGAACAGTTTCAGCGTTATCTGGATGTGCAAAGCCGTTTTGACCGGTACAGTGTTTCCAATGCGCTATTGATTTTGGCGCAACGTCCGGAAGCGACACGCATAGCGGATTTCGAGAGTTGGAAGGAACAAGGCGTATCAATCCGCCGTAAGGAAACCGGTTTTTATATTCTGGAACCGGGCGAGGAATACAGGCGGGAAGATGGAAGTACCGCGATCAGCTACAACCCGAAGAAGATGTTCGATATTGCCCAAACGACTGCAAAGAAACCGGAGCAACCAGTTTACCCGGATGATCGGACCCGCATCAAGGCGCTTATGGATCGCGCGCCTGTTCCTATATCAATCAGTGAAACGCTGCCTTCGGACGTGCATGCGCTCTACCAACCGGATGTGCGAAACATTATCGTTCGCCGCGGTCTGGCCGCTGGAGATATCTTCCGCGCACTGGCACAGGAACTGGCACATGCGGAAATGGATCGCTGCGATGGCCGCTACAGCAGATCGGAAGTTCAGTTTCATGCCTACAGTGCTGCCTATATCCTTTGCAAACAGGCTGGCGTTGAAACGACCACCTTCCGGTTCGACCGGGTGACTGAACGGTTCAAAGACATGGAGCCGCAGACAATTCGTGCGGAGCTGGCGACGATGAAAGAAGCTGAGCAGACGATTTCCCGGCGAATGCACCGCATACTGACCCCGCAGCGGCAACCGTCGCAACCGAGTCGTACCGATGCTGCCCGCTAAGGAGCGTGAGGAGCCATGAAATCGGAAGAACGTATTCTCAGTCTCGATCATTATGAACATGGCATTGTTATTAATGCGCTAAATAAGCTGCGCAATGACCTGATAGGCGAACGGCGACCGACCGATGCGGTGGACGATCTTCTGCTGAAAACGATGGATGCGCCCTATCAAAGAACGAAACGCCGGAGCCGCCATGAAACGCGCTAAAGCCGCAAGGAGTAATCTTTTACTCGTTGCGGCTTTTTACATCCCAGTCATTTGGCTGGCTCTTCTTGTCGCCCCGGCGTTATCCGGGGGTTTGCCTGCAATCTTGCTTCATCTAAGCGAGGCGAGTCCTTTGCAACTTCAGTGGGTCGAGGATTCGCTTCGGAGCCTGCTCGTCTGTACGCTGGCTTATGGACTGGCGGTTGGCGCGTATTTGGCTTCGCCGCGCAATTATCGTCGTCGCGAAGAACATGGCAGCGCCATGTGGGGCAAGGCGAAATCGATCAACGCTAAATACCAGAGCAAGCAAGCGGAGCAAAACAAAATATTGACGAAGCACGTGCGCATCGGGCTGGACGGACGCAAGCATCGCCGCAATCTGAACGTGCTCGTTGTGGGCGGTTCCGGCTCCGGCAAGACGCGGTTTTATGCAAAACCGAACGTGATGCAGGCGCATACGTCGTTTGTCGTTCTTGATCCAAAAGGCGAAATATTGCGCGACACCGGTCATTTGCTCAAAGCCAAAGGGTACGACATCAAAGTGCTGGATTTGATTCATCCGCATCGTTCCCACGGCTATAACGCGTTTGCCTATTTGCAGGACGACAAAGATGTACTAAAGCTTGTTACCAATCTCATTCGCAACACGACGCCCAAAAACAGCAACACGAATGACCCCTTCTGGGAACGTTCCGAAACCGCTTTGCTGGAAGCGCTCATGCTGTACTTGCTCTATGAAGCGCCGCCGGAGGAGCAGAATTTCCCGATGATTATGGAAATGATTGCTGCTGCCGAGGTGCGGGAAGAAGACGAAACGTACCAAAGTCCGCTGGACGAGTTGTTTGAGCGGCTGGCGATGCGCGACCCGGAACATTTGGCCGTCAAGCAATACAACATCTTCAAGCTGGCGGCGGGAAAGACAGCGAAATCCATTCTGATCGGGCTAGGCGTGCGCTTGGAAAAGTTCAATTTGCACAGCATCGCCGGAATGAGCTTGGTCGATGAAATGGACTTGCCGCATATCGGCACGCGGAAGACGGCGCTGTTTGCCGTCATCCCCGATAATGACAGCAGCTTTAATTTTATCGTGGGCATGCTGTACACACAGCTTTTTCAAAGCCTCATGTACGAAGCGGATTACCGGCACGGCGGCCGTCTACCGCTGCATGTGCATTTTGTCATGGACGAGTTCGCGAATGTCGCCCTGCCCGATGAGTTTGATAAGCTGCTCTCTACCATCCGCAGTCGGGAAATATCGGTGTCCATTATTTTGCAAAACTTGGCGCAGCTTAAAACGCTGTACAAGGACGCATGGGAATCCATCGTCGGCAACTGCGACATGTTTCTTTATCTGGGAGGCAATGAACAGTCCACGCACAAATATGTGTCGGAATTGCTCGGCAAAGAAACGATCGATACGAACACTTACGGCCAAAGCAAAGGACGTAGCGGCAGCTATTCGATCAACTACCAGCAGTCTGGCCGCGAATTGCTGACTCCCGACGAAGTGCGACTGCTCGATAATCGCTATGCGCTGCTGTTTATCCGTGGGGAACGACCGGTGCTGGATGACAAATACGAGGTGCTGCGCCATCCTCATGTCTCGCTGACGACAGACGGCGCAGGTCAGGCATATCAGCACGGCGGTACGGAGCTTGCGCTCGATTGGCGGACGGTGCAATTGGATGAGAACGGTGAATATGAGCTTTTGTCAGAAGAAGAACTGGAGGCGTTATTTTTATATGAAGGGAAGGATCGCGTTTGAAACGGAAAACGAAATGGCTGATGGCTTTCTATATGATGACAATACTTTTCGGGACGATGCTGGTTTCCACCGTCTATGCCCAAAGCGACCCGATGACGACAGTCAACAACTTGTCCAATTTTATATTCGGGTTGATTCGTGCGGTCGGCATGATTATTTTGGGATTTGGCGTTGTGCAGATCGGCTTGTCTCTTAAGTCGCATGACCCTTCGCAGCGCGCGAACGGTTTTTTAACCTTGGCCGGGGGCGTCATCATCACGTTTACCAAAGAAATTTTGAACCTGATCACAGGCTAAGCCATGAAGGATGAGGAATGGGCCAACGCCTGTTCCTCCCTCGACAGAAGGGTGAGCGTATGTCGAAAAACAGTTGGATTGCAGATAATTTGGAGAACGCCCTGGATACGTGGGAGCAGAAAATGAATGAAATCTGGCACCTGGTCACCCAGTCGCCTGCCGATTTCAAGGGAGGCGCCATTTGGCGCATCATCACGGATATTCATGGCGCGTTGCAGGCAACGGGGCTGGCGTTGCTGGTTTTGTTTTTTGTCGTCGGGGTGATGAAAACAGCGGGCAATTTTGCCGAACTGAAGCGGCCGGAGCTGGCGGTCAAGTTGTTTGTCCGGTTTGTACTGGCCAAGGCAGTCGTCACCTACGGACTAGAACTCATGATGGCATTGTTTACGATTGTGCAGGGCATCATCTCAACGATGATGTCTCGTTCGGGCTTTGGCGCGGTGGATGGCATGTCGCTGCCGGATACGATTACGCAAGCGATCGAAAATGTCGGGTTTTGGCAAAGCATACCGTTATGGATTGTGTCTTTGCTGGGCAGCTTGTTTATTACCGTTTTGTCCTTCATCATGATTTTGTCTGTGTACGCGCGTTTTTTTCGGATTTATTTGTACACGGCGATTGCCCCCGTCCCACTTGCTTCGTTTGCGGGTGAGCCGAGTCAGAGTATTGGCAAATCATTTTTGAAAGGATATGCGGCCGCCTGTATGGAAGGGGCGATTATCGTGCTGGCGTGCATCATCTACGCCGCGTTTGCCAGCGCGCCTCCGGCAGTCCAAGCTGGCGCTGGCGCGGTCACGATGGTATGGACGTACATCGGCGAACTCATTTTTAACATGTTGGTCTTGGTCGGCACGGTGAAGATGGCCGACCGGGTCGTTCGGGAGATGCTTGGATTGTAAAAACGGTTCCGCATTTTCAAATCATCTGCAAGTGCCAGGCGAATAGTGTATCGCGAACGCGGATAACCGCCGGTCAGAACAGATGGCGGTTTCGGGAGGTTAGTCTGATGGAAGTGAAAATCAACCGGGAAATCCGGGAATATACCGAAAGTTTGTTTTTTGGACTGTCCCTGCGACAGTTCTTTTTTCTGTCTTGGCGGTCATGTTGGCTATCGGTCTGTATTTTGGATTGCGCGGCCGCTTTGGTGTGGAAACGCTTAGTTGGATGTGCATCTTAGGAGCAGCCCCTTGCGCCGCGCTCGGATTCATTCGTTACCACGGCATGACGGCCGAACAACTGCTCTGGGCATATCTGAAATCTGAATTCTTCATGCCCAAACGTCTTGTTTTTCATGCGACCAATATGTATTACGAAGCGCTGAACATGCAGCGGCGAGAGCAAGGAGAGTGAGTCTGTTGAAAACACTCAAACGAATGATGAAACAGGACAAGGAACGGTTTGTCATTCCAAAAAGCGTACAGCAAGTGATCCCGATTCGCGCCATTTGGCCGGACGGGATTTTTTTGTGGGTAACAAGTTTTCCAAATCGTTTCGTTTTGAAGATATAAACTATGCGGCGGCTTCGAGAGAGGACAAGGAAGCGATGTTTCTTGGTTATTGTGAGCTGCTAAATTCATTTGATAGTGGAGCCACGACGAAGATTACGATTCATAATCGACGCTTGAACCGGATCGACTTTGAAGGCTCTGTCTTGATTCCTTCACGCCAAGACGAGTTGGATGTGTACCGCGAAGAATATAATCAGATGCTGCTGGACAAGGCAGTTGGCGCAAACGGCACCTTTCAGGAGAAATACATTACGGTATCCATTTTCAAAAAGAATGTGGAAGAAGCGCGCCAATATTTTGCCAGAATCGGTTCGGAACTGATGGCGCATTTCTCGCGTCTCGGCTCAAAATGTGTGGAACTGGATGCGGTGGATCGCCTACGTATGCTTCATGATTTCTTTCGCATTGGCGAGGAAGCAGACTTTCAACTCGACTTGTCCGCCATGATCCGCAAGGGACATGACATCCGGGATTACATTTGCCCGGATACATTTGAGTTCGAACGTGATTACTTTCGGATGGGACGCTACTTTGGCCGGGTCATTTTCCTTCGGGAATACGCGAGCTACATCAAGGACAGCATGGTCGCCGAATTATGTGACCTAAATCGGAATTTGCTGCTATCTCTTGATGTGATTCCGATTCCGACCGATGAGGCTGTCCGCGAAGTAGAGAACCGGCTGCTCGTCGTGGAGACGAATATAACGAATTGGCAGCGGCGGCAAAACAACAACAACAATTTCTCGGCCGTTATTCCCTATGATATGGAGCAGCAGCGCAAGGAAAGCAAGGAATTTCTGGACGATCTGACGACACGCGACCAGCGTATGATGTTCGGACTGCTCACAATGGTGCATATTGCGGAGAGCAAGGAGGAACTGGATAGCGATACCAAAGCCTTGCTAACCACAGCTCGCAAGCATCTGTGCCAGTTCGCCCCGCTAACCTTTCAGCAGATGGACGGATTGAATACGGTGCTTCCGTATGGACTACGCAAGGTGCATGCGCTGCGAACGTTGACAACGGAAAGTACCGCTGTTTTTATTCCGTTTCGGGCGCAGGAGGTCATCCATCCCGGCGGCATATATTACGGCCAAAATGTTATCAGTAAAAATATGATTATGGCCAATCGCAAGCAATTGCTAAACGGGAACAGTTTCATTCTCGGCGTATCCGGCTCAGGTAAAAGTTTTACGGCAAAGCGTGAGATAGTCAACTTGGTGCTGGCAAGCGATGACGATGTGATCCTGATTGACCCTGAGCGCGAGTATTCGGCGCTGGTGGATGCGCTGGGCGGCGAAACGATTCACATATCCGCAACCTCGCCGAATCATATCAATGCGATGGACATCAACCGACAGTACGGCGACGGAGCCAATCCGATCATCCTTAAGTCGGAGTTCGTGCTGTCGCTGTGCGAACAACTGATGGGCGGCTATCCCCTCGGCGCGAAAGAAAAATCGTTGATCGACCGCTGCACCGCGAGCGTGTATCGAACGTATCTGCAAAATAATTACAAAGGTGAACCGCCAACTCTGCAACACTTTCATAACGAACTGCTCAAGCAATCGGAGCCGGAAGCGCAGGACATCGCATTGGCGATTGAGTTGTTTACTTCCGGCAATCTGAATACGTTCGCCAAGCCGACCAATGTCAATGTCTATAAGCGACTGGTTTGCTACGATATTCTCGATTTGGGCAAACAGCTACTTCCGATTGGGATGTTAGTCATACTGGACAGCATCCTCAACAGGATTACGCAAAACCGAGCGAAAGGGAAAAATACATTTATTTTTATTGATGAAATCTACCTATTGTTTCAGCATGAGTATAGCGCCAACTTTCTGTTCACGCTCTGGAAGCGCGTTAGGAAGTACGGTGCTTTTTGTACAGGGATTACGCAAAACGTGGACGATTTGTTGCAAAGCCATACGGCACGTACCATGCTGGCGAACAGCGAATTTATTGTCATGTTGAACCAAGCCAGCACGGATCGCAATGAACTGGCGAATTTACTCAATATTTCGGATTTGCAGCTCTCTTATATCACCAATGTCGATGCCGGAAACGGCTTGATAAAGATAGGCAGTTCCCTTGTGCCCTTTGCCGACAAGTTCCCGCGAAACACAAAATTGTATAGCTTGATGACGACGAAATTATCCGAGTTCTCGGATAACTTCGTTTATTAGAGGAAATTCGTTATTCGAGAAGATGAGGAGAAGCCCCGCAGATCGGGGCCTCTCACTTCATTTTCTCGAATAACATAAGAAGTATTTATCGCAAAAATTCCGGTAATGAGTTCTGAACTTCCGGCAGCCTTCCCTCTTTCGCTTCGTCTTTGGGAAACCATTTTTCACTCCATTCCTTCATGTATTTGTCGACGGTCTGTTGCGTAACTTCGATGTATACCTGTGTCGTGCTCGGAATAGGGACACAATTCACTCCCTTCATTTTTCAGCGACTTTTTTTGAAATGGACTGCACGTTTTGCCTTGAACGCTGTTATGAAAACCGGTTTTGTATACGAAGGTCAGCTTGTATGGATTAGGTTGCTCTGGATCGGCGTCCGTGCCGATGATGATTCTTCTTCGTGCTCGGATCGTAATCGTACCCCAAGCAGCTTTGGAAGCCGACCAACTCGCCGTCCATCGTCAGCGTATTGATATTCTCGTCTTCAAAAAATACAGCAACGCCCTTATCCTTTAGCATACGGACGTACTTCAGCGTATCGAGCGTGTTTCTGGCAAAACGGGAGATGGACTTCGTGATGACCATGTCGATTTTTCCGTCCATGCAGTCGTTAATCATGCGCTGGAAATCCACGCGCTTCGTCACCTGTGTGCCGGTAATCGCTTCGTCCGCATACATATCAACCAACACCCAGTCGCTGCGCTTGCTCACGAGATCTGTATAATAAGCGACCTGCGACTTGTAGCTGTTCAACTGCTCCTCGGAGTCGGTGCTTACTCGGGCATATGGGGCAACACGGAGAACATCCGACGATTTCCCGCCGTTTCGATCAGCTATTTTTCGGCTAGCTTTAATCACTTCCACTTCAAGCGCCATAGCCTCATCCTCCATTCTTATTAACTCGCCATCAGTATAATAAGAGTTGGGCGGACCGACAAATGTGCAAATTATGAAGTCAGGTCCGAAATGATGCCGTACTCTCTCATGGTTTTGCCCTTGATCTGATGGAACTCACTTTCAGTGATTAAAGAGAGATTCAATAACTGTTTAATCATCGCAATTTGCATGCTATATCTGATCAGCTTTGAGTTCATACCCGACCTCCCGATCATTCAGACATGCTGAAAAGCAGAGATGCGCACCCGAAAAATTTCACTTATGCGCATCTCTGTTTCCGCCTCTGTTTTGGTTGCATACCTAAAAGTCTTATCCAGCGGACAGTGGTTAACTGTACTCATAGGCGTCAGCCTCTTCCAGGATCGCTGCAAGCCGCCCCCATTGCGATGAGCTATGGCTGGGCGGAAGTATCATTATCCCTCCGTATGGGTCTTCGCCTTAAATGGTACCGCCATTCATTGATTGCATGGCAAAATCGCTCGCATTCCATCGGTTCTGCTAACAAGGCATACAAAAACAAGAATCGACAAAATGGTCGTGGCGCGCCTGCAACGTGGCTATCCTTCATGGCCATGCGGGGAACGTACCGGATAAGATTGTATTTGGTTGTTAAGGAGCGATGAGGGCGACATTTATCCCTCTACTATCCGCTACGTTTTCGGGATAAAATCGGACTCCGGTTGCAAGATTTCGAGAAAAATATTTTACGGGATGGAAAACGAGGAGGTTGGCAGGGAGTTGGTAAAATAAAAAGACGGTGCAAGAAATTCCTGTTCACGCTTTTTGGCAGCTTCCAATACAATCTTGAAATGTTTACTGCTTAACCTTATGGTATGCTATATTTTCTATTCGACTTGTTATCGCATGTTATCGCATCCATTGACGTATTCATAAATCATTTGTAATTTAGCATCTCCTTAATGCCGCTAAATTTAACAATTTATGTATCCAATCCATGGCGTAAAGGGCAGACTTATTTTGCATTTGCATATGGATTCCTTTTTCTTACAAATGTAATGCCACGATTCCCTGAAGCCGGGCCATACCCGGCGGTGAATCGGAATACTCGCCGCGGGTGACCGCGAAACCGATGACGACTTGCGACAAGTCGACTTCCAACAGGCCGGCCACGCTGTGGAACACTTCACGCTGAATAAGCTCGTCGGATTCCAGCAGGAAGTCCATCGCCCGATAGCCGTGCTGCACATCGAAGGACGACAGTTGTGGAATGACAACTTCACGATCCACCCAGTCTTCGGCTGCCAGCTTGCTGCCGGGATCAAGCACATGATTGGCCACCATGGCAAAATGGCGCGTTCTACCGTCACTTCGGAATTCCCGGTCCGCCAAGCGCTTATGAAGGCCTAATCGATGCCGAACTCCAAAAACTCCTTCCAAAACTGATCCAGTAGCCAGGTACCGCCGAGTACCTGAGACATCAACAGCTTCACGGCAGAGCGCCGAGGCTTCGTAGCAGGCGTCTCAAGCGGATCGCAGATAAAGTGATGAATGCATGTTTATGAAGGTGAATTAGACTCATTTATGAAAAAGAATGGTATAACTAAGTTGAAGAAAAGCAGAGCTTTTCGGTATCCCCAAAAGGCTGTGTTTCCGCCTCATATAGACAACCAACCCGATAAAAATGACCAGAAACCGGGCGGATGCCGTTGTTCACTTCTATGCATCTGCCATAGACTGGTGTTGTAAGTTCATCAAAACTCACCTACCAAGGAGGAATGGTTTCGAATGCAGTTTATCAAACAGGAAATGCCCATGTATACGCATGACCACGCCGCTTATGTCAGGCAAATGTACGACTGGCA
The DNA here is from genome assembly GCF_007679495.1 of Paenibacillus sp. 32O-W. Taxonomy (GTDB): domain Bacteria; phylum Bacillota; class Bacilli; order Paenibacillales; family NBRC-103111; genus Paenibacillus_L; species Paenibacillus_L residui. The sequence goes on along the minus strand of NZ_VEGP01000041.1, from coordinate 12,645 downwards.
CGTGAAAATGGCTCAGTATCAAGACCAATTGCGTGCCTTTCATCTGGAAAGAGCGAAACAATTTCAAAAGATGGCCGAAGAAAGAGTGAAAACATCAGAAATACCCAGCGGCACCAGCGCCGCTTAAAGGCGAACCGACATGGAGCGATGTGATGAATTGGCAGCATTCCGAATCAAAATCTGGGACCGTTATTTAACCCTTCGTTCCCAATATGGAACCCGGATGCCCTTGTCTTTCGACCAGTTCTGGTACGACTTTTTGGCCAGGCGCATGATATCCGACTGTGGAGTAGAGCAAGTATATGAGGACTTCTGCAACAACTGGGAGAATCAGTGCGTGGAAAATGTTTGCGATTCGAGCCATAGGTAGAATGCCGGAAGTTTTTTTAAACGAACCGATTCATACTTCGTTTTGTCCCGAGGAGGTGGCGGCCATGACAGAGGGGCAACCGGCGAAGAGCGAGGAAATGCTGCAAACCGCATTCCGATTAAACAAAATGTCCGACTTGCTCCGTGCGTAAGTTGGAAAATTCGTTGTATAATTTTCGAAGACAACTTATCCTGAGAAATAGGACCACCAAAAGGCCGGCTGTTGCCCAAAATGGGCAGCTCCGGTCTTTGATATTTGTATGCAGGGGACAAGGGTAGATGGGATCGAATCCAAGCGGAACTTTCACGATGCGGATAACTGCATAGGATGATTCGTTTCTGGACAACTTAAATGCTGTTTGCATAAATTTGGAAAGGCGGATACCTGCATGTCACTAACATTCAGTACAAGCGTTGAAAACCGGGCTATCTCTACCCCAAGACAACCGAATCGATGTAAAAATTGCATCTGGGGCAACTGGGATGGGTTGAAACAATTCTGTTCGAAACCTGTCTGCATTAAGAATCAACCAATATAAGGGGTCCACTTCTTTTACTTGATCAGGTTCGGCTATCTGTAAAGAATTCATGGCCAGTGACTGGCATTTTTGCCGAGGACGCATATAATGACGTGATCCAACTTTGAGGAGTGGTAAATCATGTCCATTGCGGCTCAAACAAGTACAAAGAGTTTACCTCCCTTATCCATATGGGGAGTTCATGCATCTGTCGCCGGAAGACCGATTGTGTGGGGCAAACTCGTGATGCGTGTTTTGCCGGATCAACAAATTCAGGGCACCATCCAATTTCGCGGAACGCCGATTTCAATTGAAGGAAGCTGGAATGAAAGCGCGCAGCAGATCATGTTTCATTCCCCCTACGCCTCCTACTCCGGCCATTTAACCATCTATGACGATGTCAAGATTCAACTTCGGCATTTGGTTCTCACCGGACGTCTGCAGATGCTCCCCCCCTCTTTACAAGCGGGCGAATATGGAACCTGGGTAGCGACAACTGATATAAACTTGGCGGGGTATAGCGGCTATATCCCACCGCAACCGCCTTCAACTTCGTTGCCGCCGGTTGGTGTATTTGTAACGTCGAATATACTGTATGGAAACTCGCGTATATAAAGAGGCAAAGCAGGCACATATCGAATGAAAAATGATCGGTATCCGGATAACGGAAAGGGGTGGCATCGGTGGACGAAAATTAGATTCATCATGTAAACGAACAAGCCTATCAATTGATTGTCTAAGCACACCGCAATATGACTGACATTTGGCGCACTCACGTACTATTTACGCGACAATGGTGGTTGGGAGTAGGTTTATCGATATGCCCCTGGCTATTTTGGATCGGATTTCGGGATAAGAGAGCTACGGGACAGTTTCTCCTATCCGGGTTTACGATGATTATCGTGTCGTCGTGGCTGGACAAGCTTGGGATTGCCATGGGACTTTGGCATTATCACTGGGAGGTCATACCGTTCATGCCGGCCAATTTTCCTTGGAATTTTTCACTTCTTCCCGTCACGGTTATGTTCTTACTCCAGTACAAGTCTGGCATACATCCGTTGTTCAAAGCTCTCCTATTTGGGGGATTTTCCGCTTTTGTGGCCGAGCCGGTCTCACAAATGGCCGATTTATACCACCCCGTTCACTGGAAACATACCTATTCTTTTCCTATCTATGTTGGGCTGTATTTGCTGGCTTCAAACATTGCCAAGAAGGGCATAGATTGCGGTAAGTCTTTTCAGGAAGACTCTAACCCCTGACAATAGCCAATCACCAAATTTTACCATTCATTATTTTTCTGACGGGTTGACATATTACATATGGATGCCATTTCAGGAGGTGATCAACATGACGGTAGCTTCTCAAGTGAAAACAGCTGTAGCTTCATTAAAAAGCGCACAGGCCAGCTTTGAACAGTTTGCGTTAAATACACAAAACCAGCAGGCCAAAACCACGTTCACAAATGCAGCGCAACAGACACAAAACATCATTGACCAGGTCACTCCACGGATACAACAAATTGAACAGGAAGAACCGCAGTATAAAGGGTTCTAAAAAGGCCATGCCGATCTTTTCTCGGCATGGCTGCCCCTTTATCTTTATTCCCTCGTAGACGACAGGATTGGGAGGCTGATTTTCTTGGCATGGATAGCAGGATTATGGCTAGTAAATACGGCACTATTGATCATTATTGCGGTTCGGGAGGTGCGCCGCCCCGCCAAAGCGTTAACTTGGATATCAGTCGGACTTGTATTACCGATTATCGGATTCGTTTGTTACCTGTTCGTAACGAATCCTGTGCAAATGCGGCGGGACAAGCTCGTTTCTTCGCACAATAACCCGATAGCGTTGCCTCCAGCATGTGGTGACTCCGCTTTTGTTATCGCTCGGGCTTTGCAACCTTTGTCTGTCAGTGGCCTTCGAACCGGTTACGTCCAAATCCTCACGAACGGGATGGAAACCTACGGAAAACTCCTTCAATCAATTCAGGCCGCACAAAAGACAATCGATCTTGAATATTACATATACCGGAATGACCATATCGGTAAACGTATCACAGATGTGCTGATTGACCGGGCTTTATCCGGTGTGAACATTCGTTTTATAAGGGATGGCTGGGGAAGCCGGTCATTTCCCAAACATACGGTTCGCCGGATGATGGAAGCAGGCATTGAATGCAGGACCATCTTTCCCTTGCGATTCCCCTGGGTACTATCCAACTTGACATACCGGGATCATTGCAAGATCGTCATCGTCGACGGAAAGGAAGCCTTCATGGGAGGAATCAACGTTGGGGACGAGTATACCGGAATGAAGCCGGATGTCGATTTTTGGCGCGACACTCATATGCGGTTAACCGGCGAAACAGCGGATGATGTGAAAGCCGTTTTTGAGGCTCACTGGAAAATGGCGTCACCGGACATGCTCCATTCAACGAGAAAGGCAAAATTTCTCCCTGAATCGGCTCAACTTTCTGACGATAAAGCCATTCATCCATTTCCATCCGGCAAAACAGAACGAGGATACGGATGGGAATGGGGATCGGAGCTGGGAACGATGGAAGGCACCCACATGGGAAAAGCTTCCCCATCCAAGGATTCGCATAACGTCTATATACAGATATTCGAAGGCAATCCCGGGCTGCCTACTCCGGTCATTCGGGAAATGCATTTCATCTGCCTGACGCAGGCGACCCGAACCATCGACGTGACCAACCCTTATTTTATACCCGATGCGGATATCATGATGGCCATCAAAACAGCCGCGGCGCGTGGCGTTCGAGTGAGATTACTGGTGCCGCGCCAAGTGATTCCTAAAGTTGCAGGCGCTGCAAGCCGTACGTATTATGGCGAACTCGTGGAAGCAGGGATCAATGTGTTTCAGTACAACAAAGGGGTATTGCACGCCAAAGTCATGATTATCGATGGCGAGATTGCCGAAGTGGGTTCTTCCAACTACGATCTCCGTAGTTACCGTTTAAACTACGAAGTGTGTGCAGTGATGTATCATTCTGATGTGGCCCGGGAGCTTACGGAACAATTCGAACGGGATCTCGCCGAGGCTACTCCATATCGTTTGGAAGATCATATGCATCGTACTTCTTCCGAGCGCATGCTTGATCAAGCAGCGCGTTTGTTATCTCCTTTGTTATAAATCTCAAAAATTACATGGAATTGAATCGAAGTCCAATATACACATGTATATGGCGAAAGGGGAGAAGGCTTCCAACGAATACAAGTAATATCGGATTTGGGCAACAGTCTATGGTGCAAATATCACGCCCGGCATATAGTGTAGAAAAAAAGGAGCTGCATCATAGATGATCATGATGAAACCGATTGAAGTTGAAGGTCATCAGGTTATAAGTATCGAGGTCGCCCTGCCCAAAACAACACTTCTGGCCATCACAACCGATCACGGATATATCATGTGCGGAGCGCTTGATATTCGTTTGTTAAATGAGAAATTAAACGATCGCCGCATTGTGGCAGGACGTGCAACCGGGGTACGAACAATAGAGCAATTGCTGGATGCCCCACTCGATATGGTGACCACAGAGGCGGAATTACGCGGAATTTGCCCTGGGATGAAAGGAGCAGATGCGCTTTTAAAGATGGTAAACGAGGTTAGTTAATTTTAAATCCATACTTAAGGAAAGTAGGGGGATTTTTTGTTAACGGGTCTGCATATTGTTTTCCTTGGAGGCGATGCCCGACATCTTGAAATCATTCGGTCATTCACAGACCTGGATGCAAATGTTGTGGTAATCGGTTATGAAGATTTGCACGAACAACTTCTTGAAGTTCAGCATTCCAAGCTTACGAGGGAGGTGCTTCGCAATGCTGATGTATTGATATTACCGGTTGTCGGTACAGACGACCATGGCAGAGTAGAGTCTTCATTTTCATCTGAAACGTTATTGCTGAACAAGGAATATATGTCTTGCTTGCCGAAACACGCAAAAGTCTGTACTGGCATAGCCAAGTCTTACTTGAGGAACCTTTGCGTGGAACTAGGAATAGATCTGATTGAATTATTCAGCAGGGACGATGTTGCCATATACAATTCCATTCCCACTGCGGAAGGCGCCTTATTGATGGCCATTCAACATACGGACATTACCATACATGGTTCGCGTTGTATGGTGCTGGGTTTGGGGAGAATCGGTCTTACGTTAGCCGGTATGCTTCACCGCCTGGGAGCACACGTCAAAGCGGGGGTGCAGAAACCGGAGCAGTTTGCACGTGCATGGGAGATGGGGATTGAGCCGTTTTATACGAAAGATTTGTACGATGAAGGCGTAAATGTGGATATTATTTTTAACACGGTTCCGGCGCAAATCCTTACTTCTCGTGTGTTGACCCGTATTCCGCATCACGCTATTATTATTGATTTGGCTTCCAAACCAGGTGGAACCGATTTTCGTTTTGCCGAAAAACGTGGAATCAAGGCCTTGTTGGCACCAAGTTTACCGGGATTGGTCGCGCCAAGAACGGCTGGACGTATATTGGCGAGAACGTTATGTCAATTGATCCAGGACGAACGGAGTCAAGATCGTGAGCAAATGGATTCACTTGCTTTTTCTTCCGGGTTATGAGATCGCGAACGCTGTAAAACGAATTATTTAGAGAGGCGTCATTACTTGTTTATACTTCATAGAGAGGCCGGCAAAAGCCGGCCTCCGTCTATTTCCGTAAGAATCGGATAATGAAGCGCGTGGTGGATCGGCTCTTTCGTAGATCAGAAGTCGGTTTCCAAGGCTAGAGTTCGAGGAACCTCCAAGTTAAGCTGGTCTCAGTAACCCCCGCAGAAGAATTCCCTGAACACTCGGCATTACAATCGATCGTAGGGCAAGTATTGCAGGATAAAAAGAATTACTCGGGAGTACTCGTGCAAGAGAGGTTAGATGGCAAAGTGCGATCCATGAATGATCACCGGGACGAGACAAATAGGCTACCAGAAAAAGTAAGTCAGGCAGCCTATTTGCTCTAAATACAAGGAGGGGACTGTACCCCACCATTAGTATATATACCGTGGAGGTTGTATAAGTACAATTATCGAGTTGGAACGAGGTCCGATCAGTGCTGATAGATAAAAATTCTTCGAGGTAAACTTTATCAAGTATCGTCCAAAATATGCCAAATAAGGTATATTTTTATTATACCTGACCGGCTTTCGGTTGGCTGTACGGGTCGCCTAGACGGGTCAGCGCCAATTGGACGGCTTCACTGCCCAGTTTTACCTTCAGGCAAATGCTATTGAACCAATTCCAGCTACCACGTCGTCAAGTCACTAACCATATCCTTGCCAAGTATTGCAAGCATCTGCGGGCGGAACTCTGCGGACAGCAATTCCTTCATCAAATCCATTTGTTCGTTTGTAAAATGGTATGCCTCTGCTTGTTGCTCCGCTTTTCTGCCATTCACGGTAATATGTAAAATGCGCTCATAGCTTGTCGTCGTCTCTTCGCTGGAGCTTCCGTCCTCATGCTGCACCGTAACTGTTTCCGTATGTTCAATCGTTTCAACATGGGATTCCAACTGATTCATCTCCCAGAACACCTCATGGAGGATACCGATTCTTGTTGAATCAAGCGTAACTACATCCATTCCGTTTTCTGTATCCATGACCGTCTTCACCGCAAATACGGCTATAATGTCCGCCCAATTATCGATTCGCGTGTTATCTGCACTATCAGTATAATGGATCTCCACTCGGTCTACGTTTCCAGCGGATTTCTGTATTTCTTCCAGCTTTGCCTCAAATTCAGCGTCCATCTCTTGAACGATTTGAGAAAGCGGCTATACATCAGCATCCGTATTTTCGCCGGATACGAAAATACCAAATGGAGAGGAAATAACGGCGGCTATCGCCATTACTATGCACAGCAATACGATCACTGAACTACTGATCCCCAAAAGCGCCGCCAATCCTTTGACAAGCATCGCGGCGGCTCTTACAACCATTTTAATAATGCGAAGATTCAGTCTCGCGGCAGCTTGTGCCCTTTGAAGAGTGCGGCGGGTTGCCATCGCCATTTGCGCAGCCCGCTTGGCTGTCTCGACGGCGTTCATTTTCAGTTCCGCGCGATCAACCTTTTGAGCCTGTCCTAGCCGCTGCCCCGTTTTAATAAATGGAGACAATATTTTGAATGTTCGTTCTTTCCTCTTGATCGTTTGACCTGCAATTTCAGACACGAGCGCATTTCGACGAGGCGCACGTACATTTGCTGTATGCGATGGCGCATCGGCGCGCGTCTTTTTCCCGGCTGGTTTAACTACTTGTTTCGGAGCCGGGCTGGGAATCCTGTCTTTGCGAGAACGATGCGAAAGCCGGGCATTGGCCCGGCTCCGTATGAAGCGTTGTTTTCCTGATTGTTGATCTGAATGCAAGAGATATCTGCCATCAATCGGCTTACGAAGACGAAGCCTGCGAGCTTGACGTGATGTAGGCGTAACCGAAGGCTCAGGCTTCGTTTCAACGGGTTTGTTTCCTGGGACAGTATTTCCATTCGGTAATGTCTGCTTTTTAAGAATGTGTCGAATCAATCTGCTGCTGACACGCATGCTCATTCCCATTTGAGTTCGCACCATTTTCTTCATGGTCGATTCGGAGCGGTGCTGTGCATATGCTGCGGGAGTTTGACCATGCGCTTTGTCATGTTCTGTCTGCCGCTCAACGCGAGGCCTTAAACGATTCACGCGCTTCATCGCTTTGGGGAGCTTGTCCAACTGTTTGATGTCCCTTACCACAGTTCTCATTTTGATTTTCTTCATTATCCGATTCCACTCCCGTCACAAGCGGCCATTTAGCGAATTTGCTCCGTCCGCCGTTTGAAAATCTGATCATGACTGCGGCAAAATTCCGGATACCGAAGGTAGATCGCTTCAAAAAAATAAGGGGCGTAACCGCATGCAAACAACTCGTTAGGAGCGGAATAGCGTTCCGCGCCTTCTTCCGTCCAGCCGTTCCACAGATTAAAGGCAAGTCGGCTGGACGCGAATGGAACTGCTCGTTTGCCAAGAGGCCGCGAGCCCTTCGGGCTTAATGCCTCCATGAGAAAAATCGAACAAATCGCGGATATGCTTGCGGGTTTTCTTGCCGATAACAACCTTTTGAAGCAGAACTATTCTGGACTTATTCGGCACCGCCGTCATCCCATGCCTCAGCCTACCGTATATTCTCCAGAAGAAATCAGTAGCATGGAAAACTCCTTCGATTTATCTTCTCAGGCCGGGATCAGGAATTATGCAATCACCCTGTTCATGACGCGCTACGGCATCCGCGCACGTGATGTTGCCGCGCTGACCTTTGGTGATATCGACTTCGATAAAAACCGGCTGCATTTCATACAACAGAAGACAGGCGACCCTTGGGAAGGAGAATTATTTCCTGAAGTAAAAACGGCAGTGCAGAACTACATGAAGAATGTTCGACCGAATCTTATAGGATGCTCCCGCGTTTTCATATCTCTCGCTCCGCCCTATGCGCCGATCGATAGTTATGCTATTAATTCGATGGCTTGGAATCAATTTCGACACGCAAATATCGATATTGCCGGAAGAAAGCATGGTAGTCGCGCATTCAGGTCCTCTATTGCCAGTAACATGGTTAACGATGGTGTGCCAACGGAAATTGTACGAAAAGTTTTAGGCCACGGAACAGAGTATGCGCTCAAGCATTATGCGAGGATCGATATGAAAAGTATGCGGCTTTGCCCCATTTCTGTTTCAGAGCCAACAGGTATTTTTGCCGAAGTACTGTCTGGGAAGAAGGCGATCTCTCATGTTTGAAAGCATTTTGGGTAACGAGATGACTTCTTTTCTGGAACTTAGGAAGGCAAGTGTCGTACCGCAAACATTTGCATCTGATGCCGCCAATCTGACTGCACTTGATCTCTATCTTGTGAAACACGATTACCAGGAGAAAAACCTGTCAGAAAAAATACTTGAGGCATGGATGGGAACGCTTCGCGGAAAAAGCAAAACGGTGAAAGAAAAAGTGATTGCCATTAGAAATTTCGTGAAATATCTCAATGGGATGGGCAACCATTCTTTTCTGCCCGATGCTCCAAAAGCCAAGTCGGACTATATTCCTTACATCTACTCAGACGAAGAACTGGTATCTATCTTCCATTACGCTGACCATTTGGACATAAAGGCACCGAAATCATGTAGTCCTTATCTGTTGGTTAAAATCCCAATGATTCTCCGTATCCTTTACGGATGCGGGACAAGACTCGGGGAAACATTGGCTTTGCGAAGAAAGGATATTGATTTTGAAGCGCATACGATTTTCCTCCAGCATACGAAATTTTCAAAAGAAAGATTGATTCCCGTCCATGTAACCCTGATTAACATTCTTGAAAGGTATTGCTTAACATTAGGCATTATGCTTTCCCCTGATGCTTATCTGTTTCCTGGAGCCCGACCGGAACGCCCCTTCACGAAAAGGCAGATGGGAACTTGGTTTGCAGAAATTTTAAGACGTGCAAACATTGATCAAAGGGAGAGAGAACAGAATGAGAGAGGCGCTTGCTTACATTGCTTTCGCCATGTTTTTGTTTTGAAATCCATGCGGCAATTGGAAGCGGAGGGCCATCCTGTCGACATGAACGACTTGTTTTTGCCGACCTATCTGGGTCATGAATGTTTGCTTGATACGGACAAGTATATGAGGTTTTCCGGCGCGCAGATACCAGAGTCATTGGCTGCGTTCGAAACCTTTACCGCGGGGCTCATCCCCAAAGTGGAGGTGCCGTATGAAGAAGAATAAAGCAGCATCTGAGTTTCGCTCTCTATTAGGGAAATTTTTCACTGCTTACCTTCCGATTTCGGTAAATGCCAGTCCAAACACCATTGAATCGTACAAATGCGCATTCAGGCTCTTGTTCCAATATCTGAACGATGAAGTTGGGATTGGTTCCAACCGAATCACCTTTGAAACGCTCAACTTCGATTTGCTCACGAACTTCTTTGATTGGTTGGCAACCGCACGAAAGAACAGCCGGACAACAATGAAACAGCGGCTAGGAGCGTTGTCATCTTTTGCTGAATATGCCCAGAATCGAAATCTAGAAGCTGGATATGTCTTCCGGAACAGTTTGGGGAGAATCTCAAAGAAATCGTTCAGACGAGTGAAAGGAAAACAACGATGCGTTTTCACCCTGCAAGAATTGGAGATATTCTTTTCATTACCAGACGCCTCTGACAGAATCGGGTGGCGGGATCTTGTGCTTCTGGTTGTTATGTATGCCAGCGGAGCAAGAGCGCAGGAAATCTGCGACCTCACCGTCAAGGATGTTTCACATGACAGCAACAGAAATGCCATTTTAACAATTGTAGGAAAAGGCGAGAAGCCGCGGCGTGTGAAGATTACAAACGATGCCACCGAAATGCTGAACAAATACATGGCCTACAGAAAAATTGGGGACCAGCCAACCCGCCACGTATTTTCAAGCCAAAGAAATGAGCAGATGTCCGTATCCTGTGTTGAGGAAATCTTTGCAAAATATGAAAGAACGGCTAAGGACGCACACCCGGATAAGTTTTGCTCCGGCAGCTACATACCGCATGTCATGAGACACACGACCGCCACACATCTACTAGAAGCTGGTGTTCCGCTCGCAGTCATAAAGAACATTCTCGGGCACGCTTCTATCCAGACAACACAGGTATACATCGAAGTTACGCAACAGACCGTCGACAAATACATGAAGGAATGGAGTGAAAAATGGTTTCCCAAAGACGAAGCGAAAGAGGGAAGGCTGCCGGAAGTTCAGAACTCATTACCGGAATTTTTGCGATAAATACTTCTTATGTTATTCGAGAAAATGAAGTGAGAGGCCCCGATCTGCGGGGCTTCTCCTCATCTTCTCGAATAACGAATTTCCTCTAATAAACGAAGCCCGGGGAGTAGCGGCTGACAATCAAGTGATGGATTGCAAGGGAGGGGCAAAAGTTTGGTTGTTCTAACAATGAAGCAACCTGCTCCTTTGTAAAGGTTTGTAGCATCAGCTTTTCTGCTTTGACGACATGCAGCGATTCGGCGATATTCTCGGTAATCCATCCTTCCTCGAACAGATACCTCAAAAATTGTTTCACAGCTTTAATTCGACCATTCACTGTGTTGTCCGATTTACCTTGATCAAAAAGATAAGCAATAAAATGATTCTTAATCTCCCGCACGGATAGGGTGTAAATATCCAGCGGAATTTGTTGGGCTTGAAATGCTTCCTTCATTTGACGAACGCTGTCCTGATAAAAACGAAGTGTCAGCGGCGAAAGGTTTTTGGCTTTGCAATCTAGAATAAAAGAACGAAGCAGTTCGTCATAACTAAGTTGCTGCTTTACGGTGCTTGAGTGCTCTACACTCGTTAGTACATTTTGCCGACGTTTTGCACTCATTCGCCAGACACCTCGCTTTCATCGAAAGCAAAGGGAAAATCGGCAGCTAGATGTTCGATAGGACTGAACTTTTCGTGCTGAATGTGTAAGTCTCGGGAAAACAATTCTACATACATTTCGGTTGTTTCGATTCGCTCATGACCCAGTACGTTTTTAAGCGTGAAAATGTCGCCGCCATTCATCAAATATTTTTTTGCGAAAGTATGTCGGAATGTGTGGCAGGAGCATTGAACGCCCTGAATGTTGGCCGTACTGCAATAGCGAGCAATCATCATTCGGATGCCACCCGCTTGAAAGGGCGTATTATCTAAAGTGATCCAAAGGAAGTTGTGGTTCAACGTTCCCCGTTCCAATAAATAGTGTTGCAGCATTTCTGCGAGAACGGATTGAATGGGCACAAGTCGGAATTTTCGACCTTTGCCTTTCTGTATTTGAATTACGCCCTCGTCAAACAACAAATCCTGAATTTGAATACCAGCTAATTCTTTCAACCGGATACCAGTATCAAGTAACGTCAACATCATGACGTAATTACGCAGACCAGTGAAGGTTGTCCGATTCGGCTGAATGAGCAATTGATGTAATTGCTCATCGGTAAATGTATGTGCAAAGGACGGTTGAACTTTGAATGGTTTAAGTGTGATGGCAATATTCGATTCCATCCAACCTTCTGTAAACAGAAATTTGAAAAGCTCCTTGTAGACGCATAGGTTGCAATTCACGGTTCGAAGTGCAAGTCCTTCATCGAGCATACTCGGTATGATACGATTATGAAAAAGATCAGGACAAAGCTCATCCCATTGTACTTGTTGATCAACGAGATGCTGATTAAGTTTTCCCAATCCGTTACGATACCTTCGGATGGTTCCTTTGGTCAAATTTCGTGACTTGCAGTCTTGAAGAAAAAACTGAACAGCGTTCTTCCATGCGATGGTAATGTTGGTGCCATTTTGATTCTGCATTTCGCATATCCTCTTTATGGAGTTATGCGAACCAAAGCGGTTATGCGAAGTAGAGTAGAGGGATTCGTATAACAATTGGATATACGGTTTCGTATAACTTCTACGAAAAACCGGGTTATTTGAAGGATATTCGTATTCCTCTGAAATCTCCGTAATCCCTTGATACATAAGGGTTTATCGGAGTCTCGGAGGTCGGATTTTTCCGCCGAGCGGCTCGTATAACACCGCAATCACAGCTCTGCAGACTTTGTTCATCCAGTTGCAGCACTTCATGTCCGTTATTTTGCAGCGCATCTTTAACATTGCTTAGACTCATGACCTATGCACTTCGAGGTAATCCTTGGTAAATTTCCGGTTTTGGCGTAGTCCAAAGAAGCACCAAATAATGCT
>NZ_VEGP01000040.1 GCF_007679495.1 Paenibacillus sp. 32O-W | reverse complement strand
AATCCAAGCAGGAAACGACTGATATTGACGCCGATTCGCTCGCTTCTTAATGCTGTAGAACTTTTGACTGTCCAGAAGATTAGGAAATGTCGATATATATCGTACTAGTGGTTTAGTCGATTTCTCACGGTTCGCAGTGCACTTCATCCTTTTCCTGTTCGGTTTGTCCCACCAATGGTTCATCAATCATTACTTCCTGTCCTTGAAGTTCCTCAAACTCTAGTGCCGAATTAATCTCGGATTGCCTCGCTGCCATCTCCTGCAATTTTTGTTCAAATTCAAAAGGCTTGTCTATTTCGTTCAGAGCAGCCGTTAGCTGATCGTGCGTATCTTTTTGCTTTTGTTCAGCATCTTGCAGCAATGAGGGGATTTTTTCAATGGCATTCTCGATACGGGAAATGTTGCCCAATTCTGACTCGCCTAAATCAATGGCGTAGCTTTTCGCTCCTTTGATTTCCAGATGCATATTGTACATCGATTGGCGGGCAAGCAAAAGTTCAAATCCGCGATAAGATCCGATTCGTACCGATTCATCAGGTTGCAATTCCGTCATGTTGAAAAGGAGGAGAAGCATTTCGCCTGCCTTTGGGCGTTCCGTAAAGGTTTTTCCATCCAATTCCATGACAAAAGATTGGTTCATGGACTGGCGGGATAAGTGAATGTCTGCTTGTAAATCCTTGATTTCATGTTGTATCTTTTCGATTAATTGCGGATATTGCTTGATTTTGCCCTCCAGCATCATACGTTCGTTATGCCAATTGGATTGCAGCAGTTTCAGGCGAATGACCTCGTTGTCTATCTGCATTTTCTCCGCAAGCAATGGATTCGCGGTTGCAATAGCTTTTACCTCGGCGGCAGAAAGAACCGTTTCATCGGCATCTTCACAGGAGCGGGAAATGCTTTTTCCTGTCATGACCTGGGAGATATAGCGAAGTTTTTGTTCCTGGATTTGCCACAGGTAAGAGTCGAAAGTCCCTTTCGTGACATAACGGAAAATCTGGACGACTTCATTCCGATTGCCTTGCCGAAGGATACGGCCATCACGCTGCGTAATGTCTGCCGGTCGCCAGGGGCAATCCAAGTGGTGAGCAGCAATGAGACGATCTTGCACATTGGTACCAGTTCCCATTTTTTGAGTCGATCCAAGCAATATCCGGACTTCGCCGCGGCGAACTTTTTCAAAAAGTTCCTCCCGCTGCACATCGGTCTTCGCATCATGAATAAAAGCGATTTCTTGTTCAGGTACACCGAAATGAGACAGTTGGGCTTTTACCTCATCGTACACGTTAAATTGTCCCGGTTTCGGAGTGCCGCTGTCGCAAAAAATTACTTGAGTAAGCTGGTCATCCTGGGTTTTCTTCCAAATGTCAAAAACGTTGGAAATACAGCGATTCAGTTTAGAGTCCGGATCGGAGGGGGCTTCTTCGTCCACGAGTCGGGGATCAATGGACATGAGTTTTGCTTCGTGTGTCAGCTTCAGCATATTGTCTTCCGTAGCATCCACTTCGTTGTTCCGTATTTTCTCTGCTCGCTCGACAAATTCGTTCATCATCATTTTTTGATAAGGAGTGCACTCGCTGACAACGATGGTTGCTTTACCGCCTTCCAACTGTGGGGTAGGAAGTTTCAGCATGTCGGCAGTCTGAATATCGGCAACCAGACGAAATAGGCTCATCAGTTCCGGCAAGTTATGAAATTTGGCAAAGCGGGATTTCATTCGGTAGCCGCTGCCTTCCGGGGTAATCTCCAACGAGGTGACGACCTCACCGAACGTTGCGGCCCAGTTGTCGAAAAAGTGTAATCCCAATTTTTGCAGCAAATGTGGTTGAAGGTAGCGCTGCATGACATACATCTCGGACATGCTGTTACTGATCGGAGTGCCAGTAGCAAAAACGACGCCGCGGCCGTTGTTGATTTCCTGCAAATATTGGCATTTCAGCAGCATGTCCGTCGCTCGTTGGCTGCTGGATTTACCGATGCCGGCAACGTTACGCATTTTAGTGAATGTGAAGCAATTTTTATACGCATGCGCCTCGTCGACAAATAGCATATCCACACCAAGCTGCTCGAAGGTAATCAAATCGTCTTTTTTGCCTTCATTGACTAGACGCTCCAGACGGGACTTCAGGTTGTTCTCGAAAACGACCATTTGCTTAATGCTCCAGTTGTCTCCCTTTTCTTTTTTCATCTGGTCAATCATCTGAGAGACGTTGCGGATTTCATCTTGCAGGAGCTGTTCCTGGCGTTTCTTGGAGATGGGGATTTTCTCAAATTGGCTGTGGCCGATGATGATGGCATCGTAATCTCCCATCGCAATCCGTGAGACAAAGCGCTGGCGATTGGCCAGAGCAAAATCCTTTTTTGTCGTTACCAGAATATTAGCAGCAGGAAAGAAACGTAGAAATTCATTGGCCCATTGTTCGGTTAAGTGGTTGGGGACGCAGTACATCGGTTTTTGGATCGCGCCGATACGCTTCAAGTACATGCCTGCGGCAATCATAGCGGCGGTTTTGCCCGCGCCGACTTCATGAGCCATAAGCGCGGTGCCGGAATAGATAATCCGGGCCGCGACATCCTTTTGGTGCTTCCGCAACGCCATATCCTCATTCATGCCTTGGAACACCAGATGATCGCCATCATAAGTACGAGGACGGATCGTGTTAAACTTATCGTTGTAAATAGCAAGCAACGTATCCGCCCGTTCCTTGTCTCGGAACAACCAGGCTCCAAAGGCTTCTTTCATTTGCTGTTGTTTGGCACGGGCAATCATCGTTTCTTTGGCGTTAACCACGTATTTGACCTGCTCCTTGCCATT
This sequence comes from Paenibacillus sp. 32O-W, assembly GCF_007679495.1. Classification (GTDB taxonomy): domain Bacteria; phylum Bacillota; class Bacilli; order Paenibacillales; family NBRC-103111; genus Paenibacillus_L; species Paenibacillus_L residui. The sequence continues at coordinate 47,422 of NZ_VEGP01000040.1, read as the reverse complement.
GCTGTCCAAGTAGGTGACCGGATCTCGAATCGTAATACTTTGCAAATTCAAACTGCTTTCAAAAATCTCGTAGGCGTTCGCTCGATGGGTACCGTAGGTCTGGTTTGCCTTGATGGAGTTTCGCTCCAACGTTTTACCGGATACGCGCCACGTATTGGTATATTCCAAATATTCCACGTCGATGGTACGGGCTCTTTGAAACGCTTGGGTCGTCCCAAAGGTTTCATACATAAAATCGCGGTAATAGCGTACGGGAATCCACGGGCTGCCAATGCGAAAATCGATATCGCCGGGTAACAGCGGAGCAGGTTGAACGCGGGTTAACGCCGCCACATTACGCTCAAACAAGTCGGGACGTTCCTGCGCCTTCAATGTGGCATAAGCCAACTTATCTTTGATATTGCCGGACAAATATTCCTCGTCCAGCTCCCATCCTTCCTCTTCGTCGTCGGTATATTTTTGTGGATTCAGGAAGATGCGATCCCCTAGTTCTTCCCGTATTTCGGCGACCGATTTGCCGCATAAGTGGGCAATATACGGCAAGTCAACTCGCAACCGTTGATTTAAACAAATTTGCAAGGCTTCCAGAGCGTTATCTGCATGGTCTGGCAGACGGTTCATCTTAATCGTCGGACGGGAAAAGATGGCAGCCTTCACCCATGTTTTCTCTGGAGTCTGATCTTCGATGGAGCGCAACAGCGGAAGTTGATCGTCATCAGCAAAAGCGGCTGTATTCGCTCGGTCATTAATAAAACCGTATTGTTGGACAAAGCGGTCGTATACCTGATTGAGCCGCTGTTGTGCCTGCTTTAATTCTGCTTCGTCATAGCCATACTCATGGGACTGAATTTGAATGACATCCAAAAGCACCGACTTGATTTCGCATAATCCCTTGATTCGTTCGGCTTTTTTGCCCTTGATGTCTTGATGCAATAAATAGCCGTTTTCACAGTAGTAAATTTGTCCTTGCTGAAGTAGGTAGGTGAAATTTTTGGTTCCGGGAGGCGCTTTGATCGGTTTGACTTCTTCCTCATCCAGCACATCCGGCAAGCTTGTCTCCGATGTTTGCTCCGATGCATCAGGGAAGGAGGCTTGAAGAGTACTGAGCGCTTGCTCTAGCATGGGAGACAGTTCCTGATTGTCATACGGCACACAAGCTGTCGTTTGCTCCGGCCCATACATGCCGCGATCCCAAACCATGCGACCCAGCACCATTTCAGGATGAAAGAGATAGTAACGGTTGATCGGTATACCATCTTCGGTAACATCGGTAAACACCCATTCGGGCATGTCTTCTTTTTTCAATGACATCAGCGGCTGTTCCCGTTTTTGCAAAAAAACGATGTCGGTCGTGACTTCGGCTCCGGCCAGCGATTGAAAAGTCGTGTTGGGCAGGCGTACGGCTCCGATCAAGTTCGCTTTTCGCGCCAGCACTTCCCGAACGGAGGAATCCTGTTTGTCCAATGTGCCTTTGCTGACGATAAAGGCCAAGATGCCGCCGGGTTTGAGCAGGTTTAAAGATTTGATGAAAAAATAATCATGGATCAGGTAATTGCTGGTGTAGCGCCGGTCAAAAACACGAATATTGTGAAACGGGATATTACTGAATATGGCGTCAAAATGATCGTCCGGAAAATCGACTGTTTCAAAGCCTTGTAGATAGATGGTTGCTTGAGGATATAGCTGCCGTGAGATTCTGCCTGTAATGCTGTCCAGTTCCACGCCGTGAAGCTCCGCCCGATGCCAATCCAGAGGCAATACAGAGAAGAAATTTCCGGTTCCCATGGAGGGTTCCAGCAGTTTACGGCCTTTTCCATCTGTAAGACCAAAACGATGCAACGTGGCATGGATGTGTTCAATAAGGAATGGCTCGGTATAAAAAGCAGTGATGGTAGAATTCCGCGCCGCTGCATATTCCGTTTCATCCAGCAAATGTTTCAGTTCCTGGTACTCGTTTTCCCAACCGGGGGCGGATGGATGAAAGGCGTTGGCCAAGCCGCCCCACCCGACATAACCGGCTAGGATCTGTTGTTCATCCTGGCTGGCGAAGCGGTTTTCATGTTCCAGTTGCTTAAGCAATTGAATGGCTTCCACATTCCGTTTGTATTTGCTTTTCGGGCCTGAAACGTAAGGGGAAGCCTCCGGGTTAAAGTGAAAATTGACAGCGTTGCTGCGAGTGGGTGAAAGAGTAGAAGCATTAGAAGTCGTAACGGTTGTTTCGTGATACTCATCATCCGTTTCAAGACCAGGAGAATCTTGATTTGCGACTTCTTCCCTTGTTTCGTCTATTTGGTGGTCGATGAATTCATCTCTACCGGTTTCCTGTTGCTTCAATTGCAAGGCATAGTCAAACAATGTCCATTCCGGTTCAACGGGAGGGAAGGGAGCAAAGTTCTCATCATAACGGCCATCCCGGATCAGTTCTAAAATCTTGGTGGCGACTTTATTCCAAGTGAAAGTACCATGATGTTCGCCATCCGCATCCGTCCAATACAACTCGATCCCTTTGCCATTGTAGTCGAATCCGCGTAACCCGTTGCCGAACTCTCCTCTAGCGCCGCCGATTCCGTATAGGGACTTGAGCAATGCGGCAAGTTTAGCTGGTTTTACGGGCTGGGGTTCTTCGGTAACAAATTGATACACACGCGGTTTGATCACCAATCCGCCTCGGTCGCTGCGCAGCAGGTTTTCCAACATATCTTCGGCAGAAAACCTGTTGTTGTCGTTTTCCTTTTTATGCGTAAAAAAAGAACCGCTGACAGGCGGTTCCGGATTCGGTCTCGATTCGGTTATCTCGGTTTCAATACGATGTCGTTCAATACCAGTTCCTCGGCTGTGGACTTGATCTGATTCAGGTGGCGTGTCCTCTCCAAAATATCTTCGGTCTGCGGCATCGGACGAAATCGGAGAAGCTGTTCCGTGAGATGCTCTATCTTCTCGGTGGCCTCCCGATCTACTTGGTGCATTTTTTCCATCAGATTCCCTTGCATTTTCAAGCTCATGAATCTCTGAGGATGATGATTCCGCAAATAGTTCAGTGCCATTCGCCCGTATTTGCCCAGAGGTTGCTGGTCGGCCTCCGCTTGATTGGAGATTTGCAGTTGAGGATAAAGCAGGCCGTCCGTCTGTTCGGAATAATGCAGATTCGCCTTCATTTCGGTCATGAGTCATACTCCTTTCCTGTTCCATGATTTTGACATGTCTCCCGATGTCCAGCAGGATTTCTTTGGATAACTCGGTGACGATTCCGCCAAGCCGGGACATGAGAGGCACGGTATTCCAATGAGGGATCGTATCAAAGGCTGGAGAGAGGACGGAATCCGGTATGCCGCAGCGCTGGTGAATGAAAAAACGGCTGCTCGCTTCAATTAACTCCAACATTTGATCTTCAATGCCCCCGGTAGGAAGCGAACCAAACAGATGATCAGCCATGTCCAGTTCAATATCCTGCATAGACACATCCAAAGAAGCGATGCTTTGTCTGACCATCATACTGATACATTCGCTGAGATTATCGGTATCGAAGGAAGACAGTCTGTCTGCCAATTCAGCCATATCCAAATGTTCCAAACTCCATGTTTTTGGCGCGGCCTTACCGTAAGTTTGGGAAACATCAAATAAATAATCCAGCGTTAACCCGGCATCGCGATAATCACAGACAGCGATCGCTTTTTCTCCTTTGGTAACAAAACGCCCCAATTTGTTCCAAAGAGGTAAGGAAGCCAGCATGGTCGCATTGGGGTTTTGCATGTAGATCAGCAGGGCATTGTCGAAGGAATATTTATAAATCCCGGAAGCAAAGGTCAGATAGTCCGTCCAGGCTTCAGGTGTATTGGAAATGTAAGCTACTCCGGATTCATATAACGATTTCAATTGTTTAGCGCGTGCCATATGGTTGTCCTCCTTCCTCCATGGTTCGAATTGCGGTTTTAGTGCTCCAGTTCATCCCATACATCTCTGCCGTGGTTAGTGAAAGGTTGAAACGATGTCCAACTCTGCGATAAATCAGAGGCGTAGGAAGGATAGCGAAGTTTAACCGCTTCAAAAAAGTAAGGCAGTAAGCCGTTGTCAAATAGATAGTAGGGGCTGTAATGACGGGCGTCCTCTTCACTTTCTCCCGTATAGCCGGTGTATAAATTGAATGCTAATCGCGTAAGACGAGAAGTGGTTCCGGTTTGCCAACTTTCGTTCAATCCCTCTAGTCGGATGCTATCTTCCTTGAAATTGTAAAGATCGTTGATGTTTCTGCGGGTGTCTTCTGTCAGGCCCAGGAGATAAAAGAGGGCCTTACGATAAGGATCATGCTGACGATGAGCGCGGATTACGTTTCCTTCATAAAACTGTTCATGGGCAAGGTCTTTAAACATCATTGAAATTCCTCCTTGTCTGGATCATGGTTTTCTTGGGGGTGTTGCGAGAAATAGAAGGCCAGCGCTTTGTCGATGATTTCTTCGACTTCCGCCGCTTTGCTATTCGGCGAAAAGTATTTGGTGTAAATTTTATGTTTCAACTTAAAAGGGGCGGGGGTTTTGCTTTTCGGTCTCCGGGTGGCTTCCCCGGAAAGAATGGCCATAATGACCTGTTCATTACAATTGTGGTTTTCGGACTTTCCTCTAAGCAGCTCCGATTTTTTCATATCCACCTTGTAGCCTTGTTGCTGAATCAAGGCTTCTACTGTTTGCTGTTCTTCCGGTTTCAAATAAGACAAATCTACAGCGGGGCGTAGTTTGATTTCTCCCTGATCGACTCGTTCTAACAACTCAGGGACTAAATGATTGAGACGTAAATAACGCTTGATATTGGTAGGACTCATGTCGTTTTTATGGGAAACCTCAAAGACACTTTTGCCGCGGTGTCCCACTGGGACACCTTCGTTGTTTTCCCCGTCACTACTGGGAATTTCGGCATTTTCAATTTCGTTTATTCTACCTTGTTTCTGTCTAGCTTCCTTACAGGCTTCAAGCTGCATATGCAGGGCACGAGCCAACTCACTGGGCAGCATATCCTGGATAGAACGTTGATGGAAATTAGTGTCCACCACGATGATGACGGCTTCGGCCTCTGTAAGATTGTCCATTATAATAGAAGGAACAGTGATTAAACCGGCAGCTTTCGCGGCATTCACACGGTTATGCCCGGACAGGATTTCATAACCATTGGGTTCTTTTGGTCGGACAATGATCGGAATCAACACTCCGTTTTCCATAACACTCTCAACTAGCTCATCCAGCTTATTCCCTTCATATAACTTGAAGGGGTGGTTATGAAACGGAACCAGGTCAGATAGAAGTAGCTGGGTTACACCTGTTCCGGTTACGGTTTCCGGCACTTTTGTTTCCTCGGACAACAGCAGCAATTCATCAATACTGGAGAGCTTGGGCGTAGGACGTTTACTTGCCATTTTGGATCAACTCCTTCGCCAAGCTTTGGTAAGCCAAGGCTACTTTGGATTTTGGATGAAACTCGATAATGCTTTGACTGTAAAAGTTGGCTTCCCCGACTTTAACGGAAAGCGGGATTTGCAAATCGAAGATACGGAAAGTTTCCCGGTAGTAAACTTTCACAAGACGAAAGGCTTCCTTGTATAAGTTCGTTCGGGTATCACACATGGTCATTAAGATGCCCTCGATACCAATCCTTGGATTAATCCGTTTTTTCACTTTGACGATAATTTTAAGCAATTGGGTCAAACCCGTGGCGGACCATAGTTGCGGGTTTACCGGAATAAGGACGCTGTCGCTGGCTGCCAGAGCGTTGATTGTAAGGAGGCCGAGGGAAGGATTCGTATCGATAATGATGTAATCGTATTTATGTTTCATTGGTTCCAGAAGGGAAGCCAACGTTTTCTCTCCGCCCATTTCATCGCGTAGATTAATCTCAGCTACGGACAATTCAATGTTGCTCGGAATCAGGTCGATGTTGCCATGAGAATGAATATATTCTTCGGGCGATGGCAGCGGCTCGTCCGTCATCATTGCGTTCATCACATTGAACATCGAAAACTGAAGTTTGTCAGGCTGTTCAATGCCAAAGCACATAGTCAGATTACCTTGCGGGTCAAAATCGACCAGCAGCACTTTTTTTCCTTCATTAGATAAGGCGTAAGCCAGGTTGTAAGCAGTGGTTGTTTTGCCTGTTCCGCCTTTTTGATTGGCAATGGTGATCACCGTCGTTTTGGTCATTTCAAAACCCTCCCTGAAGCAGTGGCTTCATTTTAATTTGTCAATGGTAGGGAGCGGGCTGTTCTGTTATTGTTCTCTCCGAGTTCTTCCCAACGTCTCAAAATGGCTTCATTTTAGGTAGTCGCCGGGACGCCTTACGGAGCCTGAAAAAAACAGAAAAACCCGCGAAAAACCTTGATTTTACAAGGCTTTTCGCGGGTTCTAAATTCTTCTTCCTTGACTTAACTTCCGCATGTGTTATAATAACACTCGCGACTCAAAATCGAATGGGGAGACCCGTGGAGGTTCGAGTCCTCTCACCGGTATCACTTCAATAAGAGTAGGTTCATTAGATTAAGTCTAATGAACCTTTTTTTAGTGCGTACGCATTACGATTAATAAAGTGGTGAAAGTCCGCTGGGGAGATTGGTTGTAGCCAACCGCTTGCCAAGAGCAGTGATGTCATTCATTGTATTGGCTGAACCACCGATTCCATCATCGCTCCCCCGAATACGGTCAACACGGACGAGTGCCATTCCCAGCCACATCATTTTCCGTGTCAGCATTTTCATGATCCTCTACTCCACGTTTCTTTATAATATTGTTGATTTTCAACCGCAATGTTCATTTATGAAAGGTCCACCATGTAATGTGGCTGCGCCGCAGGGTCTCTTAATTGCAATGAAGAAAAATAGTGTTGCTGCAGCAACGCTTTTGTATCCGTTTGATTACAAATTCATCACTTAAGTACATTCGTGAAGCGAAAGACTATTTCGAACCACACGGAATTTTGAATTTTCATCATTTGCTTACGAGATGTTTGGAGGAAGTATAGTTAAGGTATCAAGAACAACATTTTATTGACATATCGTGAAATGTAGATATAATAATAGACATGGATCCAATTGAAGTGTTCAAGGCGTTGTCTAACGAGTCGAGACTACAGATTTTACAGTGGCTTAAGGAGCCCGAAAAACATTTTGTGCCCCATGAAGGAGTGGATATGAGGGAAATCGGGGTGTGCGTCAGTCAAGTGACGGATAAGTTGAACATGACACAGTCGACGGCTTCGCAGTATTTGTCCATTCTACAACGGGCCGGACTGATTCGAACCGAGCGGATCGGCAAATATACGTACTACAAACGAAACGAAGAGAAAATAAGCGAATTAGCTGATTTCTTAAATCAGAAACTCTAATCTGAACTTGAATACCTCAAACGTATTCAGTTTTTTTTGACCTTACAAATCGACATATTGCGATATGTAAATTCATAAAAGATCCTCATCTATTGAACAACAGAAAAAGGAGAAGTGAACGTATTGTCTAACACGTGGAGAGTCTATTTATTGGCATTGGTTACTTTTTTGGTGGGTACATCCGAGTATGTTATTTCCGGCATCTTGGATAAGATCTCGGATACAATGGGTATTTCCGTTACTTCTGCGGGGCAGTTGGTCACGATCTTTTCCTTTGTGTACGCCATAAGCACCCCGATCCTCATGGCGTTGACTGCTAAGGTGGAAAGACAAAAACTGCTGGTTTGGGCGCTGGGTATCTTCGTAATGGGGAATATTCTGTCTTTCGTTTTGCCAGGCTATTCATCGTTTCTCGCAGCTCGCGTCATCATGGCTGTGGGCGCGGGAATGGTCGTGGTAACCGCTTTGGACGTCGCCGCGAAAATCGCCGCCCCAAGCAAACAAGCCAGCGCGATTGCTACCGTGGTGATGGGCTTTACGGCTTCCTTGATTATCGGCGTGCCTCTTGGACGTATCGTTGCAGCACAATTCGGATGGAAATCCGTTTTTGGTATATTGGCACTGGCCGGTCTTGTGGCAATGTTCGTTCTGTACGCCATCATCCCTCGAGTTCAAGGGGATAAACCGATTCCGTTGTCCAAGCAACTTGCCTTCTTGAAAAACGGAAACGTAGCGCTAGGGCTTGCGATTACCTTTTTCTGGCTCGGAGGATACTCGATCGCCTACACCTACATTTCACCGTATCTACTTGATGTTGCCGGATTGAAAGATGGAATGCTGAGTGGAGTGCTATTGGCGTTCGGCATCGCCAGCCTGGTCGGATCCAAATTCGGCGGTTTCAGCACGGATAAATGGGGGGTATTCCCGACACTGTCAGGGGGAATGCTCTTGCACGTCATAGCGCTGCTTCTCCTCTCTCTAACCGTTACCTATACGCACTCGTGGCTGCCGATTGTCACCCTCCTGATCTTATGGTCGTTTGCGGCTTGGTCTTCCGGTCCAACGCAACAATTCAATCTGGTTCGGATTGAACCGAATTATTCTGGAATCATGCTGAGCCTGAACCAATCCATGATGCAATTGTCCATGGCTGCGGGTGCTGGAATCGGAGGCGTCATGATCGACCGGGTGTCCCTGTCATCAATTACATGGGTCGGGATGGTTGGGGTCGCTATTGCGATCGTGGCGGTGCCGTTCTTGAAGATGCGAATGAATGCCGGCAGTCAAGGTGCCTGAGAGTATCCTGGGATGAAGTCTAAAAAGGCATCCATTAAATGAGTTGAACAACCGGGTACAAGAACTCAATAAATACAACATGATGAGGTTACAGTGGATCGATCGGGCGGAATGGGATTACGATCGAAAACTTAGAGCATCCCTAAAGCTTTCGCAAAATGTTTGGCCCTACGCGACTTTTAAGCTGGCGCTTTCGTTGTGGACTCAAGCCGTGGCACCGCAACTTGCCAAGGAAGACATCAAGATCCGCAGTGTTGACCCGGGAATTAGCAATACTCTAAGAAAAGGAAAAGATTCCGGACTTGCCTTATGGTTTGAACGGTTTATGAAGTTTTTTCCTCTCCGCCTACTCATGGAGCCAACCTATTATGAGGGAGCCCTCGGCAAACACAGCAATGAGACCGGCATGTTTCTGTTCAAAGATCGGATTGCGGACTTGAAATTTACAGAGCATGCGCAGCGTGTGCTGGAAAAAAATCCTCGATTATATATAGCTCTAACGGAGAACGATAGCGTAGAAAACATATCATGAGGCCGCCGCAAATAAATTACCGGGTGGCCTCACCCCGCACGGTAACGCTATAATTAGCAGAATCAATGATCCGCGGGCTCCGTGGATTATTGCAATTTGACTTTGTCCTTGGAGGTCGACAGCCATGAACGCTCCTTCCGCAGACCGTATCAAGATCGCGCCAGGTTTCTGGACCAGCCTGAGGGGGATAGGGGTAGAACCCATTGATGTAGCGCGCCAAGCACGTCTACCGCTAACCGTCATCACCGAACCGTTAGTCACGACCGCACAATATTATTCGATCTGGCAAGCTTATTCCGAACTCGTCGGGGACATCGCTACGGGAATCGTCAAGCTTGCGACCGCGTACGAGACAGCTCAGTATCCGCCGGCTGCTTTGGCGACCTTTCACGCTCGTGACTACCGGGACGCGCTGAACCGAATGGCGCGCTATAAGCAAATGTGCCCTCCGGAAAACTTGAGGATTCAGGAGGAAGGCGAGCAATGCTCGATTGAATTGGAGTGGCAGCATGACGAGCAACCCGGACCACCGGTGCTTGTCGTCATTACGCTCGCCTACCTGCTTGAGCTCGGGCGCCGGGGAACAGGCCGTCATCTGAAGGCTCGGTCTGTCGAATTCATACACCCTATGGGCGACGTTCAAGCCCTTGAAGATTATTTCGGCTGCCGCGTACGGACGGGGACGGATCGCAATCGGCTAAAGCTGAATCGCGACGATCTGAACCGCCCCTTCACGTCGTACAACGAAGAACTTCTCGAGATTCTGACTCCCGCCTTGGATCGTACGCTGGAAGAACAACAGAGCCAGCTCACCATAAGCGATAAGGTGATGTGGATCTTGTCTCGATGCCTAACTCGAGGGAGAATCGACATTCAAAACGTAGCTTCCGAGTTGGGGATGAGCGAGCGCACCTTGCAGCGCAGGCTGACGGAAGAAGGCGCAAGCTTTAAGCAGTTGCTGGAGAAAACTAGGCGGGAGATGGCCGTCGCTTACTTGGCAGACCCTGCGCTGGAGATCAAAGAGGTCGCTTTTCTCGTCGGCTACGAGGACCAAAATTCGTTTTATCGCGCGTTTCGCTCATGGACAGGGGAAACTCCCGCCAATTGGCGCTTCGCGCAAGAGAATTGACGTTCTGTGCTAGTTACGGAGTAGGCGAAACGATGTATCATGATCCTATCCTAAACATAAGGAGTGCAGGCAGATGGATATGGGATTGAAGAATAAGACGGCTTTAGTAACGGGATCAACTAGAGGCATAGGAAAAGCGATTGCCCTTGAACTTGCCAGGGAAGGCGTTCATGTACTCATAAATGGTCGGAACAACGATGGCGTAGAGCGCACGGTAGCTGAGTTCCAAGCGGCGTTCCCGGAAACGGAACCTCGAAATGCAACCCCCGATCTCGTCGATTCGCGGCAGAGAGAAGCTTTATTCGCGAAATTTCCCCACGTCGATATCCTCGTCAACAGCATGGGCATCTATGAGATCATCTCCTATGATGACGTAGACGATGCCGTATGGGAGAAGTACTTCCGCACGAACTTTCTCGCCGCCAACGACTTAACCAAGTTTTATTTGCCTTCCATGCTGAGTCGCGAATACGGCCGTATTATCTTCATCGCGAGTGAAGAAGCCGTCATGCCTTCCGGACAGATGCCTCAATACGCTGTGACCAAATCCATGCTGTTGTCATTGTCCAAGAGCTTGTCCAAGTTGACCCGCGGCGCCGAAGTTACAGTGAACACGATCCTGCCGGGACCGACCCTCTCCGAGAACGTGCTGCAGATCATCGAGAGCATTTATTCGAACGAAGAGATGACCTTCGAGGCTAAAGAGAGAGACTTTATGGCGAAGAACCTGCCTCAATCCGAAATCCAACGGTTTATCAGACCTGTGGAGATCGGCCGATTGACTGCTTTCATTTGCAGCCCGATGGCCTCCGCCTTCAAAGGATCCCCGATCCGCATAGATGGGGGAATGGTACCGACAATATTTTAATTTTTTGCTCTAACGGAAAACGTTAGTTTCATTAAAACATCATGTGGTTGCCGCGGAATAGATCGAGCAACCTCGTTAAACAATTGGATAGCATAGCTCAATATATATGACATTAACGTGCTGATTCTAGAGCTTCATTTGCCATGGTTACTATCCCGAAAGGGATTGTCAGTGACAACTTATTGATACAACCCATTTTGCTTTAGTGAGTGAAATGTTCCTGCCATTCATTTAATCCCTCATCCATCCGATAGGCTCTAAATCCTTCAGCCTGCAATTTTTGTGCAGCGATTGCAGAGTAGACACATAATGGATTCTTCGCCAAATTGAAAGCCAGTTTCATCGTATCCTTGGGTCTGATTGCCTTAGCGTTGACGTCCTATACACTCCTCCTGCTCGGCATCTGCGGATTTGACGGCGGAAGTGCTAGTGTGCAGATAGTTGATCTTATGGCTCCGGTTCCATACACCGTTTTTCAAACCTATTTGTGGACGGTCTTCATTGGCGGTCTGGCCTGTCTGCTTGTTGGAGCGGTAACGCTATGGCTCTCTAGCCGGATGAATACTCCTTTTTCAGTCATCATTACTGTGATGATTTTGCTTCTAGGTCCACTGTTTATCCCATCGAGTAAGAGCAGCCGCTCTTTTTAACCATATGATGGATCTGCTGCCGAGTAATATGATGGACAGTTTTCGTAAAGTTACCAATTATGAAGTGTTTCATATCTTTGGGCAATGGATTCCAGAGCATAAGGTTATGGTTGGTGTGTCGGTAATCGTTATTATTATGCTTCTGCCTTTCACTTACCAAGGATTCAAGAAACGTCAGGTGGCCTAGCTTGCACGTTCACCAGGCATAACTTCATCTTTTCTTTCCGTATTGCCATTCGTGCGCAACGGCGAACCTTTCGGGTTTACCTCTCCCCAACTGCCCGGTAAATGCAAAAGCTGACCTGAGATTGACTTATTGCATTTATGGAGCTAAGGGAGATCGAACCCCTGACCTCATCATCGCTGCCAGTCGTTGAGCTCTCCTAATAAGGATAGTTATACTGCTCCAAAACCCGGTCCAGTCAAGTTTCGTTATTGTTCTGTTTTTCGTCTGTTTTGTGATTGTCGATCATGAAACCTAAGATAATCCCTACAATTGCAACAGCCATGACAACAAGAAAAGTCTCGCTAAATGCTTGTGACCATATTTCATTTGGGGCCTGGACTCCGGATTCGGGATGGTCTTTTAGCCTTTCTGTCAAAATTGTTGCCAAGCCCGCTATTCCAAACGAAGCCATAACTTGCTGTGATGCCCCAGATAACGAACTTACCCGGCCGATCAAATGCTGCGGTGCTGCTTGCATGATATGCGCATTGAGCGACATCCCCTGGAGGGCAATTCCTGCGCCTAGTAATACTAATGGTAAAATAAGCATTCCCACACCATCCTTTGCTGATATAAGGGAAAGGAGGAACGCACTAATCCCAATGAAAGCCATTCCAGTAACCACTAAAGGTTTTATACCAAACCCGTCAAACAAACGTCCGCCAATCGGCATGAACACGGCAGAGGCAATGGCTTGTGGAAGCATAAGCATTCCTGCTTCAAATGCATTATGGCCTTTAACTTCCTGCAAGAAAACAGGATTAATAAAAAGTGTACCGTAATAGGCTATTCCAGATATCCATACGACAATGATAGAGCGTGTGAATACCCTAGAGCGAAAAACGCGAAGCTCAATCAAAGGGTGTTGTTGACGCAGCTCGGCAATAATAAAGATGAGCAAAGCTAATACTCCCACGGCTAGGCCGATAATTGTATTTGTGGAGTCCCAACCGGAGTCACCTCCTTGAGTGACACCATAGACAAGCGCAGCAAACGCCAGGGGGCCAAACAATATACCAAGAATATCAAGCGGAGCGGTTGCCTGACGCTCGAAGCTAGGCAAGCTTTTCAAACAAAGGATGACCCCGATAAGACCTACTGGAATGTTGATAATGAAAATGTAATGCCAGCTTGCGAAATTCACCAACCAACCGGCTACGATCGGCCCCAAAGCCGGAGCAAGTAGAGAGGGGACTCCTATCATTCCCATTACAGCTCCGACTTTGCCCGGAGGACTGAGACGGTAAATCATCGCCATAGAAAGGGGCATAACGAGTCCGCCTCCCAAGCCTTGCATAATTCTAAAAGCAACAAATTGCCCGGCATTGGTTGCAAAAACACATAGTATTGAACTAAATGTAAATAGCCCGATCGAAATTACAAATATACGATTGGCTCCAAATCTATCGGACAACCATCCGGCTATCGGAATAATTGCGGCTTCAGCAAGTATATAGCCGGTAACAGACCATTGTATGACGGATAACGAACTATTGAATTCGTTGCTGAGAATGGGAATGGCTATATTGATAGCGGTACTATCCAGCATAACCATAAACATTCCAATAATAATGGCAATTAAAGGGCCCCTAATCGTTTTTAGCGATTGGGTTTTTTCGGCTTTCATTGCAACTTTTGCTTGTATGGACACTAAATTTCCTCCTTTTTTCGAGATAAGATTAAGCATTATAGCAACACCTGACGCTTTCCATTGAGATTATAAATGAAGTAGAGTAACATCAAAAGTAGGATAAATTTTTATATATTATTTCATTTGACAAACTTACTAACTTTATGTAAGTAAAGGGTAATATGTCAAGGGGTTAGGGGGAAATAAATTGCATTTAAATACGGAAGAGAAACAATGCTGGTACGTTGTCGGTGAAGTTCTAAAAATTATTACAGGAAAATGGGCGTTCTTAGTCATTGCAGAACTGTATAAAGAGTCCAAACGTTTTAATCAATTACGAAGAAATTTGGATAATGTCAGCACCAAATCTTTAACGGATATTCTAAGGCATTTGGAACAACATGAGGTTGTTGAACGAAGAGTGTTTCCAACAGTACCAGTAACAGTAGAATATTCCTTAACGGATAAAGGCAGGGACTTTCAATGCGTACTTCAAGAGATGAGAAAATGGGGGGTAAGGTGGGGAATACCTGATAATCCGTATCAAAACGTATCAAATGAAGATACAGTTCAATAGGTCCAGAGGACTGAAACAGAGACTATAACGACACACTCATTCAAAGTTGATTTTTATTTACCTAACGGTAGTTAAATTATTGACAAAGCGTTTTGTTTATGTTTCATTCTACCTAACGATAGTTAAAAAAACTGCGGATTGTACTGTAAGGAGTAAAACAATGATGAAAAAGAAAGAACTGACATCCAATCAATTGATCGAGGCAGCATTCGAACTTATTGCACAACACGGGATTGAAAAAACCAGTCTGGCTATGATTTCCACAAAGGTCGGTATCACAAAGCCGTCCATTTACTATCATTTCGCATCAAAAGAAGAATTGATCGATCGAATATTTGAATACAGTCTTGGCGATTATCACTTTGACCATTTCGTCCAAATGGATGAGTACAATGAACAAAATTTTGCTGAAAAGCTATATCAAGCAGGTCTAAAAATGTTTCCGGAAAAAGATGAAGTCTATCTAAGAGTTTTAAAAGAATTTATGAGTTATGCCGTGCGCAATGAAAAATACTTGAAACGCATTGCAAAATTTGAGCAAGAGTTTATAGAAGGCCTCCAGGAGTTATTGCAAAAGGGAGCTGATTTAGGAGTGGTTAAACCGCAAAATATAGCGGCCAAGGCACATATGCTCGCTATTGTCATCGATGGTATTCAAGATTCTATAGTCATGCAGATACCGTTTAAAACAGACTATAAAGATATCTGGAGGGAAGCAGTGAACAGTGTTCTCACGAAAACCTGAATGAATTTGGAGAGGATGAACAACTATGAGCATGATAAGAAATTCCGAGAGTGATGCCGATACGGCCATTGAGGCAAAAGGGCTTGTTAAAGTGTTCGGGAAACATCGCGCAGTTGATGGCATTGATTTATCGATTCGAAAAGGATCGGTCTATGGTTTCTTAGGACCAAATGGCGCGGGGAAGACAACGACCATTCGGATGCTCGCTACGTTACTCCAGCCGGACGGTGGTTACGCCCGTATTTTCGGTCATGATCTTGCCACGGAAACCGCTGCGGTAAGAAGTCGCATCAGCCTAACCGGGCAATACACATCAATCGATGAAGATTTAACCGGTTATGAAAATCTCGTCATGATCGCCAGACTAATGGGATACTCTCGAAAGCAGGCAAAAGTACGAGCGGACGAATTACTTAGCGCCTTCAACCTCGAAGATGCAGCAAAAAGGCAAGTGAAAAGTTATTCCGGAGGCATGCGCCGGCGCATAGATATCGCCGCAAGCATCGTTGTAACGCCGGATCTTCTTTTTCTTGATGAACCGACAACCGGATTAGATCCGCGCAGCCGCAATCAGGTGTGGGATATTGTGCGTGCCTTAGTTAGCGCAGGTACGACAGTATTGCTTACGACGCAATATTTGGATGAAGCGGATCAGCTTGCAGATCGGATTGCAGTCATCAATCAAGGAAAGATCATCGCAGAAGGAACGAGCAGTGAATTAAAAGCGTCAGTCGGTACGGGGACATTGAACGTTTCCCTTCTCGACCCTGAGGATCGGGAAAGAGCTGTTGAAGTTCTAACTAACATTCTGAAAGTTCCCATTAAATCTTCCTCTGATCCTGCCTCTCTTATCGCTCATGTCGATGCCCCATCTCTTGTAGCCGAAGCCCTCTTAGAATTTGGAAAGGAAGATATTGGAATAAGGGCCTTTTCACTCGGTCAGCCTAGTCTTGATGAAGTATTTTTGACGTTGACAAGTCAGGCGGTTGTTAAAGAACAAGTTGGCGAGGAGGCAGGTTAATGACCGGCACAGCAGAACTGAAGAAACAGAGTGGAACGAGTGAGCAATTACGAAATGCAATCGCTTCAAGTAAGCGCCCAAGTCCGCCAAACGTTTTTTCTTCAACATTCACCTTTGCATCGCGAGCCCTGCTTCGGATTAAACACATCCCTGAGCAACTGTTCGATGTGACCGTTTTCCCTATTATTTTCTTACTTATGTTTACGTATTTATTTGGCGGAGCGATTGCTGGATCAACGAATGGCTATTTGCAATTCCTTCTTCCTGGAATCCTCGTCATGACCGTCTCACAAATTACAATATACACGGGAGTAGATCTGAACAATGACATCAGAAAAGGTATATTTGATCGCTTCCGCACCTTACCCATTCGGCTGCCATCTGCACTTGTTGGTGCATTGCTCGTGGATACTGTTCGATATACAATGGCCTCTGCAATTATGATTGCCCTCGGCCTTTTGCTCGGATTTCGGCCGGACGGCGGATTTATCGGTGTTTTGGCGGCAGTAGCCTTGATTTTACTATTCTCCTTTAGTTTTTCTTGGATTTGGACAACGCTCGGATTGATTATGCGTACAGAGAAATCGCTTATGATGGCGAGCACGATGATCCTGTTTCCCCTCCAGTTCGTCAGCAATGTTTTTGTTGATCCGCAGACGCTGCCATCGTGGCTTCGGGGGTTTGTTGACATCAACCCAATTTCGCTTCTGGTGACAGCAGTACGCGGTTTGATGCATGGCACGGTAACATTTGAACAGATTGGCTTGGTGTTCTTGGCTTCCATAGTTATTACTGCTGTTTTCGCGCCGATAACCATGTATCTGTATCGCAACAAGCAATAACTGTGTTCTCAAGCAAATGGACAAATATGACCGGAGCAGATAGCAATATTCAAACGGAGAATGAAAGAAAGCTGAATAACGTAACGAGATGGCTTGGAATTAAAGGAGGCAGTCCCACATGCACTTGTGGTATATTAAAGAGCTCAGCAATTTCATTACGTATCTGAAAGAAAGAGGGTGGAGTATTTGACATCGAATCATGATCATTCAAATATGGCATCTACCAGTGAGGAAAGGCTTCAGAAAGCAACGGTTGGTGAACTGAAGCCTCACAACACATCCATTCCTCTCCGGGATTATGATCCGCACTGGCCTAAACTTTTCGAGCAAGAGGCCGAACGAATTCGTTCAATACTTGGCAGCAAGGTTCTGCAATTGGAGCATGTTGGATCTACTTCGGTGCCGGGATTATGTGCCAAGCCAATCATCGATATGCTGCTGGTAGTAGAGAATTCTGCTGACGAAACGGCCTACGTTTCCGACTTGGAGGAAGAGGGGTACACGTTACACATACGGGAACCTGATTGGTTTGAACACCGTCTATTCAAAGGTCCCAATACGGATATTAATCTTCACGTATTTAGCCAGGGGGCGTCCGAAATCGACCGAATGCTGCTTTTCCGTAATTGGCTCAGAGCGAACGACTCCGACCGGGATGTGTATGCACAAGTGAAGCGAAGCTTAGCACGACATCAATGGCGTCACGTACAAGATTATGCAGATGCAAAAGATTCAATTGTAAAGGAAATTATGGAGAGAGCGAATGCGGTTAAGCGAACCTATTAAGGTGTGATGGGCTCGTAGATGCAGGTTCCGCTTTTCCCTGTGATGGGGAGGAAAATCTTCGATTGCACGAATTTCTGAGCATAGGCGCGAACGATGCCTCGATCATTATCCAGCAGCCCTGCGCAAGCCAAATAACCCCGCAGTCTTTGCTTGAAGATTGCGGGGTTGTTCCTGATTCGGGAAATGATCAGGAAAGCAGCGTCCTCAAATTGTCGCTCGGTACCCTTGTCACTGCAGTTGCAGAACAAGGACGCGTTCTCACTCCGGGCGATATTGCGCGGATAGACGGATTGCTTCGGTGGCGATATCTCCAGAAGCATGCAGGATGGCGTAGCCAAAGCCAGGGAGCGCGACCTGCATCGTTCCCTCGTCTGTCCGGACATCGGCGTCGCTGCCGGCATCCTGCCACAGCCCGTTCAGCCCTCCGCTCTGCACGGTGACCGAGCATGCGGTCTCGTCATTGTTCAGCAGCAGCAGAAAGCGGTCCCGCTCGTCATGCCGTTCGTAGGCGAGCAGCTGCGGGTGCCCGGAGGCTACCAGGAAGCGCAGGCCGCTGCCGCGCAAGGCAGGGTGCGCTTTGCGCAGGGTGATCAGGCGGCGGAAGAAGCCCAGCAGCTCACGATCCTGCTTCGTGGGGTCCCACTCCATGCATTTGCGGTTGTAGGGGTCATGCTCGCCGTCAAGCCCGATCTCATCCCCGTAGTAGATGCAGGGCACTCCCTGAAAGGTTAGCTGGAAGAGCACGGCCAGCTTCATCAGCCGCTTATTGCCGCCGCACAGCGTCAGCAGCCTGACAGTATCGTGGCTGCCCAGCAGGTTGAACGCGGCCTCGGTGACCTGTTGCGGGAAGCCGGCCAGCAGAGAGTTGATGCTCTGGGCAAACTGGCTGGCGTCGGTGCGTCTTCTGGCGAAGAAATCAAGCACGATGTTGGTGAACGGGTAATTCATCACGGCATCGAACTGGTCGCCCTGCAGCCACGGCATCGCATCATGCATAATTTCTCCGAGCAGGTAGGCGTCCGGGTTCACCTTCTTGATCTCGCGGCGGAACTCGCGCCAGAACTGGTGGTCCACCTCGTTGGCCACGTCCAGCCGCCAGCCGTCCAGCCCCAGTTCGCCAATCCAGTACCGGCCTACCTCCAGCAGATAGGCCTTGACCTCCTCATTGCCCGTATTCAGCTTCGGCATGATCGGCTCGAAGCCGAAGGTGGCATAGTTCGGGATGCCGTTCTCCACCTTGAGCGGCCACTCCTTGATATGAAACCAGTCGGCATAGCGGGATGAGGGACCGTTCTGCTGTACATCGATGAAGGGCGGAAACGTATGCCCGCAGTGGTTGAATACACCGTCCAGCAGTACCCGAATGCCCCGGGCGTGACAGGCGTCGACCAGCTCCTTCAGCTTCTCGTTCGTGCCGAAATGCGGATCCACGAGCATATAATCACGCGTGTCGTATTTGTGATTGGTCGTCGCGGCGAACAAAGGAGTGAAATAGATCGCATTGATTCCCAATTCGACGAGATGGTCCATATGGTCGAGCACCCCTTGCAGATCGCCGCCAAAAAAATTGGTCGGACTCGGTACGCCGCCCCATTCCAGCACCCCCTCCGGGTCGATGGACGGGTCGCCCTTGGCGAAGCGCTCGGGGAAGATCTGGTAAAAGACCGCTTCCTTGACCCATTCCGGCGGGGAGTGAACATCCTCGGGGTTCAGGTAGGGGAAATCGAACAGCCCCTCATATCGAATCGTCGGTGGTTTATCGAAGAAGCCCTTCTCCAGAAAATAGACGGTCTCGCCTGCTTCCTCGTGGAGGGCAAAATAATAGACGACCCGCCGAAACCGCGGCGAAATGGCGGCTTGCCAGTAATCGAACAGGCCGTCCGCAGCAAACCGTTCCATGGCGACAGACTCATTGTATTTATCCCAGCTGTATTTATCGCCGCATACCAGCTGCACCTGCGCCACATTGCCGCGCTTCGTGCGCAGACGGATGTGTATCGTCGATTCGTTATAGGCATAGGACCAGTTCAGCCCGATGCGATGGTATACCGCTTCCAGCATAATCATCAATAATGGCCTCCTTAAGGCATGATAACGCAAAAAGGGTCCAACCTCTGAATGGACCGAGGTTGAACCCGTAAGTTTCATTGCCTTTAAATTTTCTTCATCTTATCACACGGTTTCCATGTTGGCAACCCTCCATTTTCATATAGTCCATGTCAGGTTTATCATCGCTAGTGCAGATATGTAAAATAGAGGAAAATCGAGATAATGGAAGATAATACAGAAAAAATAAGCGAAATTCATAGATAGAGCGGTTTGCAAACGTTTTTTTGATTGCTGTATGATGGGGGGCAAGTAAACAGTTATCCATCGCCTATGATAATTTAAAGGCAATGTATCCGAAAGGGTACAACCTCGGCTTATTGCTGCGGGTTGTACCCTTTTTCGCATTCGTACCAGCTACTGTTCAGGATAACGTTTGCGAAAGAAGCGGCGCATCCTGCCCGTTCAGGAGTCACGTGCGCATAAACACCACATGTAACACCAAATGTAAAAGAATGGGGGTTGTACGATGATTAAAGCACCAAAAGAAAGATGGACATTCATGCTGATCTGTCTGGCTCTGCTGCTGGTGATGACAGCCTGCGGCGGCAATGGAGGGGGCAATCCGCCGGGGAATACGCCTGGGGATACAGGTCCCGGGAACGGGGAAGGCCCTAATGTAGAAGCAGTAGGGGAAGAGGAGATTGCTCCTGAGGAGGGAGCGAAGCTGGTCGTATGGGAAGCAAAGGAGCAGTTGGAGTATATGCAGCAGCTTGCGCAGGCTTTTGAAGCTGAATATGGCATCCCGGTTACGGTCGAGGAACTGGCCGGCGGGCAGCAGGGCGGACGCCTGGCAACCGACGGCCCGTCCAAGCTGGCCGCGGATGTACTGACGCTGCCGCATGATCAGATCGGCCAGGCGGTTAAGGCGGGACTGCTGCTGCCAAACGATCTGTTCGAAGAGGAAACGCGCGCATCCATGGTTGAAGCGGCGCTGGAGGCCTCGTCCTATGAAGGGGTGCTGTACGGCTACCCCAAATCGGTAGAAACCTATGGCTTGTTTTATAATAAGGACCTGATGCCTGAAGCGCCGAAGACATGGGATGATGTGATCGAGTTTGCCAAAACCTATAATGATCCGAAGACGAATAAATACGCGGTCATGTGGGAGTTCGTCGGCTATTACACGTATCCGTTCATCGGCAGCTTCGGCGGATATATCTTTGGCGACAACAATACGAATCCTGAAGATATCGGGCTCAACAAGGAAGGAGCGATCGAAGGCTTCACCTTCTTGCGGAGTCTGCGCGACATTTTGCCAATGAAGGCGGGGGATGTGACCTATGATGTGAAGACCCAGCTGTTCCAGGAAGGCAAGCTGGCTCTGAATATCGATGGCCCATGGTCGGTTGCGGCCTTCAAGGATAAGGTCAACTTTGGCGTCGCACCGCTGCCTGCAACGCCTGACGGCCAGCCTTCGCTCTCCTTCTCCGGGGTGAAGGCGTATTATGTCAATTCGTATAGCCGTTATCCGATCGCTGCGAGGATGTTTGCGCATTTTGCCAGCAGCAAGGAAAATCAGCTGAAAAACTATGAGATGACCGGTGCGATTCCGGCCCATATCGAAGCCGGGGAGGCGCCCGAGCTGCAGAACGATCCAATTATGAGCGGGTTCTTCCAGCAGTTCCAGCAGTCCGTCCCGATGCCGTCGGTAGCCGAGATCAATTCGGTATGGGACCCGCTCAAGGCAGCGTTCATTTCCGTATGGGATGATCCGAACCTTGATGTGAAGCAGACGCTTGATCAGACAGTAAGGACGATTCAGGCGGATATCGATGCGAAATAACATGGAAGGTGGTTAACGGAATGCAGAGCAGAACAAAAGCCGTTATCCTTTCCATCCTCATGATGGGTCTGGGGCAGATCTATAATCGTCAGTATGTCAAAGGACTGCTGCTGCTATGCGGTAATGCGGCCGGGGTATACGGCATAGTGTTTCATCTGAAGGATTACGTATACGGCCTGATTACACTGGGGGTTGAGCCGAGCAGAATGGTCAAGACAGGCAAGCTGACCAAGATGGTGGAGGGCGACCATTCGATCTTCATGATGGTGGACGGCCTGATGGCGGTGCTGGCCCTTCTGCTCTTCGCAGTGGTCTATCTGCTTAATATCAGGGATGCTTACCTGGTCGGGCGCTCGCGCGACCAGGGGGAGCAGCCCCATCATTTCATTGAGTCGCTGCGGGAGCTTAACCGCAAGCACTTTGCCTATCTTGTGCTGGCGCTGCCGGCAGTGTCGGTGCTGTTCCTGACGATTTTGCCGATTATCTTTTCCATCCTGCTGGCTTTTACGAATTATGCCGATCCGATCCTGCCGCCGGCCAATCTGATCGATTGGGTAGGCTTTGACAATTTTGCCAAGATGGTCAATCTGAAGGTATGGAGCACGACCTTCGTCGGTGTGCTGACCTGGACGCTCACCTGGGCCGTAATTGCCACCTTCACCACCTATGTCGGCGGTGTCCTAGTGGCGGTGCTCATTCAACAGCCGGGCATCCGGTTCAAGAAGCTGTGGCGTACAATGCTGGTCATTCCGTTTGCAATCCCGAACATGATTTCGCTGCTTGTGATGCGCAATATGTTCAACAGCCAGTTCGGTCCGGTGAACGGTTATTTGCGGTCGATGGGACTGGAGGGGCTGCCGTGGCTGACGGACCCGTTCTGGGCCAAGGTGACGGTCATTCTGGCCAATATGTGGCTGGGCATTCCGGTCACGATGATTCTGGCGATCGGGGTGCTGACGACGATCCCCAAAGATATGTACGAAGCGGCGGAGGTGGATGGCGCAGGGTCATTCCAGAAGTTCCGCATGATCACGCTGCCGATGGTGCTGTTTGCAACAGCGCCCATTCTGATTATGCAATTTGCCGGCAATATTAACAGCTTCAACGTTATTTATCTGCTGACGAGCGGCGATCCGGTCAACTCCAATTACCAGTATGCCGGCCATACCGACCTGCTCGTTACCTGGCTCTACAAGCTGGCGCTTAACCAGTCACAGTACAGCTTCGCATCGGTGATCGGCATCGTTATTTTCCTGCTCGTAGCGACGTTCTCCATCTGGAGCTACCGCAGAACCAGATCCTATAAAGAGGAGGACATGATCGCATGAACAGACGGGCGGTCGCCAAGGCAAAATTATCAATCAGCTACGCTTTGCTGGTGCTTCTCAGCTGCATCAGCCTGTTTCCGGCCCTCTGGATAATTATGTCCTCGCTCAAGACGGGCAACAGCTTGTTCAGCGATACGCTGATTCCGCGGGAATTCACTCTGGAGCATTACCGCAATCTGTTTCAAAATACGCGTTACCCGTTATGGTTCATCAATACGCTCAAGATTGCCTCGCTGTCCACGGTGCTCGGCACCTTCTTGCTGCTGCTTTCCTCCTACGCCATCTCCCGGTACCGGTTTGCCGGCCGCAAAGCGACCCTGTCCACACTGCTGGTGCTGCAGATGTTCCCGGGCTTTATGGCAATGATCGCGATCTATGTGCTGCTTAATACGATGAATCTGCTCAATTCTCACTGGGCGCTTGTGCTCGTCTACAGCAGCGGAGCAATTATTACGAACGTATTTGTCGCCAAAGGCTTCTTCGATACGATCCCCCGCAGCCTGGAGGATGCGGCGCGCATCGACGGTGCAAGCCATATGAGATTGTTTTTCTCAATCATGATTCCGCTGTCGCGGCCAATGCTGACCTATGCCAGCCTGATGATCTTCAATGGCAGCTTCGTCGATTTTATTTTTGCCGATCTGGTGCTGCGCACAGAGGAGCAGCGCACGCTCGCCGTCGGCCTGTATCAGATGGTAAGCCAGCGGAATTCGACTGAATTTACATTGTTTGCCGCAGGGGCGGTGTTGGTCGCTCTCCCGGTGACGCTGCTGTTTCTGTTCCTGCAGCGCTTCCTGGTCGAGGGCTTGACTGCAGGAGCCTCCAAAGGGTAGCCTCCGCCCAGCTTCTTGGCGTCAGACAGCAACAAGCCTTCCGATCCACCGCAGCGGTGGGCCGGAAGGCTTGTTGGAGTGCGCCCGGCATGGGCTATACTTGGCGGCGAAAGTCCGCTGCAGGCTATTGAATGTGGCTTTCTTCTTTAAGTACGAGCATGGTCGCTAGTTGTCGGAAAAACGCTTGTTCGCTTCATACTGGCCGTACAATTGTCCGCAGGCGGCGTCAATCTCCACACCGAAAGATTGACGTATGGTTGCCTTGAATCCCGCTTGCTTGATTTGCTGGTAAAAAGAACGGATATCATGCTCTTCAGGACGCTTGTAATCGTCCGCTACACCCAAGGCCGGATTGTAACGAATAAGATTTAGGTGATAAAGCTGCTTCAGGTCCATTCTTTTCCTTAAAATCGAAATCAGCTTCTTGGCATGATCCGGCGAATCATTCACCCCGGGAAGCAGGACGTAAGCAATGTATACTTTTCTCCCCGTCATTTTCACATGCTCATCTAATACTTCCAGCACGTCTGCCAGGGGATATTTTTTGTTGATCGGCATCAATTCGCTTCTTTGATCGTCAAAAGGAGAGTGGAGCGAGAAGGTGAGATGAATTTGCGGAAATTGCCGCGTCAGCTTCTGAATTCCCGGAATGATGCCGATGGTGGAAACCGTAAGTCTCCTTTGACTTAATCCGAATAATTCCGGTTCGGTCAATGTTCGGATGGCGGTAAAAGTATGCGGATTAGCCAGCGCTTCTCCCATCCCCATGAAGGAGATGCTGTCCAGGGAACGATTCTTTAATGTGAAATATAAAATTTGATCGGTGATCTCGTCGGCCGTCAGGTTTCGCTTCAATCCGATCGTACCGGTAGCGCAAAAACGGCAGCCGAAACCGCAACCAGATTGGGAAGAGATGCAAAACGATTCCCAGCCTGCACGGTATTTCATTGCCACAGTTTCTACTTTATCTCCCCCGGACAGTTCAAAGAGCACCTTGTCCGCCTGTGGCGACGATGTTTGCGCAACAGGTTTAATTCCAAGAATGCTGCTGCCGAATTGTTCGACGATTTTCTCGCGCAACCTTTTTGGCAATACGGTCATGTTTTCGAATTGATGTATTTTTTGTTTGAATATCGCTTGCGCGATTTGGGTAAACCTGAATTTCGGCTCGTTCTCGGCATGCAGCAATTGCTGCAATTGCCCATATTTTGTTGCAATCTTTTCACTAGATAACTGATGGAATGTACCTTTGGTCATGAAAACTCCTCCTTATAATCCGCTTCATTTCCCGGATAGGAGGAGGCTCCATACGCCAATAAGATACACCCCTCATGCAAGGGGAATCTAAAGGAGTATCTGAAAAAGCCCATACGTATCCTATCCGGAAAAAAGCGTAAATTAGTTACGAATTTTTTCGTCTGGATAGGATTAGTTGTACATCGTCTTGGGGCTCACCCTTTCTGTTGCTGATGAACGTCAAAAAAGCCTCTTGTCCGCATCATTCCCGGACAGGAGGCTTCATACGCGAAATAGAGACCGCCCCTCATTAAAGGGGGGAGAAATCTCGCAAATGTATACAAAAGCCCATACTTATCCTGTCCGGAAAATATACCTATTCACGAAGCATTCGTGTGGACAGGATTAGTTGTACATTGGCCTGAGTTCATCCTTTCAGTTTGAATTACTAGTCTAATTTATCATAAATCCGGTATGGATTCAAGCTCATAAAACGGTGTCAAAATGGCTATGAAACTCCCGAATCATTCGCCAAAGCTGTTCGCAAACAGCATGGTGTTACTCCAAGTGAAGCCTTAAAAGGGATCAGTGCAAGTTATATTAAACAAAAATCAATCCGAAAAGCTGCTTCTCCTTACATTAGAATTGATTAAACAAAAACACGGAGAACTCAAGATCAACTAAGAACGGAACCACCTAATTATTTGTCGTTAATGGTGGTGACGTTCAGCAAATTACAATTAAACTAATCTGCCCGTTAGCTAAATAAGGCGACGGATCTGTATCCTGGGTTTGGAGTGGGAACGGGGATCTAACTGGATTTCATGCAGCTAGTTTGTGAGCTAGAGGTTAGTTTCGAAAACTACCTTGGAAATCCGTCTATTCCACCGTCTGCTGGTGCCGTTGCAAGTGGAATGGCGCGTCTAACTGTATTTTGTACAGGTAGATTCAAGCGAATGGGCGAAAACGATCAAACTAACTGGATAAACTACAGTTAAAATGGGCAACTTTGGGCGAAACGGCTGTTTTGGCGCAAACTAGCTGTAGGTTTTCCAGTTAGTTTCCATATTTCTTCCGAATATAGAAATCTAACTGTATGAAATCCACTTAGAATATATGGGAGAGTCTAAAAGTTTCATTCATTTTCCATTAAATGTAAGTTTAATGCAGGCAAATCCCTATTAACCACAACAGGAGTGGACGATGGACGAAAGTTAAGTCGGAGGAGCGGATCAGTGACGGAATAGCAATCGATAAGAAATGTAATCTGTTGATCTTGTATAATATAGAGCTAAATAGAGAGTCTCTTCGATTCATTATAATGAAAAGGAACGATGAAGATGAATGACAAATCGAAAAGAACGGACACTGCTTCGAGAATCATTCAGGTGCCTCCGCAAGCAATCTATCGGGCATATATGGACCCGAAGGCGCTCGTTGCCTGGCTTCCTCCGAAAGGAATGGAAGGCCGAATCGATGCGTTCGACGCTCGGGTAGGCGGGATATATCGCATGACGCTTACCTATATCGGCTCGGACCATCCGACGGGCAAATCTTCGGAAAATGCGGATGTGGCGCAGGGAGAATTCCTCGAGCTCGTCCCGGATAAGCGGATCGTGCAACGGATCGTGTTCGATTCAGAGGATCCTGCGTTCGCCGGAGCCATGATCATGACCTGGCATCTGGACGAGGTTCCGGGCGGCACCGAAGTGACGATTGTGTGCGAGAATGTGCCCGAAGGCATCCGTCAAGAAGATCATGAAGCCGGGATGAGTTCCACGCTGGCCAATCTTGCCGCATTTCTCGAGTGAATATATGGAATGTAAGACGTCTGGTAATCGAAACAAGAGGAAATAGCAGTGTTGAAGGGGAGTTTTTTACGCAGCGTATCGGAGGAGAAGAGTGGAATACCTCGGGCATCATGAATATTTCCAGAGTGATCGCCCTCGCCTCCGATGAATGCGTTGATTACAAAGTTTGGGAAGGCTGTTTATTTTTAATCCGTTGCTGGAACGACAGGGTCGCTATAAATACAGTTACTCCCCATAAGAACAATCCTCCGTAAGTTACCACATACACCCAAACGGCTAACCCCTCAGCGTAGCCTTTTGGAAGCACTCCGAAAAATTGAAGAGCTGCCGACAGCAGCAGAAGCAAACCTCCGTTATATGTAATTTTTACGATTCGTAATAATTACGTTTTAATTAGTTTAACAACAATCCCTCATGCTGTCAATTCAAAGTTTCATTCCAGTATTCCAGAAAACAAGGAA
Source organism: Paenibacillus sp. 32O-W (assembly GCF_007679495.1). Lineage (GTDB taxonomy): Bacteria > Bacillota > Bacilli > Paenibacillales > NBRC-103111 > Paenibacillus_L > Paenibacillus_L residui. The sequence continues at coordinate 20,200 of NZ_VEGP01000040.1, read as the reverse complement.
CAAAACTACCTGGACGTGCTGCAGCAGCAATATGTCAAAGGTATTATTGTATCCTCAAATACGATGACAGCGAAACAAATCGACATGTGCCGCTACAGGAACTGTGGGCTTCCGTCGCTGCTAGATTGGGAAACTCGCCTGGAAAGCCCGTGTTGAAGGAACGGCCTTGCCCGACTTCATGATCAGTTTGAGATAGGGGCATCACTGGGTCTGCCGCGCTTATTTTTACTTGAGGCCGAATATCAACGAACATTGCTTGTCGCTGAAGTGGAATGGCTCCAATCCGTAATCGCCGATATACAATCGCACAAGCTGACATGGAGCATGGAAGAGCTGCGGGAGAAAGCCGAGCAAATAGATAACCGTATGGAGTGAAAAATAAACTAATTTACGAAAGGGCGTAATTAGATGAACAAGACACTAAATAACTCTTCATCATTCGATGAATCGGTTCCTGTCCTCGTAGTAGGAGGAAGTTTGGTAGGTCTATCCTTCTCCCTATTTCTGGCCAGGCAAGGAATTAAACCGTTAGTCGTCGAACGCCATCCGGGGACGGCGATTCACCCGCGCGTGTCGAGCCTGACTGCCCGAACAATGGAAATATTCCGTTCGGCCGGCATCGAGGACGAAATTCGCCGTGAAGAGCCCCCTTTCCCTAGGGAATTCGGCGTTATGTTTGTAGAGAGCTTGGCCGGGGAAATGTTTGATAACCTGATGGAAGATATGAGTGCTTACTTTACGGATGCCAGCCCTGTTGAAGGAAACGGCATCGCACAAGATCTGCTTGAGCCGGTCCTCCGGGAACAGGCTGAGAAAGCCGGTGTCGATTTGCGCTACAACACGGAGTTGATCGAATTCGAAACGGACGCGGACGGCATCTCGGCTACGATTCGCGATCGAATCAGCGGCGAAACGCGCCGTGTTCGGTCCGGGTATATGGTCGGAGCGGATGGCAGTAAAAGTGGAACCCGCGCACAATTAGGGATTGGTCAGCATGGAGAAGGTACGCTCTGCCACCTGATCAGCATCGTTTTCGATGCGGACATTCATGACCTGTTTGGTAGACAAAACGCTCATATGTGTTTTCTCGCCAATGATACCGTAAGCGGAAGTCTCGTTCTGTACCCCGGAACTTTCAGGCGGCCTCATATATACCGGTTGGACGTTGTATTTGATCCTGAAGAGGAAACCATCGACGATTATCCGGAGGAGCGCTGCATTGAATTAGTTAGGGCCGCCATCGGAATTTCTGACATCCCGGTTACAATCAGAAAGATATTGACTTGGGAAATGGCCGGCCGTGTAGCTGACCGCTTCCAAGAAGGGCGCATCTTTTTGGTTGGCGATTCCGCACGGGTTCAACCTCCAAGCGGCGGCTTGGGAGGTAATACCGGTATCGCCGAAGCGCAGAACCTCGCCTGGAAGCTGGCCGCCGTCCTGCGCGATGAAGCCGGTCCGGCTTTGCTTGCTACTTATGATGCTGAGCGGCGGCCCATCGCGGATTATACGGTAGAGCAGGTCATTATGCTTTCCCAGCAGCGCGAACATGAAGGATCGGAAGGGATTACGGTAAACACCCTGCATGTCAATATGGGTTATCGTTATCAAGCCGGCGCAATCGTACCGGAAGCCGACGGGATGAACCTCCCCATGGTACAGCCGCCCGAGTTATGGACGGGACAGCCGGGAACCCGCGCTGCGCACATCGTTCTCGAACGGAACGGCCAACCTATTTCAACGTTGGATCTATTTGGTTCCCGCTTTGTCCTGCTCGTTGGCCCAGACGGACAGAACGCGTTGGAGGCTGCTCAACATGTTAAAGATACACTCCGTCTTCCGATGGATATTTATCAGATTGGCGGTCATAGAGCTGACTTCAGCAATCCTGGGAACGATTTTCTTGACGCATACGGAATCACTTCCACGGGGGCTATCCTCGTGCGGCCGGACGGGTACATCGGATGGCGAACAACGGCTGCCGAGGGGAATAAGGAAGAACTGGAACAAGTTATCACCCATGCGCTGTCAACCATCCTCTCGTTAAATACATTCTAAAAAGGAAAGGAAGATCATCATGCTTACTTTTGAATATTCCGAAAGCTATGAGTATCCGGCCTCTATCGTTTTTGCACGCCTCATCGATCTAAAGGGGCGAGCTTCCTGGATGAAAGGCATTATTGAGAATCGAGTCACTCCTGAAGAACCTGCCCGGTTGGGGACCAACTATTTCGAAAGCGGAAAATATTCAGGCTTTAAGAGCGAAAAAAATATGGTCGTGACCGAACTTGTTCAGGATCAATTGTTGACCATAGAGACGGTTCCCGGCGAAAAACAATTTTTTCGTGAAACCTATCGTATTGAGCCGATCTCCGAAAAATCCTGCCGTGTTCATTTCACCATTCAGGTTGACAATGTTCCGAAGGTAGCCGAATTTTTCATGCGCCAATCGATGAAGAAGGAGCAGCCGAAAACAGCGGCCGGCTTGAAGGCCGTGCTTAATAGCTAACCTTAAAGCAGCAGCTTGATCATTGCCTCGATGCCAATCGATACCGGCTGTGACGGCTCTCGATCGTTGCCATATGAAAATCTCCGTATGATTCACTAAATGGAAGGAGCAAAAAATGAAACAACAAGAAGATCTGCTGGCCTGCCAACTTCAACTGCAGACTGAAGCATCTGCGATTGTGGAAGAGTTGAACCTTGACCAATTGCTGAAGGCAGCCGGTACCCCCGTGAAAGTAGGGAGTGCGGCACTTGGATTAATGGCTTGGAGAGACCTCGATATGACGGTCGTTTGCTCCAAGTTGAACATCGCTGCAATTACCGGAATTGCTTCACAATTGATGTCCAATCCCGGTATCCGGGATTTGAAATTCATTAACGATACCGGGAAATGGAACACCGACCCGGCCTACCCTGACGGTTATTTTCTCGGGATGACGTATGAGTCCAAGAACGGAAACAAATGGGAGCTGGATATTTGGTTCGTAGATGAACCGGAAAAACAACCCGATCTGCAGCATGTTCGCACGATGCCCGATCGTCTTACTCCCGCAGCAATTATTTCTATTTTAAGTATTAAAACCATATGGGCATCACGGGCCGAGTATGGGGAACAAGTGAAAAGCTTCGATATCTATACCGCCGTTTTAGACCATAATGTGCGCACGCCTGCCGAATTCGAGCAATGGCTGCAAGGCCGTAACGATATATCTCTTTGAACGGCCATTAATGCAGAGAAGGGGGGAACCAGATGCCCGATTTTTCTACCTTAATTACGTATGTGATTGTTGTTATAGGTCTATTTTTGATTCCAGGCCCGGCCGTTCTTCTTACAATTACCCGTACCGTTCAGAACGGGCGCAAAGGAGGCATTATGGCAGGGCTTGGCATCGCAACCGGGGATTTTCTTCACACGTTATTTGCCGCTGTGGGGCTTTCCGCCATACTGATGACTTCGGCTCTCGCTTTCAATGTCGTCAAATATGCGGGGGTAGCGTACTTGTTATATCTAGGGATTTGCGAAATGATAAGGAAGCCCTCCGAACCGCAGCTTCCAAAGGTTGAGTCGGCAGGAGCCTTAAAGTCATATGTATCGGCAACTTTGGCAGAGGTTCTTAATCCGAAGACGGCGCTGTTCTTTCTAGCGTTCCTGCCTCAATTTGTTCATCATGAACGAGGTGAAGCCGTAATGCAGTTTTTGATACTTGGATTCATCTTCGTCATACTAAGTATATTGTATACAACTACAATTGTATTAAGTGTCTCTACGCTTGGTAAAATGGTTAAACGGACGGCATGGATAAACCGTTTAAGCCGTTGGAGCGGCAAGCTCGTCGGAACGATCTATATCGGGTTGGGCTTGAAGGTTGCGTTCCAAAGACAGTAATGACGAGAATGGTCTGCAGCTCTTCCGGTTGGTACTTCGAATATAGCTCAAGCATGGCATCGTTCAGCGGCGCAACCGTTCACCTCTAACCATAATCAGGGCTATCGCCATTTCGGCCGATAGCCTTATTGGCATTGCCCTTCTTGCGACCATCATTGACGAATTCCGTCTGACTGCCGCACCCTACAGAGCCATCTTGCTGCCGTGAACCTTCCCCAAGCTCTCTATCCTTGCTCCCCTTGAATGTCCTGGCATTTCAGCAATTGCTTGTAGCTCTTGTTCCATTCTATCATGCACTCGATGATCGGGATTAACTGCCGGCCATGCGGGGTCAAGGAATATTCCACCTTCGCGGGAAACACAGGATAGACCTCGCGGTGTACCAGAAGATCATCCTCCAGCTCCCGTAACTGGGTGGTCAGCGTTTTTTGCGTGATGGGCTGCAGCATTTTCTTGAGCTCGCAAAAGCGGATGGTGTCGTTGCGCAAATGCCACAAAATCATTGCCTTCCATTTCCCGCTTATAATCGAAAAGTCAAAATCCTTTTGACATATTGACATTTTTCTGGCCGGGTCCATAGTTTATCCTCCTCCTGTAGTATCCTTTTGCATACCTGGTATCCTAAATGTGCGCTATTCCCAAGTTTACTTATAGGAATTATAATAAAATTAATGTTCAGAAAAATCAAACCGGAATTGAGGTGAAGACCCATTTGCTCCAGAAATTTGATGTCATCATTGTAGGGGCGGGCTCCTTCGGCATGAGCACGGGCTATCAGTTGGCCAAGCGGGGAGTCTCTGTACTGCTGATCGATGCGCACGATCCGCCTCACAGCTATGGGAGCCACCATGGAACGACGCGCATAGTGAGGGGAGCCTATACGATGGGTGAAAGCTACGTAAAGCTTGCCCTGCGTTCGATAGAGCTGTGGAAGAAGCTGGAGCGGGAAGCGGCGGAGGTGCCGGGGACTTTAGGCCATGACCATGCCACTCTCTATGATCCTATTGGTGTAATCAGCATCGGTCCGCGCGGGTCCCGCTTTATCCAGAGCAAAACAGAGAGCTGCATAGCTTTCGGTATACCGTATGAAGCGCTCAATGCACAGCAAATCCAGGAGCGCTGGCCGGGATTTTCCGTGCCTTCTCATATGGAAGGCCTTTATGAGCCGGAGGGCGGCATTCTGTACAGCGAACAGATTATTGCAAGCTATAGAGCGTTGGCCGTTCATTATGGAGCGAAGCTGCTGCCCAACACCAAGGTGCTGCAACTGGTCTCGGAAGCCGGGGAGCCCTTAGTGGTTACAGAGCGCGGCAGCTTCACCGCAGGCAGCGTCCTCGTCAGCGCAGGTGCGTGGTCGGCACGGGTGCTGCCGGAGCTGCACAACATCATTAAGCCGTACCGCAAACCCATTGCCTGGTTCAAAGCACCGAAGGAACGATACGGGAGAGGTCGGCTCCCCGCTTTTATTTTCAATAACGGGGGGGCTGAAGAATACTTTGGTTTCCCGGCGCTTGACGAATCGGGTTTGAAAATAGGCCGGCATGATGGCGGATATCCCGCTTTGCCGGGTCAGCCCGTACCGCCTTTCGGGGCATATGAGGAGGATGAGGCAGAGCTTCGGCATGCGTTGAATCTATTTTTGCCGGAGGCCGGAGAGCTGCTGGCCGGACAGACCTGCTTGTACGAAAATGCTCCCGGTGAAGAGTTTATTATTGATGAGCTGCCGGGCAGAAGCCGTGTCTGGTTTGCGGGAGGAGGCTCCGGCCATGGCTTTAAATTCGCCAGCGGCATAGGAGAAGCGTTAAGCGTTGCAATGCTGAAAGGAAAGGAACACTACCCTCTCGATTGGGACGCTTTTACATTAAAAGGAGTGAATCTATAATGGCAGTGTCAAAATCCGGATCTTCTTTACTTCTTTCCATTATACTTGTTTGTTCTGTTCTATTTTCCGCCTGCTCCAGTTCCAAAGCCTCCGAAGGCCAGCTTGAAGTTGTGCGAATTGGTTACCAGAAAGGCAATACGCTCAACATTTTGAAGGTAAAGGGAAATCTGGATGAGCGCCTGAAGAAGCAGGGAATCAAGATTGAGTGGAACGTGTTTCCGAGCGGCGGCACGGTGCTTGAGGCGCTGGCTGCAGGCAAAATCGACTACGGCAACGCAGCGGATGGATCGGGTGTATTTGCTCAAGCGAGCGGACAAAGCTTTGTTTACGTCGGAAGCGATCTGCCAAACCCCGAAGGCATGGGCATTATGGTGCATAAGGATTCCGGTATTGCCGGCATTGGCGATCTGAAGGGGAAGAAGGTTGCCGTTGTAAAGGGCGGCAATCATCATTATTTGACTGTGCTTGCCTTGGAAAGCTCGGGGCTTCAATATGATGATGTTGAATATGTGTATGTTAAGGATGCATCGGAGGGCAGAGCGCTGTTTGAAACGAAGCAGGTGGATGCGCTGGGCTCCTGGGATCCGTTTTTTGCCACGGTGCAAATGGATTTGCAGCCTGTAACGCTTACGGATGGAAGCCATTATTCGCCAAACCGGACCTTCTATTATGCGACCAAAGAGTTTGCAGAAGCGCATCCGGAAATCGTCAAGGCGATTCTTGAGGAAACCGATGTCTCCGACCAGTGGGCCAATGAAAATAAAGGCGAGGTTGTGAAAATGCTTGCCGGGGAGCTCGGCATAGACGAGGAAAGCCTGGCTAAAATGGTAGGGCGCAGAACCTATGGCGTAGAAGCCATTAAGAAGGAAATTATTGCTCCGCAGCAGCAGTTGGCAGATACATTTCACAAAATCGGTTTGATCGAACATTCCATTGATGTAAGTTCCTATATGCCTGTCGGGAAAGAATGGGTGCCGGATTTGAAATGATGAAGAAGCGTACGATCGTTAATTTTATGCTGCCATGGCTCCTTCCTCTTCTGATTATCGTTATATGGCAGTGGACGGCCTCTATGGAAATTGTATCCGCGAAAATTTTCCCCACTCCTGTTACGATTGCTGAAACCGGCTGGAAAATGATTGCCAATGGAGTATTGGCGGAGCATATGCTGATCAGTCTGCAGCGCGCCCTGATTGGTCTGCTGATCGGGGGAGGAATAGGATTGGCGATGGGGATACTGAACGCCAGCTTTCATTTATCCTATCGCTTGTTCGATACAACTATCCAGATGGTGCGGAACATACCGCATCTTGCTTTAGTCCCGCTAGTTATTATATGGATCGGAATCGGAGAGTCTTCGAAAATCTTTCTGGTGGCGCTTGGCGTTATGTTTCCGGTTTATGTTAACACTTATCACGGGATAAGGAACGTCAGCAATGATTTGGTGGAAATGGGCAAAGTATACGGCTTGAAGCGCCGGGAAATTTTCAGGCACATTCTGCTGCCTGGCGCGCTGCCTTCCATTTTTGTCGGCCTGCGCTATGCGCTCGGTGTGATGTGGCTCACGCTCATTGTGGCAGAGACCATTGCGACCAATTCCGGCATTGGCTATTTGGCGATGAATGCCAGAGAGTTTATGCAGGCAGACATTATCATACTGAGCATCATTATATACGCATGCTTTGGTAAAATCGCAGATTTGCTGGCCAAATGGCTGGAAAAAGGGCTGCTTAAATGGAACCAGACTTATCATCCGTAAACATTGGTGGGAAAGGAGTTTCTCTATGACCCGTTCTGCGGTTATCCCGGAAGGAAAAAACGGGGTGCTTATTCAAATTAAGGCCGTAACCAAGTCATTCCAGCAGCATGACGTGCTCAAAAGGCTTGACATCACTTTATATCCCGGGCAATTCACCAGTATCATTGGAAAAAGCGGAAGCGGAAAAAGCACGCTGCTAAAGCTGATTTCCGGGCTGGATGCGCCGTCGGAAGGCGATATTCTGCTGGATGGAGAAGCGCTTAATGGCATTAGCGGCAGCACGACGATGATGTTTCAGGATTCGCGTCTGCTGCCGTGGAAAAGTGTGATAGATAACGTAGGAATCGGTCTGCAGGGCGAATGGAGACCTAAAGCACTCCATTTTCTGCAGCAGGTAGGATTAGAGAATAAAGCAGAGCAGTGGCCTTCTACGCTGTCGGGCGGCCAAAAGCAGCGGGTCGCCCTGGCACGCGCATTGGTGCGCAATCCCCGGATGCTGCTGCTCGATGAGCCGCTTGGCGCGCTGGATGCTCTTACCCGGCTTGAAATGCAGCAGCTCATCGAACGGCTGTGGCTGGAGCAGCGGTTTACCGCTCTATTGGTTACCCATGATGTCAATGAGGCCATTACTTTATCCGATCGCATTCTATTGCTTGAGGATGGAGATATTGCTCTTGACATGGACATTGATCTGCCGCGTCCCCGCTCCAGAACGGACTCTCAGGTTGGGAAGTGGGAGAGACAAATTTTGGACCGCATTATGCGGAACTCTTAATATAAAATGCAGTAAAGTTGAGGACATCAGACTATGGACCGATTAGACAATATGTTTGTGTTGAGCGCGGAACAAGAACGGCGCTTGAAGGCAATCGGCGAGCTTGCGGACGGCTTTGCAGAGGAAGCCCACCGTGTGGATGCCGAGCATGATTTTGCCTATGCGCATATCGAGGCGCTGCGCAGGCTTGGTTATTTCTCGTATACTGTACCGGCTGACGAAGGGGGAGAAGGCATCTCCTTGTATGAGTTTGTCCTGTATCAGGAGCGGCTGGCGCAGGGGGATGCCTCGATTGCTTTAGGCGTCGGCTGGCATTTGGGGGTTGTTTATGATCTGAATCATAAGAAGCAGTGGACGGAGGCTGCGTTGACCGATTTGAATGAGAAGATCGTCAAAGATCAGCACTTGGTGAATCGCGCAGCGACCGAGAAGGCTTCAGGGAGCCCGACACGCGGAGGCAAGCCGCTGACAACCGCCAAACGGCGGCAGGACGGTTCTTATGTGTTAAATGGCAGAAAAACGTTCACTACTCTTTCTCCTGTGCTGGATCATTTTATTGTTACGGCGAGTGTTGAAGAGGACACGGCCGAATTCCTCATTCCGCGAAATACGGCAGGTCTTCGCATCGAAGAAACCTGGCATACGCTAGGCATGCGCGGAACAGCCAGCCATGATCTGGTGCTGGAGGACGTTGTATTGCCCGAGTCTGCACTGGCCTGTCTGCTTCCCAAGAAATCAGCCTCGGCGGCAACGCCATATTTGCTTCATATACCTGCATGCTACCTTGGCATTGCGCTTGCCGCCAGGAAGGAAGCGATCAAATTTGCTTACAGCTATCATCCCAATTCCTTGCCCGCTCCGATTATCCATTTGCCGAATATCGTTCAGCAGCTTGGCCAAATCGAACTGGAGCTGCATGCAGCCAGACATTTTCTGTATAGTGTGGCGGCAAGATGGGATCGGCAGGTGCTGCCGCCTGAGCGGTTAAATGCAGAGCTGAATGCGGTGAAAGTGACCGCCGTTCAGACGGCCATGTCTGTCGTTGATAAAGCGATGCGCATCGCAGGCGCACATAGTCTTGCATTGGACCATCCGCTGCAGCGGTTGTACCGCGATGTACGATTTGGCTTGCATAACCCGCCTATGGAGGATGCTGTGCTTTCCATGCTCGGCAAGCTGGCCATTTCCGATTACGAGGACGCGTACGGGCGCGGCAATGCCCCCTCAACACGCTCTGAAGGAAGATAGTTCCCGGGATTTTTAAAGAAAGCGCCCGTTGACCGGACCGTGGGTTATACAGTCCGGCAGCGGGCGCTGCCATGGATAAAATGATTAAGGATAATAAGAGCGGAGCGCTTCTTTAATGCCCAGAGGATTTCTGCGAAGATCCTTCGCGCTGAAGAAGATATCCCCTTTAATCTCGGAATAGCGCTTGTTGTATTCCAACTGATTAATAATTTCCTGCGCACTCTGCCAGCCGGCTTCCTTCGTCCCCAGCTTATACGGAGAATGGCCGATGTACAGGTCCACTCCGGTTCCCTTCACCTCTTGCACCCACCAATCCACCAGCTTGTCATATCTGGCGGCCGGAAAGGAAAGGCTCCAGTACAGCTGCGGATTGATATAGTCGATCCATCCTTCCTTGATCCAGGTGCGAACATCGGCATACATACTGTCATATGCCGTCAGCGAGGCCTTCGTATCCGAACCGGTCTTGTCCGTCGACTGGTTGCGCCATACGCCGAACGGGCTGATTCCAAAGCGGACCTGAGGCTTGGCGCTGTCGATCGCTTGTCCGAGATCACGCACAAATGCATTGATATTGCTGCGTCTCCAGTCGGCCTTCGAGGCGATTTTGTCCGGATTATATGTCAGGAAAGTCTGGTCATCCGCAAATTCTGTATTGGACGGATAAAAATAATCATCCAGATGGACCCCGTCAATATTATAATGGTTTACCACTTCCATGATCGCGTCGATAATGTGTTGGCGCGCTTGCGGAATGCCCGGATTGATGTACAGCTTGCCGCCGGCATTGACGATCCAGTCCGGCTGCTGCTTCACAATATGGCTGGAGGCAAGCTGCTCGGTGTTGGTGTCAACGGCGGCGCGGAACGGATTGAACCAGGCATGAAACTCCATATTCCGCTTGTGGGTTTCCTCTATCATGAAGGATAGCGGATCATAATCGGGGGCAAGACCTTGAGTGCCCGTCAAATATTTGGACCAGGGGACAAGCTGCGATGGATACAAGGCGTCTGCGGCAGGACGAACCTGCACGAATACCGCGTTCATCCCTAACTCCTGCAGCTCGTCGAGCAGCTCGCGGAATTCCTCCATCTGCTGAACAGACTTGCCGTAAGAGGCTTGCGACGGCCAGTCGAGATTATAGACGGTTGATATCCATACTCCGCGCAGCTCGCTCTTCTCGCCCTTGCCATCGCTGTCCGGGGCTGCCTTCTCTGATCCCGGTAAGCCCTCTCCGGCCCCGGCAGCGGGGACAGGCGCTTCATTATCGCCCGTAGTCAATGTAATACGCTGATCCTGCTGGTTCCAGCCGACCTTCAGGCCGAGCTGCTCCGCGATAAAGCGAATCGGCACCATCGTATAACCGGATTTGTTTGCGACGGGAGCATCAAGCGCTGCGCTTTGCCCATTGACTATAGCATTCGACAATCCTTGCTTCATAATAATCAGCTTGCCGTCTCCTCCTCTGATCGTTGCTTGCCGCTCCTGCTGATTCCAGCTTACCTCTGCGCCCAATGCTTCGCTTATAAGGCGCAACGGCACCATCGTTACGTACACTTCGGGGACGATGTAGGGAGAGACGTCGCTCTCCAGTCTTTTACCGTCCAATACTATTTCGATTTCCCGGGCAGCGCCGGAAGCTGCGGCGGCTTCAGCGGCCGGTGTTACCCATGCAAGAAGCATAACTGCGACCATTATCCAAACGAACCGGTTCCTTCCTCCCATCCTGCTGGCTTCCTCCTGTTTTCATTTAATCTAGTAAACTTTTCCTCTAACATTAGACGCCGGAATGTAGTATTTGTTGCACATGCAGTTGATTTCGTTTGGAGAGTTGTAGAAATCTAAGTGGATTTAGCCCCCGAGGGGACTTATTGCATGGATCGGATTTGGTGGCGCAGCAGCATGGGGGGATAATCGTATTCCCGCCTAGTTGTCATTTTTGGCCTGGGAGGAGGAAGCGTCTAACTGTATTTTGTGCAGGTAGATTGAAGCGAAAGGTGCGAAGGGACTTGACTAATATAGCGGCAAAAGGTATTCCATAAAAGTGGATTTTGTAGTATCCTTGTCCATATGATCTTATGATCTCCTTATGTTTAGGATTTGGACAGGACTGTCTGTTACCCTAAGTATAAGGTTTTTTATGGGCAAAATCGACCTAAATATTACATTTTTGTCAGAATTTACTTCGCCTGATTTCATATATACTACTTGACAAATCCGAAATTTATTTACTGCAATGCTAGTGTTTTATGTAGGTAATTCAAGCGAATGGTGGAAAGTGATTAAAGTAAATGGAAAACTCATATGTTGGATAACGATTACTATTAGCAGATAAGATTACCTATTCTAATTGCATTCATTCCGCAACATTGTTTTAAAACGACAAAATTAGACGTAATTCGCTATGTACAATATAAAGCATATATTGTAATATATGGTAAATTGGTCAGCCAACTCGTCCCACTACCAAGTTACCAATTAAGTAGAATTGATTTTTTCTCTAATCTTTTTTAGTAAGGCCTTTTTGGAGAAAAGTAATTTTCACTTCGAGAGCATGTTGAGAAAAAATTAAAGAAGGGAGGGAATAAGTAAGTTTTTCACCTATAAAAAACATATACAATTTTGCTTATGTGGTTAGACACTGAAACAGTTATAATAAACATGAACTGCGAAAGATGTTGATTTGTAAAATTCCGTCAATTTGTAAAAATTAGGTAACTATTACGCGGGAGGAATATTTATGGTAATCAACAAGCAAATTAGATTTATGGTTATGATTTTTATAGTTGGAGTCATAATGGGTACACTATCATCCATAGTAATGGCTTCTTCTGCTACTAGCATAAAGAAAAGTTATTCAGTAAATGGATATCATTATTTTAATCAAGCTACAATACATGCTGAAGCTGACAATTACGTGACGGCTGTTTTATATGCTGAATCTGCTTATGAGGTGCCTGCAGGGTATATCGGCGTGAATGCTAGACTGTATAAGAATACAAGTTTATGTACGTCTACTGGCATGTCGTACAACGGGAATCCAATATACGGAATGGGGATCAGTACAGGAGGTGCCTGCGGATCCGGATCTTACAAAGCCAATGGGGTAAGTGCAGCTTGGAATGGTACATCTTATAACACTTATGACTCTTATGACACCCCATTCTTGCCTTATTGATATAGTTGTTTTTATCAATATCAATAAATTGGAGGAAATTACATGAAAAACATTTCGTTATTAATGAGAGTGATGGTCACTTGTTTCGTTTTTGTTGTTGGAATTGCCGTAGGATCATTGGCGATTCAACCCACATCTGCTGATTCTAACATCACTAAACCTGTGTTTCCAAAGAATAACAAAGGGCAGACATATGGATCCGCAGCTAATGTAAAATCTTCTGATGAAGAACCAGATTTGATAGAGGCAATTGGAATTGATGGAAATATTGGATACGTGCTGAAAAAAGACTTAGAAGAAGACATGCCAAAGTCCCCTGAGGAAGCAGTTGCCAGGACCAAGGCAAAACAATTGGCAGGAAATATTCGCTATATTCCTCTTTATGAAAGCGACGGGGAAACAGTAATTGGTAAGTTTAGAATCCAAAGTGGTGGAGAAACTTTTAAAAATTAATTTGCTGACTTACGAAAGTTAAAGCCTGCGGTATCCTCCATCATTCGGAAATGAAGCTTTTATTATCGACCAAGTCACGAAAAACATTCGGTTTTCAAAACGAAATAGTGTGGTTGCAGCCAAGCATTTAGGCTCCGAAATGCTGTGGACACCCACGGCGCGCTAAAACAAAATTTTTGTTCAGCGAAATCCACCGTTTTGGCCGTCAACTTGTTTTGCGGTGGGTTTTCGCTTGTTTCGAAACTTACGACGCAACCAACGATAAAGCTTCCGGAACCCAAGCACAATACTTAGTACCGTGGCGATCCATCGAAGCACGTCCAGTAGCGCCACAATGTGCCACCATCGGCATCATCCCATTCGGGAAGCTTTGCCGTGGTCACGATCCACCGCTATTCAAGACATTAATTTCAAAATGTAATCTACATTAATTTAGAATAGTGCCCTAGCGTGAGTTTACGAGTTATCAACAAAATTACCAGCAAAATCAGCAACATTTTTAGCAGTAAATTCAATCCAGCCTTGCTCTGTCTGAATGGAGGGGCTGGTTTTTTTTATATTCTCTGGAACAGAAATGTATTACCCTACCTAATATCCTGTTTCCGGCCGTTTTTTGGTCCGTTATAGAAATAAAAAATATTATTTTTACTGGATATTCCGAAGATGAAGGAATTTCACCTCACATTGTCGAAGTTTTATATTACCCTACCCTTACTTCGGAGGTGCGCCTTGGCTTCCATCATCAAAAAGAAAAACCAAGTGTATCGTTAAATCCGCACGCGTAAATGGCAAACCTCGTATTGTGCGTCAAAAATATTTGGGACGTGCCGAACAGATTGCCGCGGCGATGGAAGGCACCGCTGAACTCGATCAGCCCAAATTCAGTATTGTCCTCGAATTCGGCGCGGTCATGGCGCTGTACGATTTGGCCAAGTGACTCGGAGTTGTAGACCTGATCAACACCGCCTAACCGAAACGAAATCAAGGTCTCAGCATCGGTGACTACATGCTTATTACTGCCATTAACCGGGCGGTCGAGCTAACCAGCAAGCATCAGATCGCCAAATGGTTTTCGAAAACCGCCTGGACCGCGTCATCCCGGCAAAATCATCAATGCTGTTCAGCCAGCGCTTCCGGGACAATATGAACTCCCTTTCCGAGGAGGCCATTCGACAATTCGAGGATGACTTTACGCGTAAGATCGTTCAGCAATACGGACTCAGTCTCGATTGTCTGATCTACGACACGACGAATTTTTTTACGTATGTCGATACAAATTCATCAAGCACATTACCACAACGCGGCCATTAGCAAGGAAAAACGTTCCGATCTGAAAATTGTCGGGCTCGCCATGATAGTATCTCCCGACTTCAGCGTGCCGCTGTTTCACGAAACGTATGCCGGAAACGATCCGGACACCAAGCAGTTTCGTTCGGTCATCGAGCGATTGAAGCAGCGTTGTCAAACCATTTGCGAGACACCTCTCTCGCCTACGCTCGTATTTGACAAGGGAAACAATTCATCTGATCATATGAAGAAACTCCAGTCCGGCGAGATGAAGTTTCACGTCGTCGGCTCTCTCAAGCTTTCCCATTGCAAATCGCTACTCGAAGTCAGCAAAAAACAATTTGTGCCCATGACCGGAACGAAATATAAAGGGGTTACGGCCTATCGAACCACGTATGATGTATACGATCAGGACATGACGGTGCTTGTCGTGAACAATCCGGAACTCGAGGCCGGTCAGCTTCAAGGTATCGGAAAAAACATCGAACAATGCGCGGCCAAACTGCGCGATCTTCAAAACGCTTTGCAAGCACGAGAAAACGGCACTATCAAAAAGGGACGCAAGCCGACGCTCGAATCCGTGCAGCGTCAAGTGGATCAGATTATGAAAAAAGAGTTTATGAAGGAACTGTTTGACGTGCTGGTATCAAAAACGGAAACGGCGATCAGGTTGGAATTCTCGTTTCAAATGGCTCGCCTTGAATCCCTGCGGGAACGCCAATTGGGAAAGACCGTGCTATACACGGACAACCACGATTGGCCCGATGAAAAGATCATTTCGGCGTATCGTTCTCAGTATCACATTGAAGAAGCTTTCAAACAAATGAAGAACACGGATCATCTGGGCTTTCGCCCAATCTATCACTGGACGGATCAAAAAATCAAAGTCCATGCCTTTTACTGTATACTGGCTCTGCGATTGTGCTCTCTGCTTAACCGCGAGTTGCATGATCACGGATTCGATCTTAGTGTGAATCGCATGCTCGATTTGTTAGGCGACATTAAGCAAGTCATCATGGTCTATCCAAAGAAAGGCGATTCAAAGAAAGATAGGGAGTCCTTCTCGCTAAGCAAATTATGTCCCGAGGCCAAGAAGCTCATGGAAGCACTTGGTCTAGATCAGTATCGACTCGGTAGGTAATACATTTCCGATGTTCAGATGCCTTGATACGTCTGTGCTATCGGGGTTTTGCCCACTAATAAATCGTAAACACGCTAGAATAGAACAAACCCGATTAACGAGCCGCATGAGCTGTTTAAGCGGGTTTTGCGAACTTTACATGTTGTCCATTTTGTAAAATTCATAACTCATAAGGTTCTTTGGGAGTCTCGATTATTTTCTCCTCAATACCGAGTCCGACACTCAATCGCTATCTTCATATTTTCGTATTGATGAATTAGCATAGTCTGATTTTTCTTCTGAGTAAGGCATGAAATAAGCGATTCCTTGCCATCTTTATTTTTAAAAGAGATACATAGCTCCCCATAAAGACGATTTACTCTATAT
The DNA here is from genome assembly GCF_007679495.1 of Paenibacillus sp. 32O-W. Lineage (GTDB taxonomy): Bacteria > Bacillota > Bacilli > Paenibacillales > NBRC-103111 > Paenibacillus_L > Paenibacillus_L residui. The sequence continues at coordinate 4,222 of NZ_VEGP01000040.1, read as the reverse complement.
CCTCCTCTTGCGTATATGGTTTCGTTTAAGGACCCTTACATTCGTAACACGCTCAACAGGGATCGTTGCTTGTCCGTTTATTGTGTGATTTTGTTCTGTGGATCGACTTTGACAACCGAAACTTTATTCGGATTGATCCCGTCGGCTCCGAATACCTTTCCGTAGACACTTATGCTCCCTTGCGGAGCCTTCTCGTAATTATCCCAACGACGCCGTATATGAGAGCGAGACCTATTCCTATCAATATCAACGCAACCATGTAAGTATCATCCCCCTACAAAATTCGGCTTCCTCGCTATAGCTGATGGCTCTGATGTCTAGTAGATAGAAAAGATGTCAATACTGCCACTAACGATGGGAATGTCCAGGAACCAAGCCTTCTAATCCATTAGCTCGATAGGTCCGCATATAATTGTAAATCGTTTGCTCGGCACATCCTAAGAGTCTGCGATTTCCACATAGGTTCGGCCCTTTAAGTGCAATCAAAATAGACTGATATCGTTTAAACATTCGTAAATCCCTTAAACCGTGCATACGAGCCTTTACTTCTTGTATTGCTGGATCATCAAGGTCTTTTTGAGTGGTTTTCATACTCTGTCGGCATCCAAACAGGTAATTTTTATTACCTATAAGAATTAGACAAAAGTTGCTAAAACCTTTAATTCCAATTATATAGCTGCAAAACCCGCTAGGCCCCCTAATTCCGGAGTCCGCACCATAAAAAAATAACCATGTATACAATTCCTCTCTTTTTGGAGGTTTTTCGTAAGTTTGCGTATTCTACCGATTCTAAGGTGCCGACTTGACATGGAGCCTCTGCAGGCATGCTTATTTGCGATGGGGCGAAGTTGAAGATAGATTCGCAAGGCAGCCAGCCTATCATGCCTGCCCCTCCATGTAAAGTCTTTGGAGTCACTGCCGGTATATAAACTCGGATCATAAGGCGATATTGTATTTGGAATGGTTATCACACTGCATCACCCAGTTGGAAAACTGGATCGGAGACATATACCCCAAACTACCATGCATCCTCCGATGATTGTAAAACTCCATGTAGCGGTCGATGGCTGCATAGGCTTCTTCAAAGGTCATGAAGTCTTCTTTCGCCAACAGATCTCGCTCCAACAAACTGTGGAACGATTCAATATAAGCATTCATATTCGGTGTCTTCGGTGGAATCCGTTCATGGACTAATTGCCAGCTTTCACAAGTGTCTCCAAACAACGCACTTACGAATTGTGGCCCGTTATCCGTTCGGATTACCGGCCGAGGATCTCCAGGCTTGATCCGGCTTTCAAGAGCCCGTACTAAGGTCTGACAGACGTGTTTGGCTTCACATACCGGTCCTCTATAGTAACCAACGATGACACGATCAAATACGTCAATAATATCGCATATGAAAAAGAATCGGTCTTGGCCAGCTATATAGCCATACTTGATATCCATCTGCCACAGTTGTTTAGGTCCTGTCACGATGCGGTTTTTGGGCAATCTTCGTGGGTGCTTCGATTTTCGTTTTCGTTGTTTTTGAAGAATGCCAAGCTCACTGCATAACCGATGCGACTTTTTCTTATTGAGGACCAGTTTCTTTTGCTTTCGAAGGCATCGGGCGAGTAACTTGTAGCCATATACATGTTCCTCGCCTTCGACAAGCTCAAGCAGCCATTCTTTAATCTGTTCGTCGCTCACTTTCCGTCCATCCGTCGTAAGGGAATATCCGGGATAGGAACGACCTCTGCGGCTTGCTGTAGATGGTTTTGCTTGAGCTTCTCGTTTGAATCGATCGTAATAGGTGGATTTCGCCAGACCAAGGATTTGCAAGACATGTGTTGCTGCCTCTCCCCGCTTAATGAATTGGTCGGCTATTTCAAATTTTTCATGTAAGCGGGGTTCTTCTTTTTTAGCAGTCACGTAAAATTTCAATCTCGAGCTCCTTTTCCCCAAGAACTTTTTTTGCCTTTTCATACTTTTCTTCGATCTCTTGGAGTCGCTTGAGTTCTTGAAGTTGCTGATCAGCAGGGGGGATCTCCTGAACATCGATTTGATCCCGGTAAGTTCGAATCCAGCTACGGATTGTTTCCGGATGAAGATCATACTTTCTGGCGAGCACCCCCACCTTAATACCAGATAAAGCTTGTCGGACGACATCAAGTCGAACTTCTTCATACAATTTATTGGATCGTCTCATACTGGTCGCCTCCCTAAGAAATACAATAATATATTGTAGGGTAGGACTCCAGTTTCATTAGGGGGCCGTGGAGAAACTACATTTAAAACGGAGTATTTTTGCTGATATTCTTCTTTTTATACGAAATAGATGGAGTTTTCCATTTAATGTTAATTGCTTGCCCTAGACAAGCAAAACTAGCTGTATGAAATCCATTTAGACGTGCCGTTCCGCTTGCAAAGGCACCGGCAGAATAATGAAAATAGACGGATTGGTAAATAAGTATCGGCATAAGGGAACGCTTCCAATTATCCGTTAAGATCCTTCAGGAGCTCGTGCTGATTCCGTTTTTGGAGTGATCATTCAACGATTGACCAATGGATCGATGGAATAGAGATCGGGAATGATTACTAACGGAAATTTTGTTGACTTTTTTCTTATACGGGCTTATCGCCCTTCTTGGAAAACTGGGCAAGCCAATTCGGAAGCCGGATGCCGAAGAGATAGCAAGGCGTCGCTTATGAACGGTAAGCCGACATGCGAAAAAACCGAGGGCTCCCTCGGTCTATAGTATTCAAGGATTTTGAGCCGCAGAGTCGGCATTTCGCTAATTGTATACTATGCCGCCGTCAATCATCACCGATTGTCCGGTCATGTAATCAGAGTCCGGGGAGGCTAGATAGGAAACGAAGTTCGCCACATCTTCCGGCTCTTGAGTGCGGCCTAATGCAATATCTTCTGCAAACTTTTTGAAGGCTTCTCCTTTTTGTAGCCCCATGTATCCGACCATCGCCGCATCAATGCGATCCCACATGCCTGTTCCGACAATTCCGGGACAATAGGCGTTGACAGTGATTTTATCTTTGGCAAGCTCCTGCGCAGCCACCTGCGTCAGTGCACGAACAGCGAATTTGGAAGCCGAATAGATCCCGAGCATGGCAAAGCCCCGGTGTCCTGCAATGCTGCAGGCGTTGATTATTTTCCCGCCGGTTTCTTGTTTCTTCATTTGTTCGGCCGCCGCTTGAATGCCGTATAATACACCGAATACGTTAACTTGAAAAAGCTTTTCCAGCTTGGCCGGCTCGACATCCGTTAGCGGCGATACCTGGTCAATTCCCGCATTATTGACAAAAACATCGACTCTTCCAAAGTGATCGACTGCTGTTTTGACTAATGTTTTTTGATCTTGCTGCTTGGAAACATCGCCAACGAATGAAGCTACATTGATATTCTGTTCTTTAAATTCATTGACTGTAGCGTTAAGCACTTCTTCGTTCATATCGCTTAAGACGATTGTGAAACCATCATTTGCCAAACGTTTTGCAATACCTTTCCCGATTCCTTGCCCTGCACCCGTAATGACTGCTACTTTTTGGCTGTTCTCCATTTATCATCATCTCCTGAACCATAGTTACTTATTTCCGTCTAGAATCTGGATGGAATAAAAGTATTATGTTCCATTCACCAATCGATTAGTCGTCAATTTCTCTGGAGTGATCGACACTAAATGAGGGGGGAGCCTTAAGGCCCCCTTTCTTTAGTATGCAACTATTTGATGGAAAACATCGTCTTGAAGGTAAGGGGTGGCGGGTTTGCTTAAAGCAAGGATTCCTATATATATGAGTATGTTGCTTGTACTGATCGCATTGTTCGTTGTTGGGTGCGACGGCACAAACAACGATGAGACGAAGGGGAAGGTTATGAGTTTAACCGACGTGTTAAAAAGTGATTTTTCAAATGTAAATGAAATCGATGTACAATTCAGTGATGGAAACAAGTTTTCCGTTACTGAATCGAAAACAATCCAAGATATTGTTTCCCGGATCAAGAGCATTGAGGTTCGAGAAACAGATAGTAAAGGCGTCGGGTATTTGTATTTTTTTGATTTGAAAGACGGAAATCAAACGTATCGTTGGCGGAAAGAATTACGAATCCACTAACGATAATTCAAAAAAACTAAATGATTTTATTCTAAAATTATATAAATGGCACTTAAGATTTAGAGTTGGATACAAAGGCGATCAATTACCTTCTGAGGCGACTTGTTAATTTCGG
>NZ_VEGP01000003.1 GCF_007679495.1 Paenibacillus sp. 32O-W | reverse complement strand
TTCAGGCCTACATCCTATCTGTCTACGCTTAAACGTACATGTTACCATGCCCGCTCCAAGACTCGTTATTGGCGACGTGGTTGGCGTCTTTCCAAGCAGGGTTCACACCTGCTACCTCACTCGACCTAGGCTTGGTCGCTCCAAAAGTGCATTAGAATCCGCCCCATTTCCCAAAAAAGAGCGAAAGACGCTCAAATGTGCAGGTCTTTTTGCCAGAATGGAGCCATTTCGCAAAAATCGCTGAAAAGACCTGCATTATCGCTTTAGAATAAGGTATCGCGCGGCTTTTTCCCAAAAAGAACTGCAGTTTTGATTGTCTTTTTACACAATCCGGCGGGCGACCGGGCTGCCCATAAAGTCCCCGGTGCTGAGCGGTGCTGAAAATCGCAAACCGGATGGGGCAGCACCTTAAGGCTGCTTTTGGAATAAAAAAAATGAACCTTCGCAAGGCATCATGCCCTGACAAAGGTTCAGGTTGCGCGCCGCGGCTATAAGACTTCGGACCAGCCGGCTTCCTTCAGCATAGATTCCAGGCTTGTTCTCGCCTTTCGGATCTGCTCATCGAGCTCCACCGGGGACCAAGGGCCGGGATGAGCCCCATCCGCTCTTTCCACCTGTACGGATCCGGTAAATCCGGCTTCTTTCATTTGGCGGAACAAATCCGTGAAGCGGACGTCTCCTTCACCGGGGACCGGAAAATCGGCGTTCGCTCTCGCCCCCCGGTGATCCTTGGCAATGAAGGAATAGAGGCGTTCAATGATGATCGGCATATCCTCCTCGGAACGGATTCCTTCATAATAATGGACATTGCCGGGATCATAGCAGGCCTGCACGAAGTCGGAGCCTATGGCCTCCAACGTCTGCTTCAAATGTACCGCCGTCGCCGTATTCCCTGTATGCGGCTTTAATGTCACCGTTATCCCGTAACGTTCAGCCCATTCCGCGATTTCCCGAAATCGGGTAACGAAGCGGTTGTTCGTCCTTGTTAATTCTTCCTCCGGCAGGGGACTATCCGGGAACTGATGGTAGCCCCATGTACCCAAGGATAAGATTTCCTTCACGCCCAACACCTTGGCGGCCTCAAAGCGGCGGCGCGCTCGTTCGATAGGCTGTCCCGGCGCCAACTGATTGGTTCCGACAAGACATACCGGCTCCAACCCGTACCGTTCGCAAAGAGTGACCAGCCTGCCGAGAGCCGTTGAATCGTCCTCTTCGGGCACCTCTATTCCTTCATGAGGCAGACCTAGCGACACGTATCGATACCCTGCCCGAGAAATTCCTTCCAATGCTCTCTCCAATGATTCATTCCGATAAGGCAGCGTCATACAGGCCAGCTTCACCATCTTTGCTCCATTCCTTCCGTTTGATTTTTCCCATAATTTGGGTACCCAACAAACAAACGCCTTCGATCTTCGAGGGATGGAGAGGACATCCCGTTACCGGGTTGTCCCTTAAGCGATTGGCTCCACATATACTTCGCGTCTTTCTTTAAGAGACCTGTAGGCCGCCTCCGAAACGGCAATCGCCCGCAAGCCGTCCTCCAAAGAGATCATAGGGCTTCTATCTTCCCGGATACAGTCGATGAAATGCCCGTTCATCCGTTCCCACATATCATTTCCGGTGAAGGTTATTCGTTCCTCCGGACCGTCGGCCGCCTGAATCCTTACTTCCCCGTTATTATTCAGAACAGTCAAGCCTTCTGCGGCGACGCCGGTTATATCATACTCCACTCGTGTGATCCAAGGGGTGCTGACACTGGCTATTCCGCCATTCCGGAAGCGGATGGCTACCGTAAACCCGTCAGCGACGCTGCCCGGTGGCAGCAAATAGGTCCCGCCATAGGAAAATACGCTCTCCACCTCTCCACACATCCATTGAAGCAAATCGTAATCGTGGGAACCGTGCGAATAGATCGGGCCTTTCGCCTCCGCTTCGTTAAAATACCAATCGGGAGTTTCATAATAGTGGTCGCGGTATTTATCATATACCTTCATGCCGGGGTCCAGGTAATGCGTTCTCATGGACCAGGCTTGCAGAGTCTTTCCCGCCTCCGGACGCATCAACGCTTCCTTCAGCTTGCGGTAGGCCGGATCGAAGCGCAGAGGGTACCCGACCATCGTCTTCAGCTCCGGGTGCTTCTTGCCGGCCTCTACGATGTCCATTCCGTCCTCCAAGGAAGTGGCCAACGCCTTCTCCAGAAATAAATGCTTGCCGGATTCAAGTACGGCCTTGGCCAGCTCCGCATGAAGATGATCCGGAGTCGCCACCCATACCGCATCCAAATCCTGCTCCAGCAGATCTTCGGCTCTATCATAGACCGATGCACCAATTTCCTGGGCCAAGCTGTCCGCTTTCTCCCTAGTCCGGTTATGCACCGCCGTCACCTTCACCCCGGGCATACCGCTTAATGTCCGTGCATGAAGCGTTCCCATCAAGCCGCATCCGATAATGCCAGCTTTAATCATTTAATTCACCTCATCCTGGGTTATTGGCTATGGTTTTCTTCGAAAGAATACATGTCCCAAATCGCCTGGTGGGACTTCAAGGATTCCCATCCATCCGTTTCCGGTGTTTTGCCATTAATGATACAGTCCAAAAAATGCTCAACCTGAAAAACGGCGTTCGTTCCCCTGTCCTCCGGTATTTTATCTACAGGGCCAAATACGGTCCTTTTTCCCTGCTTATCGATAACATCTATGGTTCTCATGTCAAACGCGATCAGCGCATCGGGAGTATGAAGGTGAAGCAGGGCCGGAGATTCCTTGTATTTCATCCCCCAGCTTGTAACCAGATGGGCGACAGCGCCGCTTTCAAATTTCATAATGCTGTGGGCAGTCCCCTCCCCCTCCATCCATTCGGTTCCGAGGTTCGTTCCAACCGCCGCCGAGATGGTCGGATGGCCGAGCAGCCATATGAGCAGGTCGACATAATGACACCCATGGCTGAACAGAACCCCTCCGCCTAACGTCTCTCTGCGCGAGATCCAGGTTCCCGGCGCCGGGGGCAGGTAGGCCTGTATCCAGCACTGCGCGCTGAATACTTCTCCGAATTCCTTCTTCTCCACGATTTCTTTAAGCCTGCGAACAATCGGCAAATATCGGACTATGTAAGCCATCATAAAAACCACATTGTGCTCTTCCGCTGCATGGATGATGCGGAGCGAATCCGCTTTCGTCGTAGCTAACGGCTTCTCCAGCAGCACATGCTTGCCTGCGGCCATGGCCTGCAATGCTTGAGGGGCATGTAAATGATGAGGCGTGCATAGGCTGACTGCATCAATATCATCGATAATCGCAGACCAATCCGTCGTATAGCGGCAGCCCAGCTCCTTGGCGACACGGGCCGCCTTCTCTTCCTCCAAATCGATCACCCAAGTCAGTTCGGCTTGTTCTGCCGCATGATAAGCATAAGCATGCTGCAAGCCCATATTCAGCCCGACGACGGCTGTCCGTACTTTTCTCAATTCGGTTCCCCCTATCGTCCCATTTGTCTATCATCCTAAAGCAAATCTCCGCCTAAATCTTTAACTTTCCGGACGATTTATTTGCATTTTTGCAGCATAGACTTTATTGAATCCACCCGGAGGAAACCGTTTTCCAAACCGCAGAATTGATGTAAAATATTAGGTAATGTCTGTAGATGAGGTGATTGGAATGCACTACGTCAGACTCCGCCTTAAGGAAGAATTCACGGTGAATCAAATTATTTCCTTCCATTATTCGGAACTGCCCAAGAACTCGTTTTTTCCGGGAGAAAAGCATGATTTTTGGGAGTTTTTATATATGGATAAAGGCGAGGCGGAGATTACGGCGGGAAAGCATACGCTTCATTTAAGGCAGGGGGACCTGGTATTCTACACCCCTAACGAAATCCATAGCTTGAAAGGAAACGGGCATAGTGCGCCCAACATCATGATTGTCTGCTTCGAGTGCCATTCCCCGGCGATGAATTACTTTAAAGATAAATGTTTTCATCTGGGAGATCGCGAAAGAGCGATACTGTCTTCCCTGCTTCATGAAGGACGGCTCGCATTCGACCGCTCTTACGGGAATAAGTCGGCGCTTCTGGTCAAGAGAAGCCCGGCGGAATTCGGCTCAGAGCAGATGGTCAAAATTTATTTGGAATGGCTGCTGATCCAGTTGTTCCGCAACGACAATTTGCTCAGCCGCGAGCCCCGACTTTCCACGGGAGCCAAAGAGAAAACAGAGGCGTCCATCGCAAACAGCGTTATACGCTATATGGAAAACCATCTCTCCGGAAACCCGACCCTGGAAGAAATATGCCGGCATGCCCATGTCGGGGCCACTCGCCTGAAATTATTGTTCAAGAAGGAAACGGGCTATACCTTATCGGAATACCAGAACAAACTGAAGATTGATAAAGCGAAGCAATACATTCGCGAGGAAACGATGAATTATACTCAAATTGCGGAAAAGCTGGGATACAGCAGCGTCCATTATTTTTCCAGACATTTTAAAAAATGTACCGGCATGAGCCCGTCGGAGTATGATAAAAGCATTAAAGCGAGAGCTTTGGACTTTTTTTAACAGGAATGCCTTCGAAAGTATTCCGTCCTTACTCCGATAAGAGTCGGCGTGTAAACTTACCCCTAATCGCGGTCTATTGGATCAGGCGAAATCGTCATATAGAATATTAATAACCCGCGATGAATACAACGGGCAGCGTTACCGCTGCCCGTTATTAAATCCCATGCTTTCAATCCCCCGTCTGCAGCCAGTATCAGCTGAGGTATGTCGGACTTGCTTGACCAATTAAGACTCTGCCTGCCGGGAACCGCCGGAATTCGAATTGGGTTCGGGCAGTCCTCCGCCGGCATCCTCCTTATGTTTAAAAAATGCCGCCATAAACGGCAGATGGCACAGAAGGATGATACTCAAGCCGAACCACAGCAAGCCATTCGCTGCCATCGCTCCATTCAGCAGACCAAATAGCGAAAAACCGGCCATATAGGAAGCGTCCTGCATAGGCAGCGTGATGCTGTTAAATCTGCCCTGCATGCCCAGATCGATCCTGGATTGCAGAATCGAAAAATAGATGATCGTAGCCATAATTTCGAATATAGCGGCCACAATCAGGATGAACAAGGACCAGACAAGCCCGAAAGGCAGGCTTAACCCGGCCAGCAAAACCGCTTCTCCCAGGCCGAACACCATATAGATAGCGGTAATGGAAAATCTGTTCCGACAACGGGAGATGACGGTATGGCATCCGATGGCTCCCACCAAAGCACCCAGGCCTTGTGCGGCCAGCAACAGCCCCCAATACAGCTCCACGTTCCCATAACTGCCCGCTGTCGTAAGCAGATACAGTTTCAATATTCCGAGAGTAAGCGAGTAACCGAGTGCCGTGATCACCAGGCCCAAGATGAGCCGGTCTTTAAACAGCAGACGAAGCATCTCCCGATTGAATCCCGTCCCTTGATGTGTGGAATTCTGCGTTTTCCTTCTCTCCGGGACATGTACCATACTAAATAACACAAACGACAGCAGCCCCATTACCGAACAGATCAGCATGACCTTCGTATAATCGAGGATAATAATCATCAGGCTCCCAAGCAGCGGGCCGACAATTTTAGACAGCCTGTCGATCCCCAGCACCAAGGAATTGCCCTGGATTTCTTCCCCTTTAGGAATGACCGATGCGCGCAGGGTCAAGGAAGCCGGCGAGCCGATCGTCTGTGAAATACCTATGGCCAGCAGTGCGAACTGAACATGCCATAATTGCTGTGTAAACGGCAGAATGGCAATGAGCAGGCTGTACGATAGCACATCCAACGTTGTCATCCGCTTGGCCCCCCACCGATCAATCCACACCCCGACGATCGGGCCGAGCACTATTCCCGGAAGCAGCTCCATAACCATTCCCGAGACAAATTCTTTGCCTATACCGTATCGGTCGTTTAAAAACAACGGAATGACGGCGGCCAAGATCCACTTCGTCAAATCCCAAATTAACAGCGCGGTCAAATAACGCCTGAATACATGATGCCCCGATAATAATTTCCAAACGGACAATGGTCTCCCCCCAAGTAATTGAATTTTTTACTTGGGGGCGTAAGCAATCAGGAGGACCACCGTCTCACCTCCTTTAAGAGTTTACGCGCAATAAGAAAAGCTCCTCACGGAGCTATTTCCACAAATGAATAACCCGGTTTTAAAGGTAGCTTTATTAACAGATATTGTAATTCAAAGCATCCGGATTGATCAACTAAAATTTTCGTTTCTATTATTAGTTCTTCCTATTCAGCAGAGTCCGCAATCCGCTAAGTACCTAACACTGTCTTGCCTCTCGGCACCGATCCATGGGAGTCCGGCTCCAAGGTTATGTCTATCGAATCGAACGGCAAATCCGGACTATCCATATGGTACGCAATCGCGCCACGGCCCAGCGCATCCACCTGGAACGTCCCGGCACTCTGCCGCTCCCCTTCGTGAATGAGCCAGACCTGATAAGCGTCCCCTGCCTGATTGGCCGCCAGTCCTGCGAAGCTGCCGACGATCTCTACCTCCGCCCCCTGCCTCAACAGCCAGACTGTGCCTTCGGCCGTATCCATGGAGGCATCCGTCGATTTCAGATTATAAATCTTGATTACTTGCGTGGGGACCGGGTGCGCCGCCACAACAGCAGGCCGGGAGGGCTCCCGTACAGCCGTCAGTTGCTCGTGCATCTTGACATTCCCGCTCAGGGAGACCAGAAGCGCCCCAATTAGCAAGACCGAGGCAGATTTATAGAACCGCGGAGCATAACGCTCCCATTTCCATCTCGCCCGGCGCCGCTCCTCTTTCCGTCTGCGGGCAGTCTCCACACGGGAGAGTTGGAAGGCAGGGACAAGGGCTGGGATCGGCTCCGGTTTCGGCTCTGTTTGCTCATCGGGAAATAGAGAACTTATCACCTGCGTCTTCAAATCCGCCGGCACTTCCTCTTCCTCTGCTTGCAAAGCCAATGCCGTCCAGACCTGCTTTAACTCCCGCGCTTCTTGCCGGCAGGCAAGGCAGTACAGCAAATGCCGCTCAAAGCGTACCCGGTCTTCCTCTCCACATTCTCCGGCGACATAGGCTATGAGCAGAGAACATTCATCGTTCCGGTGATCCATATCTTCCCCCCTCCCATTCCATCTTCAGATGTTTGCGCAATATTTTTAACGTTTGATGAAGCCGGCTCTTCACCGTACCAAGCGGCTCACCCTGCATCCGTGCAATTTCCGCAAGCGAATAACCTTCCCAGTACAACTGCTGAAGCAACTCGATTTGACTGGCGGACAGCCAGCGATAGGCCTCACTTATTTGCCGTCTGATCATTTTGCGCAGCTCTGCGTTTCCTGTCGGGTTGGAAGAACGGGATGGCATCCGCTCCCAATCCTCTTCATCGATTAGAACGGTCTTGTACGCATTTCTCTGTTTCCGGATATAATCCATCGTCAGGTTGCGGGTGACCGTAAGCAGCCAACTGGCGAACCGCCCTTTGTGCGAATGGTATCCTTTCTCCGTAGACCACAATCGGGTAAAGACCAGTTGAACGATTTCCCTGGCCGTCTGTTCATTCTGCGAGGCCTTCAAGGCAAACGAATAAACGAGACGCACATAGCGGTCATACAATTCTTCCAGAGCCGCACGGGACTTGTCCCTTACCAGATCCATCAGCTGCTCGTCCGTCATATTCCGCATCAGCGGTCCTCCTTCCTGCCATCTTATAAGACACATCAAAAACGGCATAACCGTTTATAGCATTCGTTATTTTGGGGGTAAATCATTTTCCGGAAAAGCAAACCGGTCAGTCTTTCCTTACGGCGGCAGCACGGGTCCGAATGGATCGAGCCGCTTGACCTGGAGAAGCTGTACCGGACAAATCTGATTGCTCTTGCCAAGCATACCGATAATAGAAAAGAAGCACAACCGTTTATTGATTATTTAAACCAAAAGCCTGCGATGATACAATCATTTCCGTGCAAAAAAACCTCAGAAGCCCATGTATTGCGGGTTCTGAGGTTTCTTTGAACTATGTGGTAACCGAGGTGCTTGAGTCAGCTGATCTTTTCCCTAACTATCTGCCTAACGGAGCCGGACTCAGAGGCAAGCGGTGATTTTATCGTTTGTTTTTGATTGTAAGAGGCCGAGACCATTATCGCCCTTGATTTTGTTTATCCCGAACACTAATGGTGTCCACCACGTAGGAATAATCTTTCCGCGTTCCATCCTTGGCCGTCACGCTTATCTTCAGCAGACCGACGCTTCTGGTGCCGCTCACCAGCTCGGTATAATGGATGGACGTTTCTTTTGCCCCGCTGCTTGTGATGACCGACAGCTTCTTAGGATCGAAACGGTTGTCATACACCTCCAAGCGGTTCACCCCGAATGTCGGGAGCAGCTTATACTTGGTTTTATTTTTATAAGAAATGGACTCGATGGCCGCAGAGTTGGAAGAACCGGAGAGCTCCACCCAGACCGGATTGGAAAAAGCGAAGCCCGTGCCGGCCAAAGGGCCGATGCCGGAGCTATTCTCCTGTGCCTTCTCACTGCGCACCTCCATACGGTAAAATTCCTTATCCGTCACAGGCAAAGGAATCGTCTTGGAGAAGGTGTTCGTTTGCCGGCCCGTAAGGTCCTCTTCAAAAACAATCTCTCTGCGGGCATAATCCGCGATATCACCGGTTACCGGATATTTAATGACGCGGACGCTGGTCAGATTAGAGTTAGGATCAAAGGCCTGAAGCTGAAACGGCATATGGCCGGCGCTTTCCAGTTGAAGGGTTCCTCCCATGTCGACTCCGCCGATGCTGAATCTGAGCTCCGGTCCATTGGAGCCGTAATAGCCTCCGTTCCTCAGCAGCTCCAGAACATTCTGCTTGGAAAGCCCCCCTATCTTGCCTTTGATATAAGGATCTCCTACTTTATCTTTGGTATGGCCGTCGGAGTTGGCGATTCCGTAATATTTCCCGTCTCCGCGAATATTGATTTCGTCCCAGAAACGGAACGCCCGCTCATTCACTCCGTTGTCCAGGGCGTGCCAGGTGCCGTTCCACACTTCCACCCCGGTAAACCCCGTCCACTGATACGGATTCCGGAACGTATAGGTTTGGTCGAAGGGATGGGCGATATAGAACAGACCGCCTTGGCCTGTCACTTCATCGATGCTGTCCTGCCAGCTGTAGCCGGATTCCGGGTCGTTAATGTCATATCTCGGGACGCCGTTTATTCCGAAGGCCAGCGCATGGCCTGATTTCGTAGTGATTTCCGCAGCCGGTAGACTGAGGAAGCGTCCGTTATAGCTCTCGGTAACCGCATCCGTATCCGGCCCCTGCGAGTCGGTATTATGATCGGAGCTCCATAGCCAGGACAACAGCCGGTTATTATAAACGCTGGCGGAGTTTTCGGCTACGGTATGAACTCCGTCACTGTGCTTCGTATGGGAATGATTGTCTCCGCCATAATACCCTGCCCTGCGGACATCAAAGCTGCTAGTGCCCGTCAGATTAAAAATATCTGTGGATACTTTGGCCTGGATAACAGACCTTCCGCCTTCCAACGCCACCGCACGGACCTTCCTTACCGCCTGCGCACGGGCATCTATAACCGGGATTTCCAGGCTTCCCTCGTCCAGCAAATGGACAAAATATGGAGGATGTACCTCCAGGGCAACATTTTGCAAAGGGGCATCGGTCAGATTCTGCACGGTCATTGTGATCTCAAACGGTGTCTCCGCCACGAGTTCCGAAGGCAGCTCAACCCTGACCTCCGCATACTTTTTCATCGTAAAGTCCGCTTGTATCCTTCTTATCTCCCCAATTTCGACGATTCGGCCTTCTACCGAGTACTCTTCATTTACAGGAGTGATCCGATAGACGCCCTTCTTCGCAAAAATCTGGTATTTGCCCTCACGATTAGTTACCGCTCTTGCGTAGAGGGCTCCGTTCTCGTCCGCAGCCACTATTTCTGTAAAAGGCACAGGGGCCCCCGCCTCATCCGTCACTGAGCCGGTTATGCTCCCGTACTCTTCGGCCTGACCATGATCCCGGATGAATTGCGCCCAGAATTCTGCCGCGGCGTAGGGCTTATCCGCAGGGCCGGCGACATGAGGCAAATGGTAGATCACATAGCTTTGGCTCTCGCCGTCGGGGATCACCGCCGGGAACCAAACCCCCATGAATATAGCCTCATGCATAATGATTTCGGGCTGCTGCTCGTTCGGCCAGAGGATCGCATGGGCTGTTTTCCCGGTGAAGGCGTTGTTGATTCCGTTGAACAGATAGTTATCTGTCCATCCGCTTCTGATCGCATTCTTCTCCTGACTGTACACCCAATTTCTTCCCGGCAGGTAGCTATGCTGCTCTCCCGGCTGATCGGGATCGATAATATACCCGAAATTTCCGTTAAAATCGCTTCCCGTCCGGTTATCGAGCGTAATTTCCATCTTAATTAACGGCGTGCCTTCAACTATGGAATACCGCACCGAGGCTTTCATTCCGGGGTCGCCACCGGTCTTCCCCGCTACAGCGGTGGTGGAATCCGGCAGCTCCGGCACGGCGCTTGTTTCGAAAACACTGCGGCTATCCGCCCCATAGCTCGCTTCCGTAACGGAGATTTCTCCATTCCCCGCCACAATGTCGCTGGACCCCCTCACGTTGCCCTCCTGTGAGATATCGAGAGCAGAGCTCTCATTACTCTTTTCTGCACTTCCGGGGGCAGCGCCCGCTGACCCGCTCGGGAAAGAGCCCGCCAATAACATCGCCGATAAGATGACAGCTACACCTTTCGAGAAAAATCGCGATCCCATGTTCTTCCTCCTCTCTCAAATAAAGAGCAGTTTGTACGTGAACCGATCCGTTCATCCCTTCTTCAGCATTAGTAAAGGGCTAATGGCCGGCTTCCGCCGGCGGTCGGACGAAAGGAGGCTGACGGAAGGCCTCTGACGTTCAGCTTCACCCGGAACAAGCTGCCTCCGTGGCAATCATCCGCTTCCTCGTCTCTCGCTGTTGTAATATACAGTTCATCGAGTTCGGGACCTCCGAAAGCGCAAGACGTCACCAAACGGGCCGGAACCTTAATCTCCTCCAGCAATTGTCGGCTGGTAGGATCGTAACGGGATACTTTGCCCCCGCCCCAATGGGCTATCCAGAGCGCCCCTTCCTCATCCACCGTCATGCCGTCGGGAAGCCCGTCCTCCCGCGCAATTTCCAGCAGCGTTCGGCGGCCGTCAATCCTCCCGGTAGCCAATTCATAATCGAAAGCATATACCTGTCCCGCGATTGTGTCGATGTAATACATCGTCTTCCCGTCGGGGCTCCAGCCCAGCCCGTTAGAAATGCTAACGTTCGAGACTTCCCGCGTCAGGGTGAAATCGGAATGCAGGCAATAAAGACTTCCTGCTTCAGGCTTTCCTGTCATACTCATCGTGCCCGCCCAAAAACGTCCCGCCGGATCGCATTTGCCATCATTCATCCGATTGTCCGGCAGATGCTTCTCCGGAGCGGCTATCCTTGCAAGCGACCTGTCGTGTTCATCGTACCGGTAAAATCCATCCTGCAGAGCCAGCAGCAAGCTACCGTCCTCCGACGGTACCGCCGCCCCGACAAATTGCCCGAAGGAATGCACGGTATCCTCGTGCTTCTCCGGATCATATAGATGCAGGGCCTTGCCTGTGATGTCCACCCACAGCAATCGGTTGCGGGCTGCGTCCCAGCATGGGCCTTCTCCGAGTAATGCAGCCCGATGCAACAGACATTCCGGCTCCTGGCGCATAAATCCCCCTCCCTTCGAGTTTTAGGTTAATGCAGCATCCAGCCGCCATCCACATTCAGCGTTTGCCCGGTTATAAAATCGCTGTCCGATGAGGCGAGGAAGACAAAGGCTCCTTCGACGTCCGCTGCGACTTCGCGTCTGGAGAAGCACTGCGCCTTGGCTAGGAAAACAGCACTTTCCTCGATCATCTCCCGGCTCACCTTCTCATATTCCGTTTCCGTCAGAACGGCTCCGGGAGTAATACAGTTAACCGTAATGGAATTTTCCCCCAACCTCTCGCGCCAACGCACGGGTCTCCAACAAAACCGTCAAGGCGGCGCAAATCTTTATCGGCGCCCTCCCTATTCTGGCCGTCTATCCGTTCCTTCAGAAATATTTTGTCAAGGGAGTCGTTCTGGGGGCCATCAAGGAGTAGAAGCAAGCATGGCACTCTGGAAGGAATCAAGCTCCAAATCCGGCCGCTGGATGAGCTGCACGCCGAGTGCACACCCTCCGGCGGCTATTGTATTCCCGAATCGGCTCTTTCTATTGGTTAGGGCATGAAACAAAAAAAGACGCCTGACAGCGTCCTTTTGCAAATGAAAGTGGCTTCATGATTTAGGCCTGGCATTGCCCTTGCTTGTATTTCCCGATTTCCGTTCTCCGGAATGGGAAGGATTGGAATCAAACCGCTTGCGCTCGGTTCGTTCGATCTGCACAATCTTCCCATCATGGACTATGATTTGCACACATCCATACTCCAGCCCGCTCACACTGGCAATAATTCGATTTGCCCATACCTCATCGATTTGTAACGGTTTCGTCACCGTTCTCCCTCCTCCTTCATTTTTACATCGAGAAGCCGACTTCCCGCTGTCTTCTCTTAAAATCCGGTGATGGTTGAAGCATTCACGCCAAGCTCAGAATATCCCGCATACGATTATCCTCTGATCTCTTCCCTTCTGCTTCAAGCTTCCATCTTCGTTACGAGTTGACAAATATATAACAAAAAAGACACACACCACTACACGTCACATTCGGGTTGTGTCTCCGGAGGTCCGGTCGACCAACTAATCCCATTTATTTAGTCGGATATATAGTTAACGATATCTTATCACCGCTGGAATCAGGTGTCAACACAGTAATTTCATGACAAATTGTCCGGCAGGCGGAATGACTTCCTCCGCCCAATCCTGTAAAATACTAGTGGCGGCCGGAAATGGCTTAAATCGTTGCCGTTTGAAACCCAATCCGAAATCATTTGAATATCACACCATCAATTTGGAGGCACGGAATTTAATGGAGCTGCTAGTTCAATTGGAGCAAGTCAGTATGCGCTTCGGTTCAAAGCCGATTCTGGACAAGATGAATTTATCCGTCTATAAAGGGCAGTCGCTGGCCGTAATTGGCCCGAACGGTTCGGGCAAAAGCACCTTGCTGCGTCTGATTGCCGGTCTCTCCTCTCCTACAGAGGGCAAAGTCCGTTATTTCAGCAACCCGAAGCCGGTCATCGGCTGGGTGCCTGACCGTTTTCCGAAGCTGCCTTTTAACGCATTTGAATATTTAATGCATATGGGACAAATAAGAGGGATGGACAAAGCCCTCCTGCGGCGCAAAATTCCCGGGCTGCTGCAGAGAGCCCGTCTGGAGAATGCGGGACGCACCTGGATACGATATTTTTCCAAAGGAATGCTGCAAAAGCTGGCCATCGTTCAGGCCGTACTGGAGAACCCGGAGCTGCTTATAATGGACGAGCCTTTATCCGGCTTGGACGAGGATTCCGAGAACGATTTGCTGGAGATGTTCCTTCAGTTGAAGGCACAAGGAGTTACTCTCCTGTTCGCTTGTCATGAAGCGATCCTCTGGGAGAAGCTCGCAGACCGGACGATCCGGATTCATCAGACCCGCATCGAAACGAATCCTTCCAAGGAAGAGCTTTCCTCAGTTGTCTATATTATAGTCAGACAGATCGGATTCGGTGAACTCGAAGGCTGGTCCGGCAGACCCGGGGTCCTGGAAGTAGCCGAGGGAGAGAACGGCATTGAACTCAAAGTAGATGCCGGATACAGCGATTCCTTGCTGAGGGAGCTGCTGGACAGAGGCGGGTCGATCGTAACCGTAAGCCGGGAGTCGGGAGGGGATCGTCCATGAGCCCGATGCTGGCCTTGATTCGTTACCAACTGCAGCTTTTTGCCCGAAGCTACCGTTACTTTGCTCCGATGACCTTATATCTCATCTTTATTGCCTGGATTTATTCCATGATTCCTAATCCGGTCATGAGCAGCTATGCCAGCACTTCCGTCTGCTTGTTTTTGGTGGCCGCTTGGCTGGCTTTTAACTTCTATTCGGCGGAGCCCCCGGCCCAACAGCAGTTGACCCTGATGCATTCCCGCAGCGGAATCCGTTATCATAGCAGCCGGATGGCTGCCGTATGGGCGGCGGCCCTGCCCTTAACGCTGGTCGCAGTACTGTATCCTATTATCCTCGGGGGCTTCGACCGCCAGCCGACGGCGATTGAGATTGCAGTCTCCCTGTACGGTCATTTGCTGTTCACCTGGATGGCGATTGTGCTGACGGCCCTGTTCTGTTCCAAGATCGGCAGCCAGCTTATCTCCAAGCTGGGCGGGTTGGTGCTTGCGTTGACCTTGTCGCTGGCCGCACCCGGTCTGGCCGAATGGCTGCCTTCGACCCTCCGCTGGTTATTGTGGGTAGTTCCGCCGGCTTCGCCTATCATCGACACCTTGATGAATTTCGACGCTTTGGGCGAAGCGCCGGCTATTGCCAAGCTGGTCTGGCCTTCGCTGTATACATTGGCTTTAAGCCTTCTGACGGTGGTCTATCTGCAGATACGCCGAAAATAAACAACGATTGCCGTCATCTTGTCCGTTGTCTCGATTTTAATGAAGAAAGGAAGCCCTATATGTACTCTGTCGGCCAATTTTCCCGAATTTGCGGCATGTCGGTCAAGACCTTTCATCATTATGACGAAGTCGGATTATTAAAGCCCGCCCGTATCGATCCGGAGACGGGCTACCGTTATTATGATTACGGGCAAATTCGAACGGCCCTGCAGATCCGGCGCCTGAAGGATTGCCGATTGCCGCTGAACAGGATCGCCGAATGGCTCAACGCCGACAACCCGGTGACATCGAGAACGATTCTGACCGAAAGTATTCACGAGGTCGAGCGAAGCATCGAGGAGCTTAGGCAAACGAAGAATAACATCTTGTCCTTATTGAACGAGCTGGAAACCAACAAGCCGCTTATGCCGGTTTCGACGATTTCCGATTGCTTTGAAGAAATGAGGAAGGACACATGGATTTACAGCATCCGTGAAGCTGTTCCAATTTCCGGTATCGATGATCTTGTCCGAACCCTGTTGGAAAGATTATACGCTCTGAAGCTCGAAGTGGAAGACGATGCCAGGCTCATGACGATATTCCATGATGATGAAATAGATCCGGCTTGTACGGAGTTGGAGGTTGGCCTCGCCGTTCAGCATTCCTTCTCCGGGCTGCCCGGAACCCGAAGCATGAAAGGAGGCAAGCATGTCGGCGTTGAGATCAAAGGTCCGTATTCCGAGCTCCCCTTCGGTTACGCCAGGCTGATCGATTATATCCGGTCCAAAGGATACACCATCGTGGGACGCCCGTTCGAAATGTATATTACCGGGCTGCTCCCTCCTTTGAGAAACAGCCGCGATTTCCGCTGCATCAAGCCGAACCTTCAGCTTAGCCCCCTTTCCTTCGTAACCAGGCTCTATATTCCTGTCAACAGCGATTGACCCTCCGGCTGCCGGAGGGTTTATTATTATGCATGAGGCCGGTTTGTGTCAATGTTTTATGGTTGGGGAGCCGGTCCCACTCTGATTGTGCCCTAACCTGATCGAAAGGGGTAAAATTGTAAAATGTATCATTCCAGATTACGCGGAGATTATTATGAAATGGGCTATCGCTATGGAAGCCTGCTGCACAAGAACGGATTCCGCTTTCCCGAGGTTTCGCCGGAGAAGCTGGCATTCGGAGAGGAAAGCAGCACGATACTGAAGGCTTATTATCCAGGAGCGATTGCGGAAATTCAAGGGTTTGCAGACGGCTGTGCGGCTTCCTTCGAGCAAGTAAGCTCTTTCCTGCTGACGGTAGGCCTCTTCGGTCAATCTCCTCAATGCAGTATTTTTGCCGTATGGAACGGCAGCGATATGATCGTCGGAAGGAACTACGACATGCTTCTTGATGTCAAGAAATATACGGACAGCTCGCTGGTGAGCCCCAATGGCCGCTTCCGGTATATTGGCCATTCAGACGTTTTTATCGGCAAAGTGGACGGCATGAACGAGCATGGACTGGCTGTAGCCATCACGCTTGTGCCGAGCCCTCTCCGCCAGCCCAGTGTTCACTTTTACTTTGCCACCCGTTATGTATTGGAGCACTGCCGTACGGTGGACGAAGCGGTTCGCGTCCTGTCCGGGTTTCCCGCTTCTCTCTGCTGCAATTACTTACTGGCTGACCCGACAGGCGGTATGGCCGTAGTAGAAGCTTCCCCGGAACGAATCCGTGTCCGCAGGCCCGAAGCGGGCGGAAATTCGCTTATTTGCACCAATCATCATCTTCATCCGGAGATGACCGACATTACCGGCTCACAACCGGAGGCCTGGAGCAAAACAACGGAAAGATATGCTGCCATTCAGCAGCAATTGAGACTTCTTCCCCAGCCGGGAGTCGAGGATGCTATCCGGATTCTATCGGATACGAAGGGCCATGTATGCCTGAATTTGAAGGAGCATCGGTTCGGGACCTTGTATTCCATAGTTATGAATTTAAGTCAACTGGAACTATACCGTGCGGAAGGTGCGCCGAATCGCTGCAAATACAAGAGGGACGACCGGTTAACCGCTCTGCTGAAAAGAACAGTTTAACCGGATTTGTCTTGTAGACAGCCCAATCCCCGCCGGATAGTGCAAAAGACAGATGATTGTCCAGGTCTTTTCTGGAAAAAAGCTGCACCGTACCAAATTCTAGAGCGAAACTGCAGGTCTTTTTGGGGAAAAGGCGCAACATGCTTAAATCTAAAGCAATAGTGCAGGTCTTTAGAGCGACTTTTGCGAATTCGCCCCATTTTGCCAAAAAGACCTGCACTTTTGAGCGTCTTTCGCTCTCTTTGCGGAAAACGGTCGGATTTGAATGTACTTTTGCTCGTCTTTGCGACGACCTGCACTTTTGAGCGTCTTTCGCTCTCTTTGCGGAAAACGGTCGGATTTGAATGTACTTTTGCTCGTCTTTGCGACGTCCTTACGGATCCGGGAAAGACGAGCGTCACCGTGAAAGAATAAGAGCGAGTGTGAGTGGAAAACTGACCACCAGCCTCGCTCTTTTTTTCCGAAAGCTTATCGCTTGTCGGTTCAGGCCGTTTCTCGGTAGTTTGGAAACTACTTTGAAGACAGCTACTTCAAATATTATTAAGAAGAGAGACGATAATGCTCGAGAACTACTTCTGCCAGTCCGGCTTTGTCCAACAGAGGGATGGGAGCCAGGAAAGTGACCGTCACGACGCCGGGATGACGGCCGATTTGAATGGCCCCTGTGATGGTGGCGCGATTCAACACTTCCGGCACCGTAATACCCAGCGTATCGGCCGCCCGCTTCAAGCCGTTGTCCGTCGCTTCATTCAGGTTGGCGCCCGTACCGACGAACGAAATAGGCGCCGTCTCCTCAATCCGGTCCAAGCCCCAGCTTTGCGCTAATTGCAGCGCCCGGCTCTTCTCTTCCGGCGTATAGGGACGGGCCAAATATGGAAGATCCTCCTCCACCGGAAGAAGAACGGGGCCATCGATCTTCAAGCCTTTGATCACACGAACCTGCAGTGTGACGATTCCGGACACGTCCGTCGTATGCCCCGCAATTTCCCCGTCTCCCTGCATCGCATGCATATCCCCCAGATAAATTCCGCCTCCGGGCACCTTAACCGGACAAATTAACGTCGCATTCTCGCGTACGCGATTAATGTCCATATGTCCGTCTGTCCGGTCCTCCAGCTGCTCCCTGGTCATCGCATAATCATGCGGAGCTCCGAGCAGAAACGAGCCGAAATCTCCCGCATTATGCGAATCCGGGAAGGGACGGGCAGGCGTTGTCCCCAATTGTCCCAGGAAAGGACGGACCCTCGCAATGGCTCCGACAATATCGTGCGGGGCGAACGTCACGATCGGGTTCTGGCACGAACCTCCCGGTGTGGCCATATACCGCCGCCCATCCTGTGCAATTCGTTCGGCCGCCTCTTTCGGAAGGGTAACCCCGAACTCGCGGCTTTGGTCAAAGCCCATCGTATACCCGTTAGTGAAGACAAATGGCGTAACATCCGCTCCGCACTGAGCGCAGCGAATAGCCTCCGGACCTATCCCTTCAATGCGTGTCTCGGGATAGAAGGTCCCGCAATCCGGACACTTGGCGGCTACGAACGGGTCGCCCAGGAACCGTCCTTCCACGGTCTTGTCGTTACCCGATGCAGTGGCCAAGGAAGTAACGCGAATCGACTTGATGTGAATCGCAATGGCGTCGCCAACCTCTGCCCCTTCGACATACACCGGTTGAGTCACTTCATGCCCGCCGCGAAGCTTCGGTGTAATCATAGGCCCCCAGCATCCGGGAGTCGTGTTGGCCACAATATGCCCGCCGTCCCGGACCGGTCCCAGCATCGGCTTGGCCGGATCCAAAATTCCATCGGTGAAGGTGCTGACATAAACAGTTTCTTGAGCATTGGAATGATTCATGTCTGTCTCTCCTCGCTTTTGGAATTGTTGCCCCATAATTGGTTCACTTTAAGTATATCTCTTCTTCGCGGCATTACACAAACCCGCCGTGGAGTAGAGCCCTCTATTTCATCTAATCATCAAATGAAACGAGCAGCGAATGCTGGCAGGCGGTTTGCAAATCTCTCCAGATTCGATTGATGGGTGCATCCTCCATAACGGAGCGAATCCCCATATAGGGAAATAGGGCCTGTCCGCACGCTAATGCCATGCTTGCGGTCGTTTTGCACACCCGGCTTACTTCCTGCTGCTGCTCTTCGGTATGAGGAAGGCCTTCCACATGTCTATTCCAGGATTGCTGTATACAGCCATAGAATGCATCCGCCGCTCTTTGCCATCGGTCTTCCGTCTGCTTGATCTTGTTGCGGACCGAAAAATATCGGCCGGTCGCCCCCCAGGCTTCCCGGTTGTGATCCGTCACCCGTCTGGCCTCTTCCACTAAATGCTTCGCAATGCCTAGGGCTACGGCCGCAAACGAAGATTGGGCAAACGGGAGAAAAGGATAGCTATAGATAGGATCGTTATAATGAATCGGCTTCCCGGCCAAATCGAAAGTCATTTCCTCGGGAACAAACACCCGGTCTACCGTAATGGTATGACTCTCGGTTGCCCGCAATCCGAAAGCCGTCCAATCTCTTACAATGTCCACCTGCTCAGGACGGAAAATAAAGGAACGCATCTTCTGTCCGGAAGAATCCGACTCGTCGGTAATATAAGCATTAGCCGTGAACAGGGTGGCATGGGTGGAACCGCTGCAATATTGCCAACGGCCGCTCACCTCATACCCGCCTTCTACCCTCCGGGCGGTTCCGGAAGGATAGCCGCTTCCGGCTACCACCGCTTCCCGGCCGGAGAACAGTCTGCGTGCCGTCGATGCGTCCATATACGGGACAAAAAATCCTCCGCCGGCCCCAATCGTAACCAGCCAGCCGAAACTCCCGTCCGCCCAGGAACACTGTTCGAACCATTGAAGCGCCTCCGGCAGAGGGGTCATCCTTCCCCCGAGCTCATCCGGAACGAACAATTTAAACAACCGAAGCTCGTAGATTATTTCTAGCATTTCGGGCGGGATGGCCATGAACCTATCCCATCCGATAGATTGTTCTCTAATTTGAGAAATTTGTTCTTTATTTAACATGGAAGGCAAATCCCCTTATTTGGATATGGAATATTGCGAAATGGACATCCGAACCTTAACAGCTCTATTATACACGAATCATCTTGGCAGAAATACAATCGTCCCAAGACTACCATAAATACTCTTACTTGCTGCAATGGCCCGTCCAAATAAAAGACGGGTGTCAGCATATGCTTAACACCCCAGGCCCGCCGCAATAGCGGTGAAGATAATCATTCTATTCTTCTTTAGGATTGTGTCCGAAAGCATAGGGTGTTCCTCCCTGCAAGTTTAGCCGCACCGTTCTAATTACGCCGGAAGAACCGTATTGGAACGTCCTAAAGAGGTATCCGTATGAATGCCCGGACGGTAATGGCATAGTTCGCCCGCATAGATCAGATGCACCAACTCCGACTTCTCCAAGTCGCATGGAGTGGTCATCGACGGGCATTTATCGACAAGCGCTACACCGTGCTGTTGAAATATCCAGGCAACAAACTGCGAGCAAAAATAAGCGTTCTTGCGCGGTATTTTTCTTTTGAAAAGAATGCCGAACAGGCCGAGCAGATTATACCGGTATTGGCATTTATTCTGTTCGATGTCCCGGATTTTACGGCGCATGCGCTCATAAACCGACTTCTCCACTTTGATGCAATAGATGGCACATGTCGCATTGCGAAATAACGGGGAGTTTATATTTTCCTTAATAAATCCCCCGATGAAAGGATTCCTCGGACGCTTGCGTCCAAAGCTGTAGACTTCGTTAAGCTCCCGGTCAAAAGCAATGGAGGCATGATTATAAGGGGCTCCGGTATAGAGCCTAATCAGCCGTGTAAATAACGTTCCCGTATCCGAGAGAAGGAGATACACCTGTTTCTCTTCTATCATAATTTCTCACCCGTATCTTCATAATCAATATAGGTATGGAGAGGGCTTGCGGTCAGACCCTTTCCGTCCGGTTCGAATCATTTTTATAATGTTACTTTTATTGTAGTCCTTAACCATGAGTTGCAGAACGGACTAGCGTCCGATATCTGATCTGGACTTTGGTCGGGTATTGGGCAAACCAAAACCATGCGAAACGTGCACGTGAACAGCCTTTACCAAGTTCAAAATATTTCGCACGGATTCTGCTTATATTCATGATTGTCTGTATTCGATAGAAAAACCCTACAATGATATAACGATTTTACCGCAAGTAAAGTTTCATTTCATCAGATTCCTACCAATTTACCTATCTTCCTTGTTGATGGAAACAATATATGAAGGGTGAGTTTCTCGCAAATTAACAACCCTGGCCTGCCAATTTCCCTGCGTCAAGACGGTCTTATACTCCAAGGATATGATAACCCGCATCGACATGAATCACTTCGCCGGTTATTCCTCTGGACAGGTGGCTTAACAAGAACATCGTGGCATCCCCGACCTCCTGTTGGTCAATATTTCTGCGGAGCGGCGCTCTAGCTTCTATTGTTTTCATTATTTCGTTAAAACCGGATACCCCTTTGGCCGCCAAAGTGCGGATGGGACCCGAAGATACGGCATTCACGCGGATTCCGTATTTGCCCAAATCCTCCGCCAAATAGCGGACGCTAGCTTCCAAAGCCGCCTTGGCCACACCCATCACGTTGTAATTTGGAACGACCCGTTCCGCTCCGATATAGCTCTGTGTCACAATACTGCCGCCTTCCGTCATTAGAGGTCTGGCTTCGCGCGCAACCGCAACTAACGAATACGCGCTAGAGTTTTGCGCCAGCAAATAGCCCTCGCGGGAAGTATCGATATAATCTCCCTGCAATTCTTCTTTATCCGCATAAGCAATGGAATGAACGAGCCCATGGATGATTCCGGCTTCGCGCCTGATTTCCTGGAAGGCCTGCCTAAGGCTGTCATCATCGCCTGCATCGCAAGTGACCGTTGCCAGAGGTGAAATACCTTCGTTCTCCAACAATTGAACCAGCCTCTTATAGGACCTTTCCTTCCGGTTGGTAAAAATCAGATTGGCCCCGGCATCCCGCAGCGATTTGGCAATCCCCCAGGCAAGACTTCTTTCGTTGGCGACACCCATAATAACGATATTTTTTCCGTCCAGCAGTTTCATTACGTTCCTCCTAAATCCTATTGGAAGTATGATTTATGACGATGTATGGATAGCCAATATTTTATCTGCAAATTCCTCTCGAGCCGGGTTCAGCTCCGGCCTTTAGCCGGTATCGGACGGCACGGTCTGATCGCGTTTGCAAGTTAATCATCCCAGACTCCTTTTTATCAACTCCTCTCATTATACTTCATCCTGGTTATGCTGACATCCGGTTATTATTTATTCGCCAGGTCTTGTCTGCCAATATTTCCGTTATAATCAAAAAAAAGAAGCGGTTCCCCGCTTCTTTATTACATGTGGCTAAATCTTATTGCAGACCTTGCTTAACCCAGGAGGCTACCTGAACGGTTCTCTTCGCCTGATGCTTAATAGCTTCTTCCACGTTCTCGACGAAGTTGCCATTCTGATCTATCGTTACGCTCGTTCCGTACGGATTGCCTCCGGATGCGAAAATGACCGGATCCGTATAGCCGGGTGCAGCTACGATAGCTCCCCAGTGGTACATGCTGGTATAGAGGGAAAGAATGGTGGCTTCCTGACCGCCATGCGAATTCTGCGCAGAAGACATCGCGCTAACGACTTTATTGGCCAGCTTGCCATGGAACCAGAGCCCGCCGGTCTGATCGATAAACTGCTTCATCTGAGCAGCCATGTTCCCGAATCGGGTCGGCACGCTGAAAATAATCGCATCTGCCCATTCCAAATCCTCCAAGGATACCGTCGGTACGTCTCGGGTTGCATCCACATGCGCTTTCCATGCCGGATTAGAAGCTATGGCACTTTCCGGAGCCAACTCTTGAACCTTCAGCACCCGAACCTCCGCGCCCGCTTCTTTCGCCCCTGCTTCCGCCATCCGGGCCATCTTGTAGTTGGAGCCCGTGGAGCTGTAATAAATAATAGCTAATTTAACATTGGACATTGTGTATCTCTCCTTTAATAAATGTTTTTGTATCTTCGCAAGCAAAGGCTGCAGAATACAGGCGCTTTGCGATTGCATCAGGCAATCAATAAGCATGATACCTTTAATTCATGAAGCTTCAATTCATATATCTTGAATTCGAGATTATTATAAATGCCCATTCACCTTTTGTCAACTATTCTTCGATATTGTTCAATAAAGGAGCTGAATAAAGCTTATGTTTAGCCTTTCATAAAAGGATAAATATTATTAGGTCCAGTTCAACCAACTTGCCAATAATTAAACAGCCTCTTCCTTCCGTGTTCATGCAAAAACCCGGCACCGTCAGGCACCGGGTCTTCTTATTCTTTTTCCTTCAAATAGCCTTTGGCTACCGCGGAATGAATCAATTGTTGCGCGAATGACCATAGCTCCTCCGAACCTTGCTGCATATGCCGGTTATAATTCAGCACTTTATCGCTGGTGATTCCGTGCTTCTGCCACGAATATCCCTGTGTATAGTAATTATGAAGCATAGGCTGCAGCCGGTCCAAGGCAGCGGCATATTGGGATTCGGGGCTTTGCCGGTCTTCAAATTCACGCCATAGAGCGAAGAACTCGTCCCTCTGATCCTCCGGTAATAAGCCGAACAATCTGCGGGCGGCGGACAGCTCTCTCTCGTATTTATCTTCGTGACCTTTTTCGTCATAGGCGAAGGTGTCCCCCGCGTCAATTTCAACCAAATCGTGAATCAGCAGCATTTTGAGCACACGTAATAGATCCAGGTCCGGCTCATTAGCATGCTCTAACAGAAGAATGGCCATGACCGAAAGATGCCAAGTATGCTCCGCATCATTCTCTAACCGGCTTTTGTCCATCAGAACGGACTTCCGGTATACATTTTTTAATTTGTCGATTTCGACGATAAATTCAATTTGCTTGAGCAGCCTGTCGCTATTCATAAAGAGCCCCCTTTTGGTATCATTTTATCAATCCGCAGCCATGCCGGACAACTGCATAGATATTTTCTACTGTCTGCTCTGCATCCCGCCGTAAGCCTGCTATATCTTATTTCTAGGCGGGTCAAGCCTATCCCTGTTAAAAATCTTAAAAAACAGCATAAGTTTATTTATTTGCTGAGAGTTTCCTGCGAAAAATGCAAAAAAAGCAGCCCATAAAGAGCTGCTCTCTTATTAGAAAATATGCTGCCGCCAGCCTCTCAGCTTGGCCAGCGTTTCCACATAGAAATAGTCCCCATAGATTAAGCCGACGTTTACATTCTGATTCGCCGGACGATGGCCGGTTCCTTCGCGCAGGATCGGGTCGAACGCTTCGTCGTCGAAGGAAGCGTAATTTTCGGTCAACGACCGGATGATCCGCTCGGCTGCTTCTTTGTACAACCTGGCCTCTGTCTCCGGCAGGTGGCTGGCGATTTCCAGCAGCCCCGAAGCCGCGCAGGAGGCCGCCGATGTATCCCGCGGCTCCCCTTCCGGCTGATCGACCCGGAAATCCCACAGCGGGACATAATCTTCCTCCAGCGAAGCCAGGAAATAATGGGCAACCCGTTTGGCCCCGTTCAGATAGCGTTTATGCCCCGTATAACGGTAACAATTGGCCAAGCCGTACAGCGCCCAGGCCTGCCCCCGGCTCCAAGCGGATTGCGGGGCATAGCCTTGTCCGCCAAGACCTTCTATAAAATCCCCGTTTGCAGGGTCAAAGCTGACGATATGATAGACAGATCCGTCCTCTCTCATAAAATGCTTCAGCACCGTATCCGCATGGGCGCAGGCAATCTGTTCGAATCTCGGATCGGCAATTTCCCGGGAAGCCCAGAACAGAATGGACAGATTCATGCAGGAATCGATAATCGACCAGCCGGTTTTATCCTGATTCCAGGCCCGCAAGAACTGGCCGGCCAGATTAAATCTTCCGGCCAGGAAATTTGCCGCCTGCAGCCCTCTCCTGCGGCCATCCGTATCGCCGGTCAGCTTGAATTTCGCGACAGCTGTGGGCAAGAACTGGAACCCTACGTCATGATGCAGATTGGACTCCCTTATCATGCATTGCTCGATCCGCTCATCCCATGGCCATGCCGCTTCCCGGTAATGCTCCTTGCCGGTCATGTCGTACATTATCCAGAGCAGCCCCGGCCAGAATCCGGACGTCCACCAATCATGGCGCATGTCGTCGTAGCGGCCCTCTGCCGCTACGTGAGGCGATTTGTCCCCGATTTGAGCAATCATTCGGTCTACTTTCACTTCCAATTTTGTCCACAACGCGTTATAGTCCATGCTCACAACCTCCTCAATAAATAGTTTATGTGATTAACTCAACTTTCGCAGAGCGAAAATCCATATTAAAGGTTTGATTTGACTGGCAGAAGATTAGTTTTGATATAAATGTTGCATAATAGAAAAACATTGCTTGTGGTGTCCTCCCGTCTAACTGTATTTTATGTAGGTAAATTCAAGCGAATGGTGGAAAGTGATTAAAGTAAATGGAAAAACTACATTTAGAATGAAGGCGTTTTGCTGAAATCGCCTTTTTGTACAAACTAGCTGTAGTTTTTCCACTTAGCTTCCGTCTTTTGGCTCCGGAAGAGCAAACTAACTGTATGAAATCCAGTTAGGCGCGCCATTCTGCGAGTAGACTGCTTGCACGGCACCAGCAGAAAATGAAAATAGACAGATTTTCAAGTTAAAACGCCCAAGTCGGAAAAGCGTCACCAGTACCGTCAAGCGGCACCGTCAGAAGAGTGAAAATTATCGAGATATAACCAGGTAAACGGTTCTATCGGTTCTATTTCATACGTGGAAAATCGGATCGTCTCAAACCGGCTGTCGTCCTGCTGCAATTGAATCGGCGAGACCGAATCACTGATTCGGTTCAGCAGTAAGCCGGACAAATGGCCTAATGAAGTCAAGGGTTACTTGGCAATTTCAAGCTGAGAAAGCTGAGTTATTATCCTTTGACCGATCCGCTGGCCAATCCTTCAATGAACGATTTATTGGTCATGAAGTAAACGATAAGGATAGGGATAATTGAAATCATGGATCCCGCCAGCATCAAATGCCATTCGGCCGCTGCGTTAGACGAATATTTCAGAGAGATGACTCCGACTGTCAGCGGTCTCAGATCCGGAGTGTTCATCGTAAAGATCAGCGGAAGCACATATTGGTTCCAGGAATCCCGAAACGCGAACAATCCGACTACGCCCAGCCCTGGAAGCAGCAGGGGCAGAATGACCCTCCAATAGATTCCGAAAAACCCGCAGCCGTCAATGGTGGCCGCTTCGTCCAATTCTCTCGGAATCGATTTGACAAACCTCTCCAACAAGAAAATATTAAAGGGCAAGTGAGTCCCTACGAAGATTAGAATGATACTCCACAAAGATTTGTGAAGCGCCACCTCTCTCATCATATCATAGAGAGGGCGGAAAGTAATGGCACCAATGGAAATAAACATGGTAGCCGCCAGGATGGCCATAATGGCCCCGCGTCCCGGAAATTGCCGGCGTCCTAATGCATATGCGCCCATGGAGCAAACCAGGATGGTCAATGCGGTGGAGAGCACCGAAATAAAGATGCTGTTCCAGGTATAACGGGCGAAATTCCCCCGGTTCCAGGCCTCCAGGTAATTCTCCCAGTGCCACTCCTTGGCAAAGATATTAGTGCTGCCCAATAGCTCGAAATTCGTCTTGAACGAACCGAAGAAAGAAAACAGCACCGGATACAGCGTAAACAAAACCATAACTAGCAACAGTGCCCAGATCACTATTCGGGAAACCAGCTTTCCCACCGAGAAAGAAGAAGGCAGACGTTCCGTTCTTGCAGTCATATAATCACCGCCTTTAATACTCATTATTAGATTTGCGCGACAGGTACAAATAAAGACAGGTAATGGCTCCGACAATCATGGCCGCGACAAAACCGGCGGCCGCGCCATATCCGTACTGCTGTACGACAGGCTCTCCTTCCGATACCGGGAAGAACAGTTTATAGATGTACAGGTACATCACTTCTGTTTTGCTCGCCGGGCCTCCGGCTGTCAGAACCATAATGCTTTCGTACCCTTTCAGAGTATTGACGATGGCCAACATGACTATAATTTGCATGACCGGACCGAGCATCGGAATAGTGATTTTGAAAAATTGTTGAATTTTCGTAGCGCCATCCAAAGAGGCGCTTTCATACAGATCCTTCGGAATTCCCTGCAGCCCGGCCAGGAACAGAACCATGTAATTTCCGACTGCCCCCCAAATCGCCACAATAATGGCCGTCAGCATGGAATATTTAACTCCGAGCCATTCGATCGGCTGCTGAATGATTCCGAGCGAAATCAATGTGTTGTTGATAATTCCGTTATAAGAGTTGAACATCAAATAGAAAACAAGGGATATAACCGCCGCACTAATGATAGTCGGCATGAAGAAGATCGCCCTCAGAGAGTTCCGGGCAAATATTTTCTGATTCAGGATAACGGCAAGAATCAGGGATAACGGCAAGGTGACAATCAGCTTGCCGCCTGCATAAACAAGTGTATTCCATACCGAGTTCCAAAATTGGGCGTCCCGCGTAAACAATCGGACGAAGTTATCGAAGCCGATGAAGGTCGCCTCGGTAAATCCGTCAAAATCGTAGAACATATATTTGAATGCCCAAGCCAGCGGATAAATGGAAAACAGGGCAAGCAAAACCACACAGGGCAAAATCATTAAATATGGTCCGGAGTATTCCTTCCATTTCTTGCGTATTGCGCTCATCGCTCGCGTCCCTCCCCGGGTTCGAATCATAGCGAAAGCCGCTCTCAGTGATGATATAGATCGGGAGAGCGGCTTTCTCTCAAGTGCTGCAGGACCGTTTACTTAATCGAGCTTCTTGGGTCGAAATCCGGAATAATGACTCTCTTGACTTTCCCATTCTTCTCCTCGTTGTCCAGGTCCGTATTATATTGCTTCGTTAAATCTTCAATGGCTTTATCCAAGGGAATGACGTTCAGAATCGATTCCGCAATGACATTCTGCCATGCCTTCCCTTCCACTTTATGAGTAACATAAGCCGGCCAGATCGCATCGTCTTTCGGGGCAAATCCATTGAAGTTCTTCAACGTGGGCTCCTTCGCCTTTTCCAGAACGCTCGGAACGACGCTGATTCCCTTACCCTGCTCATAATACGGCACCAATACATCGTCACTGTACATATATTCCATGAATTTCCAAGCGGCTTCTTTGTGCTTTGTCTTAGCGGACATATACAGCCAGTTGCCGCCGCCATTAATATAGTTGGCTCCCTTAGGCTCGTTGCCGTCAATCGTCGGCACCTGAGCTACGTCCCAGTCCACTTCGGTCGGGAATTGGGAATCATACACTCCAGGCTCAGCAGAAAGTGAGAAGTACATGCCGATTTTACCGGAAGCAAACTGATTGCGCAGCGGGTCGATGTCCAGCGACTCGAATCCCGGGAGAATGCTTTGGTTATCCGCCATTTTCTTAAACGCTTCCACATATAGTTTTACTTTGGCAAAATCGTATTTGCCGGTCTTCCAGTCATAATAATCATCGCCATTGATCCGCATGAGCGGAATCAAGCTTCTTTCGAAGGCGGCCGCCGGGTTTTTCATATTAATTCCGAATCCGTAAGCCCCTTCATCCTTGCCGGCTTCCGTAATCTTCTTGGCATAATCGACCAGCTCATCCAAGGACTTGGGGGGCTCCGTCAAACCGGCTTTGGCAAACAAATCTTTGTTATAGATCAAACGGAAGGTAGATCCATAGTTAGGCAGGCTGTAGATTTTACCGTCCAAGTAATTGACCCGGTCAATCTGTAAATTCTCTTCGCCGAAACGGCTTTTCATCTCCGGAGTCAAGAACTCGTCCAAAGGCTGAATCGCATTCATCTTGACCAAATCTTCAAACTTCAGCTTCATTTTCGCATTGAAAATATCCGGAGCCTCGTCCGACTGAATCGCCGTTTGCAGAGCCTGCTCATAGTTTTCGGTCATAATCTGGAAATCGATTTCAATATTGCTGTCATTTGTTTCGTTAAAATGCTTGATTTTGTCTTGAATCAGGTCCGCGTCATGGCGGGCATTGGTCCAGAAAGTCAGTTTAACCTTCTCGGAACCTCCCCCCGAAGCGTTATTATCCGGATCCTTCGACTGACCGCAAGCCGTTGTCACTAGCGCAGCCAGCAGAACGGCGGATGTCAGCTTAATAACCCCCTGCTTATTCATGGCTTTTACCTCCTTGATGGCTAACATTGAACCTCTATATGTCCAGTATAAATTTTGTTTCGGTTACACGTTAGGGAGGCAATTTTCAGCCTGAGGGGGGATATTTTTAACCTTCCCCCCAAGACCGTCCCGTTTCAGACTCTCTATATTCGGAAGGCGTCATTCCCGCTTTTTTCTTGAAAATTTCACGGAAATATTTGCG
The DNA here is from genome assembly GCF_007679495.1 of Paenibacillus sp. 32O-W. GTDB lineage: Bacteria > Bacillota > Bacilli > Paenibacillales > NBRC-103111 > Paenibacillus_L > Paenibacillus_L residui. The sequence continues at coordinate 122,699 of NZ_VEGP01000003.1, read as the reverse complement.
GTCATAGTAGCCCAGCCGTTCAGAGATTTCATAGATTGGCATAGCCGTATTCTTCAGCCAATCTTTGGCCTTCTCTATTTTCGTGTCGGTCACATATTCCGTGAAGGTGGACGAGGTTTCCTTCTTGAACAAGCCGCTCAAATAAGTAGGGCTGACTTTCACATAGTCCGCTACAGAAGATAGAGAGAGCGGTTGAAGAATATTTCTCTGGATGAACTCCTTCGCCTGATCCACGAGATGCTTGGACCCGGATTGAATCGATTGGTTAACCAGCTGTGACGACTGTGCGACCCACTCCACAATCCGTTCGCGTAATTCGTTCAGATTGGCTGACTCGCAAGCCTCGTACTTTAGCTTCAACGCTGCGGCGGGTTCCTCTTCCTGCAGCCCGAGCTCGGCCAAGTTCCGGCTAAGCGCGGTCACGAGCTGGAAGCAGGCAAACCGGAATTGCTGAGGCGTTCCTTCCTCGGGCTTCAGCTCACGGATAAATTGCTGGACCGCGTGCTCCACCTGGTCAGTTTGCCCCCGCCGTACAATCGCTATGATCTCCTTCTCCCGTGAGGAAGGGTAGTCGGTATGGTTCGTTCGGTAGTGCATCAGATCTTCATAATGGATGACCAGATTGCGGTCGAAGAAGTAGACATGATCGATCGCCTCCATGGCTTGCCGGAAGGCTTCCGGCAGTTGGTTCAATTCCCGGCATAAGGAGCTGACGCCGACGGTAACCGTAAGCTTCGAATTCTGCTCGACCGCTTGGCGGCATTTCTCGGCCAGGCCGACAAGCTGCTCCTTAACCTGTTTCTCCAGAAGAATGGAATCATAGTTTACCAACAGCACCAATCGGTCCCATTCGGGAAAGAAGGCAATTCCCTGCCCCCATTCCTTCACGCAATCCTCAACGATGTTCTCGACGATAAACCGCGACAACTCTACCTCCTCGATGGAGGTATGGGTAATTTCCGCAAAATCGTCTATGGAGAAGCACAGAAATCCGATCGAGTGAGGCTCAAGCGGTATTTCTGCGAATTCCCATTTATCCTTGAAGCGAACCGGCCGGTCATGTTGGAAATGAATCATTTCATTCAAATATTGCTGTCTTAAGGCGGGGAGGCTCCGTTTAATTTTTTGCTGGAAAATGATTCTCTGCTCGGCCTGGGTTTGCTGTCTCCGTAAATCCTGCAGCACTTTGCCGATAATCCCGGTCAGCTCCTCAATATTGACCGGTTTGAGAACATAATCGGAAGCTCCCAGCGCAAGTGCCTGTTTGGCATAATCAAATTCTTCATAGCCGCTCAGGACAATATAACGAATTGGCTTATCGGCATTCTTCAGCCTCTCCATCAATTCAATACCGTCCATATTGGGCATCCGGATATCGGTAATGATCAGATCGGCCTGGAACGACTGCTGCTTGGCCCAGGCTTCCCTGCCGTCCATTGCGGTCTCCACCTCGGATACCTCCAGACGCTCCCACGGAACATGCTTGCGAATCCCCTGAACGACACTTTCCTTATCATCTACCAAGAGAACTTTCATCTTCTACGTCTCCATTTCCGTGGCTTCCATCGTGATTTCGATAACCGTTCCTTCTCCCAGAGTGCTTTCGACCCGGAAGGAAGCCCGTTCCCCGAATGCATACCACAGCCTCTCCCGAACATTGGCTATCGCATAGCCCTGACGGGGCGGCTCCTTGTCCTCACCTGCCGGAGTAACTTCGCCGTTTGCAGCGGAGGGCGTCTCGGGGAAAGCCTGATTTTTCCCAGATAATGGCTCGTTAAATCGCGTAACCCATTCGGGCTTTATTCCGCTGCCGTTGTCCTCTACCCGCAGCCTTACCCGACGGGGTTCAATCCACTCGCTGGAGACGGTAATGCGGTAATCGTTATAGTCATTTGCGTTGAAGGCATGGAGCACGCTGTTCTCTACTAGCGGCTGCAGAATAATTTTCGGCATGCGGAACGGCTTCGTCCTGTCGTCCGTCTGTATCACATATGAAAATTGCCGCCGGTATTGGACGTTGACGAGCTTTAGATACTGCTCCACATGCTCCATCTCCTTCGCTACGGTCGTCATTTCCTCCCCTTGATTCAGACTGAGGCGGAAGAATCGCGATAACGACAGGATAATCTCACTCGCGGAGGAATCCGGGGCGTCCAATGTTTTCCAATAGATTTCATCCAAGGTGTTGTACAGGAAGTGAGGATTAATTTGTGCTTGCAGAGCCCTCATTTCCGCCTGCCGCTTCGCCTGGCTTTCCTCTACCACCTGTTTAAGCAGCTGCTGAATTTGCCGGATCATATCATCGAACCGGTTGCCGAGCTGACCGATCTCGTCCTCGTACTCGGATTCAAAACGAACGTTCAGATTTCCATCCTTGGCCCGATTCATAAGCCTCTGCAGCTTTCTCAGCGGATTCATCACCCAGCGGGCGATCCAACGGATGAAAACGAACGATAGAATTAGCAGAATACCGGTCAGCATGAAGGTAAAATATTTAATGTAGTTAATCTCCTTAAGCAGCTCATCCTTCGGCTGTACGAGCACGGCGTTCCATCCGGCGAAAGGAACCGGCTGATGACTAACGAGAAATTCTTGGCGTCCCACCTTCCATTCGAAAGATCCGGGATTAAGCTGGAATTCCTCGGCTTGAATACTTTCCAGGAAAGGTTCGGCGAGCTCGGGCGATGACATCAGAATAGGCTTGCCTGTCTCGTCCATGATCAGTGAGAAGCCTTCCGGAACTAGATTAATATTTCTTAAATTGGCCATAAACCGGTTGGCGGAGAGCGTGATGACCAAATAATTGTCCTGCTCTAGATAGCTGATATCCAGCACAGGCCGGGTGACGAGCGAGATCACTTCCCCACGTCCGGCGAACAGAGGATCTTCCTCGGCATAGACCCACTGATTGGTGCTTTCGTTACGTATCGCCTTGTAATAGGGCGTATCCTTGAAGGAAGCGGCCTTCCTCTCATAGGGAAGTCCTTCATAGAATTCGCCTTTGGGCGTGTACATGTAAATGGAACGGATAGTCGGCGAGGCCAGACGGGTCTGTGAGAACAGCGCGAACATTTCGTTGAATACAACCCAGCCGTTCACATCCAGCTTGCCGTCCGCCCAGTAAAGCGCCGTCTTCATCTCATCGCTCGCATTCATCCAATAGAGCTTATCGCTTATATTCTTCAGCTCATTGTTCATGTATCCGCTGAGCTGGCTGACGGTCTGATCCGCCGCGTTATACGCGTACCGTTCGAGGATACGGGCCGCCTGGGAGTAAGAGAACATACCGGTCAGCGGAACCGCCAGCACAATGACGATGGAGGTCATAATAAAGACTTTGCTCTCCAATCTTGCGTTCCGAAACCGCCTCTTCAGCCTCTCGATGATCTTTCTCATGTCGCATTTCCTCCCGGTTAGCTTCACAGCAGCTGCTTCTCTAATGGCCTGGGGCTATCCTCTTATTTATCGTCCCTCTGGCGGAGGCCTTTTAAACCGTCCAGCCCGGAAGTCTAGCAAATGATCGTCCGCTCTGCACCAATTCGCGCCAAGCTGCGGCTTCCCAATTCCCGTTTATCCGCATGACGTTCGGTGATGCTGCGGAACCTCGAGCCAGGTTCAAGCTATCCTGCCCCTTGGCCGCGTATTACCCAATATCTGGGCGCCGTTAACATATGGACGAAAGACATGCGTAAGTGCATGTCTTTTCTTTACCACATTAGAAAGTTTAAGTTCATTAAAGCATTAAAATGGAACAACTTTCCAATTGGCATAAAAAGCTTCCTTTAAAACCGGGTTATTCGTCTTCGAAGAGGCTCCGTTAGGAGCTTTTTTATACGATCATCCGACAACTCTTGGGAAGTCCTATATTTCCACAAAAACGGTCGGTATTCCGTCTACTGCGGCACTGACTACCGAGCGACCTCCTTGCGGATCGACAAGGATGGCTGCCCGACCGCCGGCCAATTGCAAATAACGTGATCCGAGAACCGTTCCTCTATTGTCTAACAGCTTTCCGTCCCCGGCAAGTCCAAAGCGGACGAATAGGTTCGCATCCGGACAATAGACCCCGTTGCGGTCGTATACGCGCACCTCTACCTTCATCAATCCATCCTCTAAGCGGTTTGCGGACAGAACTGCACTTGCCGGCTGCTCCCATTCTTCCGTCTGATAGACGAAACGAATTTCATCGGCCACCTGCGCTCCGTTCTTGATGCCTACCGCCCGCACTTCGTTTTCCCCTTCCGCAAGCTCCACTTCCCAGCGAAGACCGGCACATGGAAAATCCTGCGCATCCCGTTTGCGGACGCCGACGCTCTGTCCGTTGAGGAACAATTCCGCCTGCTCGCAATTGGAATAGACTTTAATGAGCTTCTTCTCGCCCGGCTGCCCCCAACGAACGGCCTCCGAATGATTGTATACGCGGATCATCGGCTTCTCGGACCAATACGATTGGAAGACGTAATACGCCTCCTTCGGCGTTAAATCCCGCTGGACGACCCCCTTCATATTCAGGTAAGGGATAGGGGAATCCGGCCGGACAGGAGTAGAGAAGTCTTTAAACGCCCATTGGGCCGCCCCGGTCAGCCAATCCATCTGAGTCTGGCTTTTCAAATACCAGTCGATCATATCGCAGAAATAAGTTTCCGACCAATCTCCGAGGCTCGATACGCGAGGGTCGCCTCCCTGCAGGAAATAATCCCCGTCCCGCTCATCCGTCCCGTCTCCGGTCTTGATTTCACTGAAGCCGGTATAAGGAGCCTCTACATGGCGTCCGGCCATATTGTCGGCGCCCCACTCCAGATGCAGGAAGCGGTCGGTTCCTTCGAAGCCCGCCCGGCTGGACGCTTCATATTCGGGATAAACTCCGCGGTACCAGCCCGCCCAGATGGAAGGTGAGTAGACGTCAATAATATCCTTGCAAAATTCACAGCGTCGAATCCCGGTCACCCGGCTGTCATCCAGCTCGTGGGACAGGTCATGCAGCTCTTTCATAAAGCGGCGGATTTCCTCTTCATCGAACGTATCGAAATCGCTCTCCCAGTCGTTCTCGTTCCCAAGCCCCCATACAATGACCGACGGGTGATTGTAATGCTGCTCGATCATCGCTTGGAGCATGTCCCGGCACTGCTGTCTGTAAGCTTCTCCGCCGATTCCTCCCCTGCACCAGGGAATTTCCTCCCAGACCAGCAGGCCAAGCTCATCACACAGCTCCAGTACAATCCGCGATTGCTGATAATGGCCCAGACGAATGAAGTTGGCGCCCATCTCTTTGATCAGCTTCATTTCGCTCCTGATCATATCCTCGGTCATAGCCGCGGCCACTCCGGCAAAATCTTCATGCCGATGGGTTCCGCGAAGCAGCAGCCTCTCTCCGTTCAGAAGGAAGGGGCCTTGCTTCACGAATTCGAACGTACGGATTCCGAACCGTTCCGCATGGCTGGTTTCCCACGCCTCCTCGCCCGTTGCTCCATGCATAACCACTTCACAGCTATAGAGCTCCGGATGGTCAGGGGACCATCTCTTCACGTCCGTCAGCTCAAGAGTTGCAAGGTCCTTCCAGCCTAGCCACGCTTCGGCAGTCCATTCCTGCTGATGAACCGCATGTCCATCCGGATCGCGAACGACCAGACTCAAGCGAACGGATTGGCTGCGCTTCAGCGGATTATATAGCTTCGCTCTTACGGTTATTTCCGCGTTATTCACTGACTGTACCTCGGTAGCGATATGCACATATTCGAAGGAAATCTCGGGTACATAAACGAGATTCAAATATCGGTAAATTCCGCCGTACAAATTAAAATCGCTGATATCGGAAGGAATGGTCTCGAGATCGCGGGTATTATCGCATTGAACGGCCACCGGAACTTTATTGCCAAACAGCTCCTTGTACTTTCCCTCAGCCATTTGCTCCGTCAAATCCACCTTGAATTCGTCATACCCTCCGACGTGCCTCGCCACCTGTTCGGTGTACAGAAATACCTCGGTATTCTGGCCCGCCCCTTCAAAATGAAGCAGCGTTCTTCCATTCGGATAAGGATTATCTACCTCTAGCAGAGTTCTGTACCATCCCGGTCCTTGATAATAGAGCACATCCGGATCTACCGAATCTTCTCCATTAAAGCAATGAGGCAGTTCCACTGCAGACCACGGCACATTATAATGATTGTTAAGCTTGTAGGCGCGCCAGACTTCCCAGACGCCCCCCAAACTTCCCCGATAATGCTCCCAGCCGTTACTTATCCGTTTAGTTTTCATAGCAGCCTCCCTATCTTTCGTATATCATTAATCATAGCAAAAACCCCCCGCTGTCATTTACGGGAGGTTATGATAAAATGTTGTTAATTTACGATTGATCAAGGGGAGTTTCGATTCGATGAAGCTGGCCAACTATTTGAATCTGAACAATCGTCCTATTCAGCTATCACTATATCTTAACCGGACAGAGAGCTTTCGGGAAATCATTCATTCCCATCAGGGAGTTGAGCTGCTGTATGTCCATGAAGGAGCCGGAAGGGTCGTTATAGAGCAACAATTAATCGATATCGTCCCTGGGACGCTGCTGTGCTTCCGCCCCTATCAGCTCCATCATGTGAGAATGAATACGGAGCAGGGACAATCGTATATCCGCTCCATGTTCTTGTTCGAGCCTTCCACCCTCAGCCAATATCTTACTCCCTTTCCTTCCATTTACCAATTTTTGTTATATATTTGGAAGGACCCTTACGCGGTACAGGTTGTCCGGCATCCGAACAAGGAGGAGGCCGACCGGCTGCTGCAAAATTACAATTTGAGGCTGGCCGACCAATCGTCTCAAGATGCGACCGAAGAAAATGCGCTGCTGCTCATTTCATTTCTTCATTACTTGAAGCCGATTTGGGAAAGCCAGTCCAAGGCCCACGCCCACCTGTCAATGACCGTCTCCGCCCATATCACCGCCATGCTGCAATGGATTGAGGAGCATTACGCTTCGGAATTCCAGTTATCCGAATTGGCCCAGGCCGTTCATCTGTCGCCAAATCATGTCTCCTACCTGTTTCGCAAGGAAACCGGCAGCAGCCTTACCGAATATTTGACGGCCCGAAGAATGAAGCAGGCTTGCTTGCTGCTGCGCACCAGCTCATTGACCGTGCAGGAAATCGGTAGCCGGGTCGGCTTTGACAATTTCTCTTATTTCTGCCAGCTTTTCAAGAAAAAGATGGGCATTACTCCACTGCAATACCGTTCCCAGCGGGGAAGCCATTAAGTTTTTAAACCTTGATGAGCCGCAGCGGGGACCAACATAATAGTGCGAGCCACGCTTGTTTAGGCTTCTGACAAATCCGGCGAAATAATACAAATAGCTATAGTTTGTAAAGCATGAACCCTTAGAAGAAAGGGGTTATCCGCCAAAGCCATGACCGGATGAGCAGCTTCTTCGAAATCAGCTAAAGTGTTTAGGGTACGGAAATATAATCAATCATCTGCTGATACAGCCCATCTTGAAAATACCATCGGTCTTGAGATTTCATCCCATCCGATTCATAAATCTCGAACAGGACTTGCCTATTGTCGTCATAGATCGTTGCCACCGACTGGCCGTCATTTTTAGCAGCAGGCTCTTCGGATTCCGGCACTTCCAACAGCATTCGCCATAATTCATCGAGGCGATTCGGATCCTTGACCTCGATGATCGTTCCATCCGCTTCGATGTTGATCCGGTTATATTCAAATAGCCCTTGCCTTTCGAAAAGAGCTCCATACTGTTCCAGTAAACTATCTCGAAAAGTGGTGTCTCTCACTTGGTTCCATCCACTTGTATAACCGTCATTAAAATCAACTCTCCACATGTCAGGGGCTAACCACGTTAACGTCAATGCATCATCGATTTCAATCCCAACATAAGGGTAAGGCGTACCATAAATCTTTGGCGGATCGGTCAATTTCTTCGCAGATGCCAGAGCTTTGGCGAGCCACTGTTGTTGCTCTTCATTAAGATCAAAAGTCTGTCCCCAATCACGAAAAAAAACTTTGGCATGTTCCAACTGTTGGTTGCTTAGCTCCAGTTTTTGTAAATCGGCGAATGTATCATACAAAGCATTAAGTAGCGAATCGAGATCTTCAACAGCATAAAGCGATGAATCAACGGCCATCCCATTCTCATAAATAACGAAAGATCTATGATCGCAAGCCTGTAAGCGGGTAATCTTTTCATTGCATGCTCCTCGTACTAAACTAAATCGAGATCACTTATTTCATCGGAAAAGGGGAAGAATAGACCGCCAAGTGACTTCTCATCGTTATCCTGACGTCGCTCCCACTCGATGACTCCATAACAACTCCCTTGATAATCCGTCTATTTCACCGCCTGCCGTTGCCTGCCGGCGACGTTGCAAGCGGAATGGCACTTCTACCTAGAAATCCGTCTATTTCACCGTCTGTCGGTACCAGCCGGCCCTGTTGCAAGCGGAATGGTGCGTCTAACTGTATTTTGGAGGCTGTCGATTTAATGTGGAAAAGGTGTTCAACTGGATGATTGTAATAGTAAAAGCAAAATTGTGTAGCATCAATGAAAAGCGAAAATTGTAACGGAACTGAAAGACTCTATTTCGTCAAAATAGGCGGTTTTTTTAGACTAACGGAACCAGACGCGCTTATTTCATAGAATTATCCTACTTTCGCCTGCATTTCTTGGGAATAAGGTCATCTAGTTCCGTTAAAATGACCGAAAGGCCCTTTTGGAGCGATTAAGGTCGTCTGGTTCCGTTAAAACCAAATCGTGCAGGTTTCCATGATCATAATCGTACACCATTAATCGACAGCCTCTGAAATCCATTTAGTTTTCAATTTTCACATAATGGTGTTTTTGGGGATTTTCCTTTATCTATAAGGGATCCCCGTCAACCTGAGTCTGCGAAAGTTGAGTTACTTACTAAAGAATTATCTTATTTGAAGAAAAATACCGCCTAAAAGCTCCAGCCTGCTTTCCCTTCCCTACAATTTACTCCAGCTCTGCAGCTGCCAAACCTGGGTTATCCAATGTTGATAAAACTCCGGTTCGTGCGATACCAGCAGGACCGTTCCTTTATAGCTGCAGAGCGCTTCCTTGAAGGCTTCCTTGGAGCGCGTATCCAGATGGTTGGTCGGTTCATCCAGGACAAGAACATTGCTTTCCGTCAGCATCAGTTCGCATAAGCGCACCTTGGCCTGCTCCCCGCCACTTAAGGCGCAAAGCGGCTGCCGGATATGCTTATCCGTCAGACCGGACTTGGCCAACGCCTGGCGGATCGCTTTATTCGTCAAATCCGGCCTTAGCGCTCCCAGCCGTTCAAGTGCTGTTTGGGCCGAAGCTGGCGACTCCTGGGCGAAATAGGCGGCTTTAACTCTTTCGCCAAGCTGCATGGTACCGCTGTATGGCTGCAGAAGCCCGAGCAAGGTTTTCAGCATCGTCGATTTCCCAATGCCGTTATGGCCGGTAATCGCGATTTTGTCGCCGCGCATGACCCGCAGATCAACGGGGGCAAATAACGGCTCCGTATAGCCGATCTGCAGCTGCCTCGCCTCCAGAATCCGACTCGACGGTTCCGAGAATACCGCGAATGAAAAGCGTGGCCTCGGCCCTGGCGCCGGTTTGTCCATTCGTTCCATTTTTTGCAGCACCTTTTCCCGGCTCTTCGCCTGCTTCGCCTTACGGTTCCGGTTCTTCTGAATGAAGCTCTCCAGTCTGGCCACTTCTCTCTGCTGCCGATTGTACGCTTGCATAAGCTGCAGCCTGCTCTGCTCATAGCTTGCCAGGAAGGCGGAATAATTACCCGTATAGCGCTTGATGGTCTGATGGTCCAGATGAAAAATGGTCGCCGTCACTTCGTTCAGAAATCTCTCGTCATGGGAGACCACCAGATAGGCATGCTCATAGCCTTTCAAATAGCCGGTAAGCCATTCGATATGGGGCGCGTCCAAATAATTGGTCGGCTCATCCAGCAGCAGGACATGCGGCTCCTGCAGCAACAGCCGGCCCAGCAACAGCTTGGTTCTTTGGCCGCCGCTGAGCTTCTCGACATCGCGGTCCATGCCCAGCTCCATAATACCCAATCCGGCCGCAACCTCTTCTATTTTTGCCTCCAGTGCATAGAATCCGGAATGCTCCAGCTGATTCAGCAGCTCTCCGTATTGAATCAGCTGCTGCTCCGCATCCTCCGAAGAAGAAGCCATTTGCTCCGCCAGCTCCTGCATCGCTGCTTCGATTTCATAAAGCCGGGCGAAGGCTCCCTGCAAAAATTGCCTGATGGTTGTTCCCGCTTGCAAATCCACATGCTGCTGCAGATACCCGATATTCGCATGCGGATGCCATTCCACCTTCCCTTGATCGGGAAGCAATTCTCCCGCCAAAATTCGCAGCAGGGTCGATTTGCCGGCGCCATTGCTGCCGACCAGCCCCGCATGCTCGCCTCTTAACAAACGAAAGCCAATCTTTTGAAACAACATCTTATCCCCGAACATATGGGACAAGTTTTCCACCGATAGCATACTCATTGTATTCTCTCCTTTTCGCTTCGCTTTCGAAGCCAACCGGGAGAACTACAAGGATAAAGATCGTATTCGATTCATATCTCATTCTATAAATTTGATTCTTCGAACTACGCGCAAGCTTCATGCTCACAGCAAATAAAAAATGGGCAAGGCGAACTCCACCTTACCCATCGAAATATCGTCTGTGGGAATAAGGAATAGGTTCTTTATCTCCTGTTCTTCGGTTGGCGTAACCTTAAAAATGGGCAGACTTCTCCCGTATTAAGCCAAATCCCGAATGAGAACAGTCGACAAAAAGAACATTATCCTTTCCACCTCATAATAAAAAAATATACAATCCCATGCCTGGAGTATACCCAACACATTCCTCTTTTGTCAAGAATCGTATAGGATTCCTCAGCAATTCGGGGATATTTCAGGCCTTCGCCTACATTATTCCTGAAGAGGAAGCCCGTAAAGCCGCCATGGCTTGTATCCGCCAAAATATTGGCACAGGCCGGGCTCGGCAGCTACCGGCCTAACGGTAAAGTCGGCTGCCTCCCCCTTCGGATAAAGAACCGCTTCCTCCCCTTTACGAAGATCAAGCTCTATGATTCCGTCTCCGCATGGCTTGATCACAAGCGGACGGCCGCTGTCCACGGCGATGCCGTCGACCGGCCAATCGGTCCGGATTCTGCAGGGCTCGCCCGCTAGACTCTCCACCCGGACCCACTGCGTCCGGCTTCCCCGCCGCTCGGCGCTGACCAGGAAGGCCCCCTCGGCCCTCAAATGATGAAACACGGCCGCATCCCATTCATCCGGCACTGCGGGAAATACGCGGATCACTCCTCCCCAGCTTTGCAGGAGCAGGTCATGAATGGCCTCCGCCCCGGCGAGCGGCGATTCGATTACCGGACCGGCCTCCCGGTACATCGTATTCGGCTTGATGAGATGCATCAGCGTATGCAGGTAACGCAGCGCTTCGCTTCCGCTGCCCAATATGGCGGCAACGGAGGCCGCCCCCGTAAAGCTGAATCCGCGCAGATCTCCCTCCCGGCCGATCCAGTGGCGCAGTGTCCGCCGGATCTTGTCTTTATCCTCCTCCGTCTCCCCGATGAGATGAAGCGGGAAAGCTGCCAACAGATGGCTGAAATGTCTATGGCCGAATTCCATAGGAGTGTTCTGACCGATCAGAAATCCCTGCTGTTCGTCATAAGGATAAGGAGCTAGCCTGTCCAGTACTTCCTCCCAGCGATCGGACAGCTCATCCTCAATGGATAAGCGATCGCAGATCGCAAGCAGCGTTGTACAGCCCCAGCGCAGCAAAGCCAGGTCATAATGACAATTCCTGACCGTCAGCCGCTTGAACGAGCCGTATTCCGGGGATATGGTCGGAGGCATATGGCAATGGCCATCCTCCCCTTCTTCCAGGATATGCAAGTAATAGTTGACGCTTCTCCGTAAGAGCGGATAGAGCAGGGTTCGCAGCATTTCGTCGTCCATTGTCACCCGGTAATGCCTCCAGACGCTGTGAAGAAGCCAAGTCAGGTTGCCGACTTCGTCCTCTACGTTGCTGGCCAGATCGTAGCTGCAGCTCCGGCCCAAGCCGGCCGAATCGTGCCGGTAGGGCTCGGGAACGTTGCGGATCAATTGTTCCCGGCTGCGGTCGAGCGCGTTCAGGAGAGATTGGCCGATATCGAGCCGATTGGATGTATAAACCGGCGAATAGCTCATCTGCACATTCATATTGAACCAAACCCCGGGCCAAGGCGTAGTCGTCAGCCAAGGCCCCTGATTATCGATAATGAGACGGTGGGCTCTGGTCGCCGATGCGAGCTTGTACATTTGAATCCAGTAGAACCCTTCCAATCTAGTATCCGGAATCGAAACGAAGCTCAGCGGATAATAATGATGCCACCAGCTGCGATGAGTCACGGCATAAGCTTCTACCGATCGGTTACTGGCGGATTGAATGCTGCCGACCGCTTGCTGAATGTCGCTTTCTCCCGCTCCTCCGGCGACGGTCAAGTACAAGACGCGATGATCGGAAGCCGGCCGCTTCTCTTTCCAGGCGGTCAGACAGCCTTCTCCGGACGGATAGGTTTGCTTTCCCCATTGTACTCCTTCCCGCTCGCCAAGCTGCACATCCGTCTTGGGAAGATACTGGTTGAAATTGATCCCGTCCGCATTTTTGAGTACCGGATCGACATCCGGGTACGCATACCACTGAAACCTCGCGTTTCTTTCTCCCGAAGAGGTATGCAGCTCAATCAGCAGAATGTCTTCCTCGCTATGGATAAACGCCCGCAGCCGGACTTCGCCCTTCGTTGTCGGAAGATGGGCCCGCAGCTCGGCATTCCACAGATCCAGCCGGATATCCGCCGGCTGATAAATCATTCCTTCCAGCTCCAGATCAAGCTCCCCGATCGGAACCCGTGGAGGAAAGCCGCCGCCATCGGCCCTTTGAACCGTAACATCCGTACGTCCAAGCACGAAACGGAGCACATTCCGCTTGCTTCTGTGCTCCTCCCCATAGACCATCGCTCCCAGCAGCCCGTTGCCGATAAAAGCTCCCTCGTTCCACGACAGCGGTCGGACACTCCAGGTCATGTCATGGCGGGACAAGAATTCCGCCCAATCTGTCTCCACCTTTACTCTTCCTTTGCCATTCCAAGTCATCGGCACATTTCTCCTCGCCCGATATATTTTGATATACTCCGCTAAAGGACTGACCTGTATTATGTCAGAGATAAAGATTTCACCTATTTGAAGCTTTGTTGCCGCCGACCGACGATACGGCTGCTTATTCGCTTGCGATCGGAATCACCATATTCCACGTCTCGGTGGCGTCGTAGAACCCTCTGGTTCCATTGGACGTTGCCGCGAACAGATGGGTCGGCTTTCCATCCTGGAATAGCAGGAACGGCCTTTCCAGATTGCCCATCAGCCTCGTCTGACCGTCATCCCACAATATTCGGCGCGAATAAGCCTGCGGCTCTTCCGCCAGCCTCCAGTCGAGACCGTCCGGGGAATAGGCGTGGATCCCCCCGTACTTCTCTCCGCACACATGACCCTCCATATCTTTGGCTATCATCTCGTAACCGGCCGGAGTTTTCCAAATGAAGGGGTCTTCCAGATGGAATTTCTCCGGAGGGAAAACCGGATGCTCGCTAACGACCTTGTACGGTCCGTTGTAATGGGCGGCGCGGGCGCTTCCCAGCGTCATTTTGCCATGGGTATTACCTTCGTATCTCCTCGCTTTATAAATAAGCAAAACCGAGCCGTCCTCATGGACGCAAGGAGCCGGATTGGACGTCAGGAAGCTGTCGAATTTGCCCGGGCGGGTGGACAGAATGGGCGTATCCTTTCTTTCCCATGGCCCGAAGACGCTTCTGGACGTCGCCAACCCGATTCGTTTGTTGGCACGGCCGACAATGCAGCGCGGATCGTCCAAGCCCAGAGGGCCCCCCGGTTCGGGGTCGGCCAACGGATGGGTTGAACCCATGTAGTACAACAGATAAGTATCCCCATGCTTCGTAATATGGGGGTTGTGAGTGCTTCTTCCATCCCAGTACTCGGCACCGCGTGCCGGCAGTACGACCTCTTGAAATTGATAAGGCCCTTCCGGAATATCCGATACGGCCCGAACGATCTCTGAAGCGACAATCCAGCCGGGGTGCATAGGAAGCGACTTCGGCCACCTTGACGCAAACAGGTGATATTTGCCGTCTTCCCCCCGGATGACAGAACCGCACCATACCCAATAGCCTTCCATTCTGAAGCCTCCGTTCACAGGGGCGGGAAGCAATTTGTTATACATTCCGATTGTCCTCCTTAAAAGCATATAGTTCTATATCGGTCATTGTCGAATTTGGCGGCAACATCAGCTTAGCGGCTTAGACGGCCTAACTAATGGTCGAGAAATCGGCCGATTGACCGTCCTGGCTACCATCCCTGCCGTGTAGTTGCACAAAGACATACCAAAGTGCAGGTCTTTTTGCAAATATTTGCTAAATATCGAAAAAGACGTGCAATTCTTCAGTTGAATCGGCCTAAAAATCCGAAAATCCGCGAAAACGCGAAAATCACCTGCACATTTGCTTGTCTTTGGCTGATTTCAGCTAACTTGGCCTCAAAGACCTGCATTATTGACGGTCCTTCGTGGTAGCACATCAGGCGGCAGATGGCCAGACCGTACCTGCACTGCTCGGCAGGGGGCCAGATTTGCTCCGCTCGGCAGGCGCTGACCTACTCGCCTAACTCGACAGGCGGCCTGACACACTTGCCCTGCTTATCTATGCGGCAAAGAGTGAACCCGTCAAGGTTCACTCTTCGATCCTTCTCATCCGAGGCCGTCATTCGCTACTCATTATCGGCCACTAAAGCTACCTGCCTGAGGTTCATCAGCGTTCCGCCTTCCAACCTGCCGGCCCGGACCGCTAGCGAATAAACTCCCTCCTGCTCCAGGCGGAATTCTCCGACCTCGAACGTTCGGTATTCGTAAGGTCCCCCGGTCTCCTGTACCTCTGCCTCCAAGGTCAGAACCGTTTCCGTTTCTCCGGCAGTGCCTGCAGAAGGAGTAGCAGATAGCGAGCCTATCATTCCTTCCGCACCTGAGGAACCGACCGTGCCCGCAGAAGAAGTTGGAGATGGGGCTCCCGCTCCCCTCTTGCCTCCCGTACCGGCAGAACCAACTGTGCCAGCCTCCCTATTCTCACCGATCCTGCAGGTTTCCACGATGAAGGAGCCTCCCGACTCGCCCGGCGCAGCCCCATACGTGACCCGTACTTTGTAGACCCCCGGCTCAGCGCATCGATAGGTCCATCGGATCCAATCTCCGGGATCGTACCAATCGGTCACAATGTCGCGATCCTTCTTACCGGTATCGTACCTTAACGTCTCTCCGTGAATTTCTCCGTCGAACACAGGAAATACGTTGTCATAGCCGGAAGCATACAGCCGTTTGACCGGATTGGCGTCCACCGTCCCGTCCAATTCGACCGACAGGACCGTTACAAGCGGGTCGGGGGCTTCCGCCGGAACGCGGATGAGCCAATCTTCTCCGTTCATCCGGATGACCTCCAGTGGCTTGCGATGCGGGTCGGCCAGCAAGGAAGCCTGTCTGATCCTATTGCGAATCCCCGGAACAAGCAGCTCACCGTTATCCGGCCAATGGAAGACATGCAGATACAGCGTGCTTCCCTTCATCGTGCATCGTCCCCACGGCGGCTTGCCGATAGGGCTCTGAACCGAGCCGTAAACACTCTCTCCGTTAACGCGCAGCCAATCCCCAATGGCCTTGAGAAGCTTCCGGGACATCGGATCGAAATCCCCTTCGCCGGTAGGCCCGACGTTGATCAGAAAATTACCGTTCATGCTGACGACGTCTATCATATTGTGCAAAATATCCAGCGGCGACTTCCAGTTATTGTCCAGCTTCTTGTATCCCCATGAATCGTTCAGCGTTACGATAGATTCCCAATCCGGCCTGGACACCCGGACATGGGGCTGATTATCCATCGTATTGCCGTAATCGCCGAGAGGGTCCTTCCACACCCTCCGGTTAACCAGACAGGCCGGCTGTTCCTTGCGGACCGCCTCCACGAATCTTTCGCCCTGTTCTCTGGTCAGCTTCTGGCCGCAATCGAACCATAGGATCCCGACCGGACCGTATTGTGTCAGCAGTTCCCGGATTTGCGGGAACGCCTTCTGCTGCAGATACCGCTCATAGCGCGATGCCTTGTCCTCATCGTCTATCCAAGACTCCACAGGGTGATAGGCCCCGATATTCCCGGGAAAATCTAATGTGTTCCCTTGCGAATCCGGATGATGCCAATCCATCGCATGAGAATAGTAAAAACAGAGCTTCACCCCATGCTTGGCACATGCCTCCGCCAGCTCCGCCATCGGGTCCCGCCCGAACGGAGTAGCCTTGACGATGTTGTAGTCGCTCACCTTGGAATCATACATGGCGAACCCGTCGTGATGCTTGGCCGTCACAACCAAATACTTAAGGCCGGCATCCTTGGCGGCCAGCACCCATTCCTCGGCATCGAATCGGACCGGGTTAAATTCGCCCGCGATCGTTTCATATTCCTTAACGGGGATTTCCGCCTTTAGCTGCAGATGCTCGGCATAGGCCGCCTTGACTTCCTCTCCCCGCCAAATTCCGGCAGGGAGCGAATAAAGCCCCCAATGGATAAACAGCCCGAGCCTAGCCTCCCGCCACCAAGCTATTCTCTCATCATGACCGGCATCGGCCGGGGCAGCTTCTCCGCCCCGGCTATGCCGACTTTCCCTGGCTTCCTGTTCCGCATTATCCATTAAATCTTCTCTATCTCTCATAGCCATAGCCTTTCCCTTCCTTCTTGGTTAGAAGTTGTTCGGATCGCTGCGGGTCATCCCCATTCTATTTGCATTCCCAATCCGATCCTCGCCTTCCCGGATACTAATGTGTGCACTGTTCCAAGCGTATCACATGGGAAGGGAGAACCGATGGCTTTTTTACAGATAAAATTGGGTTTTCTTATGCTCCCCGAGCCTACTTTTTGAAGGAAGATACCTCATAGGCTTCCTGGAAGATTTCCAGATACCTCGGAAGCTTCATCTTTTCCAAAGTCTTCACATAATTATCCCATTCCTTGTCGATGTCGATCTCTCCTATCACCGCCTTCGCCAGCATTTCATCCTTGTAATCGGTAATCGTCTTCTGAATGTCGGCCAATTCCTCAGCCTGCTCGTTAGTAAAGAACAGGGGAGGAACGACCAGCCCCGGATCCATTCTATAAGGCTCATAGTTGTTCTTCGTTTCGTTATACAGAATGACCTCCAGCGGGTTCTCCGGATCGGCCACCTGGCTCAACCGGAATTCATTCGTGCGAAGCGAAGGGCTGGATTGCGACCAATGTACGTTCTGCACCCCGCCAAACGTCGAAAGCTGCTTCCATTTCCCCGGCTTCCCGTCAATGCCCAACTCACCTTCCGCCGCTTCTACCCACTCCTGGCCAGGTCTTCCAATATTCGACCGCATCGTTCCTTCTTCACTGTACAGGAAGTCCGCCAGCCGGAACGCAGCCTCCGGGTTCTTCGCCTTATTCGTAATCACGAAATATCCGTTACCCGTCGCGCTATATGGATTGTAGTTCGCCGAGCGGATGCCTCCAGGGCCTTCCAGCGGCGGAATCGTCACATAATCCTTCGCCCGGTCGGAATCCATCGACACGAAAACAGTAGGGTTCTGAGAGGCAACCGCTCCCAGAATTGGAGCCTCCGGATTCTCCCCCATTTGCTTCAATTGGTTCCGGTCCTGGGTAAAGCTTTGCGGCGACAGAAGCCCTTCCTCGAACAACGAATGCAGATACTTCAGGCCTTCCTTCCATTCGGGCTTGTTATAGGCCACATCGATCTTGCCATCCTTCAGGAACATGCCGGAGCCGTCGAATTCGATGAACGAACGCATCAGGAACAAATCGATCTTGCTCTGCGGTCCGTTAGTCGCCCCGACCAGAGGAATTTCATCGGCTTTGCCGTTTCCGTTCGGATCCTTGTCCTTAAATGCCCGGAGTACTTCGCGGAACTCCTCCGTGGTCTGGGGCACCGGCAGATTCAGCTTATCGAGCCAAGCTTTGTTAATCCACATCTTCGTCCCCATGGAGCAGTGGTAGCAGTCGTTTACCATGGGCAGGGCATAGATGTTGCCATCCGGTGCGGTAATCACGTCCCGCGCCGTAGGAGCCGCTTCGAACATCTGCTTCGTATATTCCCCGTATTTCTCAATCAGATCGTTGAGCGGCAGGAAAACCCCGTCCTTCCCGTACAGCGCCTGCTGGACCGGTTTGACCGCAAAACCCATAATGACCTCGGGATAATCTCCGCTGGCCAGCGTAATATTCAGCTTCTCATCGGCCGTTTTGTTCGGCGCCACCTCCCATTCGATGTGAATGTTCGTCTTTTCCTCCAGCCACTTCGTAAATTCGTTAGTGGCGAAGTTCTCTACCGCATTGCTCCCTTTCATGAGCACCTTGATCGTTGTTTTTTCATTGGTAATAGGAAATACACCCGTCGGATTGACGGTCGCCGCTGAAGCAGGATCCGCCCCGGGCTCCTCTTTACTGCCGCAAGCACTCATAACCAGTGTTGAACCGAGCATCAGACACATACCGGCGGACACATATTTTTTTAACATATTAACCCCTCCCTACAGCCTTTGTGATCTATGGCGGTTATCCCTTCAGGGAACCGATCATGATTCCTTTGACAAAATGTCTTTGAATAAAAGGATAAATAACAAGAACAGGTATGGTGGATACAACGATCAAAGAATATTTCAGCAATTCCCGCAAGCTTTCCCTGGCGGCGGCATCGGCCACGTCCGACATCATCTCCGCGTCCACCTCGTTCTGTATAAGAATGTCCCGAAGGACAAGCTGCAGCGGATACAGCTCCTGCCTCTTCAGATACAGAAGAGCGCTGAAGAAGGAATTCCAATGGCCGACCGCATAGAACAAGGTCAGAACGGCGATAATCGGTCCGGAAAGCGGAAGCACGACATGGAGCAAAAACTTGAAATCGCTGCACCCGTCCAATTGTCCCGCATCCAGCAGCTCATCGGGAATGGTCGTCTGGAAGAACGTTCTTGTGATAATGACGTTCATTACGCTCAGCGCGCCCGGGAAGATCAGGGCCCAACGCGTATCGATCATGCCCAGATCCTTGACCAACAGGTAAGAGGGGATCAGACCGCCCGAGAACATGATCGTGAACACAAACAGCGCCATGATTACATGCCGGATATAGAAATCCTTACGCGACAGCGGATAAGCCGCCATCAAGGTAAGAACGACATTGACCACCGTTCCTACGACGGTATAGAACAACGAATTGGCAAATCCGGTCCAAATCAGCTTATGTTTAAAAACAGCCTCATACCCGGCCAAAGAAAAGTCCACCGGCCACAGCCATACCTTGCCCGATACGACAGCAAGCGGAGAGCTGAAGGAAGCGCTAACAATATAGACAAGCGGATAAAGGATCGTGATCGTAAACAGAAACAGGATGGTATAGTTAATGAGATTAAATAATCGGTCTCCTCTGCTTTCCACTACTCGATTCGAATTCATCTTTCTTCACGCCTCTCGTTCATTAAGCTGGATCTTACCATAGGCTTGTCTCTCCGACCTTCCTGGCGATTCTGTTGACGAGCACCAGCAGGATCAGATTGATAACCGATTTGAACAGTCCGATGGCAGAGGAATACGAATAGTTGATCGCCGTGGAAGCCAGCCCCACTTTGTAAACGTAAGTGTCAATGACTTCCGATGTGCTCAGGTTCAGCGGATTTTGCATGAGGAGCACCTTCTCGAAGCCGGTATCCAGAATGTTGCCGGTGTTCAGAATAAGCAAAATGACGGCAACGGGTACGATTCCCGGCAAATCGATATGCCACATTCTTTGGAGCTTGCTCGCTCCGTCAACGACAGCGGCCTCGTGAAGCGACGGATCAATCGATGAAAGCGCCGCCAAATAGATGATGCAGGAAAAACCGACATTCTGCCATATTCCCGACCATACGTAAATGGATTTAAACAAATCCGGGCTGCCCATAAAATTGATCGGTTGAAAGCCGAAAAACTGCAAAATCATATTGACTACCCCGATGCGCGGATCGAGAAGCTGCAAAATAATCCCGACCATGACGACCACCGATATGAAATGGGGGGCGTAGGTAATCATCTGCACTGATTTTTTGAAAAACCGCTGATTTACGTAATTCAGGCACAAGGCCAACAGAATGGGAAACGGAAACCCTGCAATAAGGCTGTACAAGCTTAGAATCAGCGTATTTTTCATAATTCTCCAGAACTCGTAGGAGTCGAAGAATCGCACGAAATGCTTCAGTCCTACCCAATCGCTTCCCCAGAAGCCCTTGGTCGGGACGAAATCCTGAAAGGAAATCAGTGCTCCGTACATCGGCCAGTATTTAAAAATAACCAAATAGATAAACGGCGCCAGCATCAATAAATAGAGCTGCCAGCATTTCCTTACATTCTTGACGAGCAACACCAGCGGGGAGGCTTGAGCTGCACGGTAGGTTTGTTTGCGTCTGGTCAGTTCCAGAACCATCCTCCTCCTCTATTCAAAAATCGTTTCAACGGAACCTCATTCCCCCTCGTCTGTTGGTTTCTAGTGATTTCATAGATTTGTCAAATCATAGATTCATCATAAATGAATCGGAAAAAAGCTCATTATATTGATTTACGCTCCTATCTTCTATCTTAAGGTGACGCCCGGCCATCCCGGCGAATCCGACGGCATCGGTATCCGGCATCGTCAGCGTAACGGCCGTCCCTTGGCCCGGCGCGCTCTCCACACTAAGCCCATACTGCGCCCCGAACACCATTTGAATACGGTTATGCACATTAATCAAACCGATTCCGCCATGCTCTCCAGCTTGACCCACTTCGACCTGCTCTTCCGCGGATAACTGTTCTCTCAGCTGCCTCTCTTTAGACCTCTGCGCCTCATTAACGGACAGCTTCATCCGGAGCTTAAGCAGCTCTTCCTCCGGCATTCCCTGGCCATTATCGGCAACGGTAATTTTCAGCCGCTGTCCCTCCGCCTCGGCGAGAATGCGGATGTAGTGGTAATCCTTAATCCCATCCGGAAACGCATGCTTAAAGGCGTTCTCCACCAAAGGCTGCAGCGTAAGCCGGACCATCTTCTTAAGCAAATATTCGGGAGGGATATCGACCTGAAGCTCGAATGGCTGTTCAAACCGGTAATTCATGATGGTCATATAATGAAGAACATGCTTCAGTTCATTCGCTACCGTAATTTCCTCCAAATCGGTCTGTACGGAATAACGGAGCATTAGCGACATGGCCCGGACTATATCCTTGATCTCTTCGGACTCCTGAACGACAGCATAGCAGATAACCGTTTCCAGCGTGTTATACAGAAAATGCGGATTGATCTGCAGCTGTAGCGCCTGAAATTCGGCTAACTGCCGTTTGAATAAATTATCCTGGTTCTTCAGCTCGCTTTCGTACACCCTCTCGACCAGCTCCGACAGTCGCGAAACCATGATGTTGTAGCTGTGAATCAGGCGATCCATCTCGTCCTTCTTGCCGCGCAGAGGCACCTTCGTCCAATCTCCCTTCTCCGTCCGGCGCATCCCTTGTTCGATCATTCGGATCGGAGAGATGATCGACCGGCCGAATCGGTAAGCAAGAAGCAGGGCCACGACAATGCTGATTGCACTGGCCGCGAGTGTCGTCTGCCGGATGGTCTGTACCGGCTTCCTGACCGCTTCCAACGGCATGGAAGATACAAGCGTCCACCCGGAATAATCCGACCTCCTGCTGAAATAGATTCGCTGAAGGCCTTCTTCGCCTGCCTCTTCATCGATAAAGAAGGCTCCCTCATGATCCCGGACCTGCTCGAATAGACGGCCCTCCAATTGCTTGCCGATCTTCTCTTTATTCGGATCGTAAACAATTTCCCCCCGATCGTTGACAATAAAAAAATATCCGCGATCCCCCAGCCTAATCCCTTTCCAGAGCGTGGTTAATTCTTCAATTCTCAACTCGATGCCCACGATTCCTTTGAAAAGCTTTGACGTCTGGCGTCCGGATATTTTGCGAGCCAGCGAAAGCTGGCCATCAAGAAAGCTCCAATCTATCAACGACAGAGAACCGTCATCCTTCGTCTGCTCCCGCAAATCCTCCAGACTATCCTTCAACACGGACTCGCTAAAGGGAGGATGATCAATATTGAAGTCATGAAAGGTCATGCCGTTATAGCTGATTAAATAAATCATGCTGATTTCCGGGTTGTTGATAAATATCGGCTTGAACAGCTCATCCTTGATTTGAGCCGATAAGGAATAATACGTAAAATATTGATTCTGCTCGGCATCCAGAAACTGTTTTACTTGACTGGAGGTAAGCAGCGACAGCGTTGCCCTCTCGTAGCTTTTAATATAAAGATCGGTGTGATGCAGGGCGTTGTCAACGATTTGCGTCAGCATCTCTTCGTGCAGCAGATCGAGCTCCCGGGACGAGGTTACATACATGGATATGCTCACAATGGAGAAGGAGACGATGATGACTATAACGAACGACATAAAAACTTTGACCGCCAGGCTTCTTCTCCACATTATCGAATGCCCAGCATCTGCCTGTACTCCGTAGGAGACAGTCCGGTAATTTTTTTGAATATTTTGGTGAAATGGGGATAATTCTGATAGCCGATTTCCATGCCCACATCGACAATTTTGTAATGCGGGAGCTCCAGCAGCTTTTTCGCCATTTCGATCCGTTTCTTCATCCGGTACTGCACGAAAGTTTCGTTGGTCATTTTTTTGAAATAAAAGCTAAAATAAGTCGGGGCGAGACCGACCTTCTCCGCGACGTCCTCCAAGCTTATTTCTTCCGTAATATGCTGGTCTATGTAGGCCTTCGCCTCCTCGAACAGATTCTTCTCCATGCCTCCCCGCCAATGATGCAGTTCATTACACAGACGATGCAGCTCCTGCTTCAAATAATCGATCACTTCCGATCGCGAAGCGGCTGTTCTGCCCGCAGGCCCCATTTCAAAACGGTACACGCTGCGCGAGTTCAGCTTCTTCACGAGCAGCGCGAGCCCGTCTTCCACAATTTGCTGAAGCTGAGCCGTCTTCAGATGAGCATAACCGCTCTCCACCCACTGCTCCACCAAAGCGTAAACTTTGTCGATATCTACCGCCCATATGGCCTGCTCGACGGTCTCCAGCCATTCCTCATAGTGGATAAGAGACAGGGAATAGGCTCCTTCTTCCTTCAGCAGCCTATCCAGCACCGGGTATAGCTCTTTTTCTGTAATCGGTTTCAACAAATACTCTTTTACGCCGTAAGTGAGGCATTTCTGAGCGTAGAAGAAATCACTGTATCCCGATATTACTACCATTTTGACCTGAAACCGGTTCTCGTCGATCTGCCTGCACAGCTCCAGACCGTCCATCTTCGGCATACGGATATCGGTTAACACCAAATCCGGGATCCGCTTGTTGATTTGCTCTAACGCAGCAGCGCCGTTCGGCATTGCCAGCACCTCGCAGTCAGGATCATACTGCTTGATAAGCTTCACCAATCCGGCACGAATGATGGGCTCGTCATCTACAACCAGCAAAGTAGCCATTCGTTTTCACTCCTTTGTCCACATTTACAAAGAGATACCACTGGCGGTTGGATGATCTTACCACAAACTCCTTCCGTTGTCTCATGGCTAAATTAAGATAGGATTGGTTTTTTTAAGCTGGAAGCCTTCCGGCTACCCCAGCTCTCGGAATCTCGCGCTCCTCGGCTTGGACGGCTATCCCTTCTAATCAGAATCACGGCACCATTAGCCGGTCCTTTCTCTGAATTCCATCCATCTTCTCCCAGGTATATTACTTTTCTCTTCTCGCTTTGGACTGCTATCCCGTCTAATCAGAATCATGGAATCCTGGGCCTGAGCCCCTCCTTGATCTCCATGGTGCATCCAACCTTCCTCTACCCGTCGCTATTTCCCGCCTTCATACGCCTCCTGATCCAAGGGGATAATGGTCAAAAGGCGTCAAAACAACAGGTAAGCTGAGGAGGAGCGGTCACAAATGCGGACTTTCCCGCAAACGAAATGGCTAGAGTCTAATTGAAGCTTTATTATTTCGTGATTGAGTGGAGTAAGGAGAGTAGGCTAAGGAAAGAGCTGTAAGACATGAATGTAAGCTGAATGAGGATTAAAGGCCCTGCTTGTCATTTTGTTAGGTTTCTCCTATTTTATAAATAGAGGATTTTAGAGGGGGATAATCGATGAGGGACATGCAGGAATACTCTCACGAGTATGCGGAGTATCATTATTACAAGCCGTCCGAGGTGGAAAGAATGGGCGGCCTGTGGCTGGTCAGGGCCGGAAGGAACCAGGCCAAGCCCAATTACCAAGTCGGCTCCCGCTTTATCGAGTGCTACAGTATACATTTTGTGCTGGGGGGTCAGGTGAAGGTGGAACGGGGGAAGCTGTCCCTGATTTTAAAGCAAGGGGATCTGTTCTGCCTATATCCGCAAATCGCCTACTCCTATCAGGTGGTTCCTTCATCATCGCCGCTCCGCATGTGCTGGATAGCGATGGACGGCGGGCAGGTTCCGCACCTGCTGGAAGCGGCAGGGCTCTCTCCGGAACGGCCCTACCGGGAGCAAACGGTCGGCTCTCATGTTCTTTCTACGTTAGAAGGATTGATGGACGTTCTGCGCAAGCAGCAAGGAGCCGGGTCCGCTGCGGCCATTCTGTCGCTCATCTACCAATTGTTCAGTCAGATGACTGTCCGCCATTCGGAGATTCCTCCCGCTAAACGTTCCGCGTGGCTGCAGCAGAGCGTCGACTTCCTGAAGCTTCATTTCTCCGAAGGCATTTCGATTCAGGATGCAGCGGATTATGCCGGAGTCAACCGATCGTACTTCTCCTCGGTTTTTACCGAACAGATGGGCATTTCACCGCTGCGCTACTTGCAGAAGCTGAAGATGGAGAAGGCGGCCAAGCTGCTGCAGGACACCTCCATGCCTGTAACGGAGATTGCCTTGTCCACCGGTTATCCGGATCTATTTTCATTCTCCAAGGCCTTCTCCAAATATTATGGCCAGCCGCCCAGCAAGTACCGGCAGCCGCCGGTCCCCGACACTTGACGTTACGGTCGGAAGAACTTCGCGGAACAGCCGCCGGGGTTAGCGCCTAGTCCTGCCAATAGACGTAGTACTTGCCCTTTCGATGCTGTACATCTTCTATCCTGCCGCGCGCCCGCTCCGAGATCTCGGTTATTTTCCGGCCTTGGACCATGGGGACGGACAAATATAATTTGTTCACCTCTACCTCCAAGGCATCAGCCGGGGCCTGATCCCGGTCCCGGGTAACCCTAAGCCGCCAGGATTCCAGCAGCAGTCTTCTTAACCGGCCACTCGTACCGGGATGCCTGAGCAGCTCCTGCTCCAGCATGGAGTCGGTCATTCCGATAAGCTGCCGTTTATCCGGACGGGCCTCCCTAATCCATTGGAAGACGATCTGCCGAAGCTCCGAATTTGCGGCAATGTTCGCAGGTGAGGTATGGAATTTGGCCTCTTCCACTATGAGGTCCACCATCAGCTCGGCTGCCTCCCTATCCGCCTGCACTCCATCGGGAGCAGGGAACAACCGGTCCAGCAGCTCATTCGGCTCAACGGGCAGATAGCCTCCCGCCTGCGCGCTGCGCGCCCAGGAATCCAGGTGGTCCAGGTGCAGAACTCCCGTAGAATTTCTTAGCAAACTCGGGACTTCTCCATGGACATAAGCCCAGATCTCCTCCGGATGGATTCCGTGCTCCTGCAAAATGCCGGATAATTCCTCTCCAAACAACATATCCCGGGTCCACTGGTGATGATCTATCCCTTCGATTCCTTCCAGCGAATGGCTGAACGGGCCGTGACCGATATCATGCAGCAGGGAAGCCGCCCTCAGCGTCCCGTTATCCGGACAGTAATGGGCAATTAAAGAGAACACGCCCAAAGTATGCTGCAAACGACTGAACGTATGATGCGTATTGATTCGTGAAGCTCCGCCGTGATGAACGTAATGCAGTCTTCTCAAGGCGGATGATTGCAAAATCCGCTTCTCCACAGGCAGCAGAGGTGTGGCGATCCGCCATAACGGCTCCCATAAAGTATCGGAGGCCGCATCGGTTCTGGCTATGTAATCTTGTTCATTTACGAGTACCATCGTATTCCCTCCCTGGAAGACATTAGAATGAATAGCGTCATGGTCAAAACGGTGAATCTCACTTTTATGGAGTTTATATTTTCCCTACGGGGACCCTGGCCTTGACGGATTTTGCATATTCCGTCGGACTCATGCCGGTCGTTTTCTTGAAGGCTTTGGAAAAATAATGAACGCTGCTGAAGCCGAGCCGGTCTGCAATTTCCGTAAAATTGGCCGATTCCTCGCGAATATACGATTTGGCACGATCTATTCTTAACTGCCCGAAGTATTCCATCAACGAGTAACCTGTTCTTCGCTTGAACAGCTCTTTCAGCTTCGTTTTGGACATATGCAGGGTTTCACTCATCTCGGCCAGGGACAGCTTGGAGCCCAATCTTCCTTCCAGGTAGGAGATGATGTCTCTCACCATCTGGGCTTCCTTGTTCTCTTTAGCCGTGGAAGATAAGGGGACCGGTACGGACTCCCCTGTGGTCCGCCTGGATTGTTCCTTGCGAAGGAGACGCAGCAGGAACGTTTCCAGATAGAGCTTGATCAGCTGTTCGGAACCGACGGGAGCATCGGCTCTTCGTTGAAGAGGAATCCGGAACGGGAAATGAAACGCATTCATTCCTTCCCGAACGATCTCAGCCAGCAAATTTCGCTCCTCGTCCCCAAGCCGGATAATTTTGTTCTCGAACATCTTCATCATATCCGAATGGCATTCAAAGCTCATAACGATCAAATTCGGCGCGACCACCCGGTTCGCATAGATGCTGTGGAATTCATTAGGCTTATGAAAAATAATCGAGCCCTGCTTTAGAAGATGCAGTGTTTCATCGGCCCTTACAGCTACTTCCCCTTTATCAATGTAAAGAAACTCCCAGAAATCATGTTCTTCACCGGGAAAAACGAAATCCTTGGCGAACTCGAAATAATATAAGGAAACGATCCGGTCAATGACGACGGACTGATGCAGGACCGTTCTCGGGTATTGCTTCATGGTGATGCACGCTCCACATAGCTGTTTAGTATTACTGTACCTTTCCATCATACATGAACTGGAGATTTAAGGAAACCGCCCATACGAATTATACGACGACGGCAGGGTCATCGGGAAGAAATGTCCGACATGGCGCAAAAGTACAAATAAACGGGCTTTCAGAACAAAGAAAACTCGGAAGGTTCGTCTTATAATGAAGCCATTATCTTATATCGCATTAATTATCGGAGGGACATAAGTATGAAGCTTGGCGTCATTGGTTACGGAGCAAGAATCTCGCATGTGATTGATGAAATCATCCGGCAGGACCCTTCCTGCCGAATAGCTGCCATTACGGACATTCGCAAGGATAAGGTCAGACAGGAGCATCAGAAGTTACAGGATGTAACCTTCTATGATTCTGCGGAACAGATGCTGGATAGCGAGAAGCTGGACGGCGTCCTGATCGGAACCCGCTGTTCCCTGCATACGGAATTAGCCTTGAAGGTGCTGCCAACGGGGCTCCCTCTGTTTCTCGAGAAGCCGGTTGCCACAACCCTCGAGGATTTGCACAGGCTGCAGGAAGGCTATCGCGCCTCCCGTTCGCAAGTCGTCGTCTCCTTCCCGTTGAGAGTAACGACGATTGTACAGAAAGTGAAGGAAATCATCGATTCCGGCCAATTAGGCACGATCGAACATGCTCAGGCGATCAACAATGTGCCTTACGGCGGTGTCTATTATCATAACTGGTACCGGGATGAGGCGGAGACAGGCGGATTATTTCTGCAGAAAGCAACGCATGATTTCGACTATATCACCTATCTGCTGCAAAACCAGCCGGAAAGCATTGCTGCCATGACCTCGAAACAAATCTTTAAGGGCTCGAAGCCGGCCGGGCTGCAGTGTGCCGATTGCGAAGAAAACCGCACCTGTCCGGAAAGCACCGCATTCCGCTCCGATCTGCCGGATACCTGGAAGTATTGCTGTTTCGCCGAGGATACCGGAAATGAGGATTCCGGAAGCGCACTCATTCGCTTCAAATCCGGCATGCATCTCTCCTACTCCCAGAATTTCTTCGTGCGTAATGAGGCGGGGGCGCGCGGGGCACGCTTTATGGGCTTCAAGGGAACCGTAGAATTTGATTTCTATACCAAACAAGTAAAAGTGATGATGCATCATGAAGATACGGTTAAAACTTATGAGATTAACCCGGCCGAAGGTCATTTTGGCGGTGACACGGTGCTCGCCCGCAACTTTATCGATGTGATGCGCGGGCAGGCAGAATCGGTCAGCACCCTGGATGACGGACTGCTGAGCGCCCTAATGTGCTTGAAAGCCAAGCAATCCGCTGAAACGGGAACCTTCCAAGCGATCGACTGGATACCTGTCAGAGCAGCAGTAGCCCAGCCGTAAACAACTGGATGGAAGATCCCGTCCGGACTTACTCCTTCGCAGTTATTAGCCGTCCTCTAAGTTCCTTCCGCTGGAGGACGCCCATATCCAGCCTGTCCGTTGACAGGCATGTAAAAGGGCAGGCGCCTAATAAGCGCCTGCCTGTTACGTAAGCGTACCATTGTCGAAGTCAGAAGACTTAGATCCAAGCGCGGCTGACAATAACCAAAAGGATGAAAAGAACTAAGATGACTCCTGTGCTGGTAAACAATCCTCCGACTCCACAGCTAAAACCTGCTCCTCCAACAAATCCACCCATAGTTGAGTCCTCCTTTCTTCGCCAACTAATGACATTATATGACCCTCCCCCAGCCGTGGTCTGGACTAATCGGCAAATGACAAATAGTCATCCGCCCGTTTTTGCGGCGATTACCCCCTTGCCATGGAATTCGGATCTATACCTCCATGTCGGCATTTTCAGTTCGTTATATACGGCAGTCTTCCAGACCGACGGCTTTATCCCCGGCAAGCATGTTTTTCTATTCTGCGGGAATAATGAAAGAAGCTGGAAATTACACATGGAGGTTATTTTAGCCATGAAAGTACAAGAACTCAGGGATCGGGTGGAAGAGCTATCCGAGCAAAATCAAACAGTTCTTAATGAAATTGATCAACTCAAGAAGCTGATCCGTGAAGGCCTTTCCCAGCAAGGCGATAAAGGCCAATCCAATCCCCAATCAAGCAGTCAACGGGGCGGCGGGGCTTCCGGTGGACAACAACAATCAGCCGCTCCCAAGGGAAGCTCCTCCGGCTCCGGACAGGTATCCAATTTGGCCAACGAGCTAATGCAAATCAAAGATATGATAACCCATCTGGAGACGAAAACAAGCCAATATGTATCCAATCAAAGCGGAGGAAGTCTGAAGGAGCAGGATGTCGTTAATCTTGTGCTGACCTTGATGGATGGGATGATCGATTGGACCGCAGATTTCGTACAAAATAACAGTCAAAGCAATGCCTCGGGAAATTCTCCGTCCGGTTGACGGCCCTTAATCTCCAGTTAGGAGGTGTACGACAATAAAGCCGTCTCCTGACTCTATGGCAGGAACACAGCTATATTTTTAACCGCCGGCATGCTGGAACCGATGGACGAGTCTATCGATTTGAAGGAACCGGTAAGCTTATGGAACGGGATGGCCGCTGACCTCCGCCCACCTGCTCAATTCATTGGTACATACGAGCAGAGACGGATAACGGCTGATCATCCGCATGTGCTCCTCGTCATCTACTGTCCAGGCGATCAATTGAATCTCGTTCTGTTCACACTCCCGGATAAATTCCGGTGTTAGATAGCGGTAGCCTACAGCCAAATAACGAAGATTCCGTTCCTTCATCAGAGGGAAGAAAGCCGGTGAAGCCCCGTGGTTAATCCAGCCTAGCCCCACTTCGGAATGCAGCTCCCGCATTCTTAGGACAGAGTAATGATCGAAGGATGTGAAGAAAACCTGCTCCTCCATTCCCAGCTTCCGAACCACTTCAAGCGAAGCCTCCTCCAAACCGGGATAATATCGGCCTAGCTGCTTCAACTCGATATTGACGATAATCCGGTCTTTCAACAGGGTTAGCGCTTCTTCCAGCGTTGGAAGCTCCTCCTGGCCGATTCGCAGCTTCTTCAGCTCTGCCAAGGTTAAATCCTTGATTCGGCCCGAGCCGTCCGTTGTGCGGTCGACAGACAGATCGTGACAGATGACCGGAACTCCGTCCCTGCTCAGCTGCACATCAAGCTCCAGATGAGAATAAGAATGGTTCACCGCCGCTTCGAAGGCGGACAAAGTATTTTCGGGAAAGCGCACCGGATCTCCCCTATGGGCCACTCCGCGTATTGTCATTCTCTTCACTCCTTGCCGCTTCTCATTCTTTTAGTACAGAAGGTTTCGATAGCTTCCACGACCCCATCGCCGCAGCTGCCGGAGCACACATAGTCCGCTCTCGACTTCAGCTCCGGATGGCTGTTCGCCACTGCCACTCCGATCCCGGCATACTCCAGCATGTCCAGATCGTTCATCTGATTGCCGATCGCCATCACTTCGGAGCGATCAATGCCGAGAAGGCCCAACAACGTCTGCAAGGCTCTTCCTTTACTCTGATTGGCCGGAAGCACTTCAAAAAAATCATCCTCCGATTGAACCGTAGAATAAGCTTCCTGTAATTCGGACGGCTGATTCTCCCACAAGCTTCTTATTTTCCCCATGCTGCCAATGACCAATATCTTCTGCACCATGCTTTCTACCCATGCAGAGGACTCCAGATCCGCTTGCCGGCAATGGACATTCTCTCTCTCTTCGAAACGGGCTACGTCCTCCGTCCTGCGAACGGTGCCCATGCCCGTCTCCTGAAATAAAATGACAGACAGACCTTGACGATCGGCTTCCAGCAGAAAAGGAATCAGTTCCTTGACCGCCAAGGTCGCTTGCTGCCACACCTTATGCCGGTCGGCAATCACGGAGCCGTTGCATAAAATCATGGGGAGAGTGAGATTCAACTGCTCGATCGTCTGACGCGCAGATATAGCGGTCCTTCCCGTTGCTATCGTAAACAAGCCGCCGGCTGCCGTAAACGAATTCACTGCACGCAATACCGATTCGGTCACGCGATGTTCCTCCGACAGCAGTGTTCCATCCAAATCGCTGACTATCAATTTGATTGTCTTGTCCATCCAATGCCCTTCCTTCCAAACTTCAGCCAGATATTCAACACCGCTTTCCGGCGGCCTCCTGCTGAAAAGATAATTATGAAATGATGAATTCAATCCCCTCAAGCTGTTTCAATCGGGGGTAACTTCATTCTCACACCACTTTCAGTTTTTGTCAACGTTTTCTTGTCTTTTGCTTTCGTTTTATTTTGTATATCAACGTTTTACCGTTATATTCATTTGATAATTTACATATATATTGGCAATCTGTATTCCGTTCATTGTTCTTTATTGTTGTTTCAACAAACTTTTTATTGTATGGAGAAAATGGCTTTGCTATAATTTATTTAAAATGAAACCTAGGAGCTGTGCTAAGATGCTGGCACCCCAAAGAAGAAATCAAATCATGCAAATATTGAACGAGAACAAACAGATTTTGGTTAAGGAAATATCACAAATCCTCAATGTATCGGAAGGTACGCTGCGCAATGACTTGAAAATATTGGAGGAAGACGGCCTGCTTGAACGGACCCACGGAGGGGCTGTGCTTCCCCAGCCGCCAACGTATGAAAATACATTTCATTCGCGCAGCCAAATCAATCAGCCGGAGAAGATGAAGATCGGCCGGGCGGCAGCCGAGCTGGTACAGAATGGGCAGTGTATTATTCTGGATGCCAGCTCTACCTCTCTGGAGCTGGCCAAGCATTTGTTTAATCACGAATATTTAACCGTTGTCACTAACGGCTTGGCAACTGCCCAGGAATTAACCAAAAATCCGCGAATCAATGTTATCGTCGTTGGCGGTGTACTCCGTCCCGGCTCCAGCTCATTGGAAGGATTGCTTGGCAAAGGGCTTCTCGGGCAAATTCATGCGGATGTTTTCTTCACTTCCGCCCAAGGGTTCACCTTGAATGAAGGACTGACCGATTTCAGCGTCTACGAAGCGGATTTGAAGAGACATATTGTTGCCAACGTTGGCCAGGTCGTTGCACTGCTTGATCATACCAAGCTGAATCGCCGATCGATCGCTACCTTCGCAGAGCTGCGGCAAATCGATACATTGGTGACGGATGATCAGGCTGACCCTGAATTCTTGCGTTCACTGGATGGAGTCCGCGTAGTGGTTGCAGGTCCTTAATACCGCCCTTGTATGCTTTACGCCCGAAGATATCCCGCCTGGTTCGGGATAGCCCTCGGGCGTTTATTCCGTCTAAAAGTTGGTCCCGGGGATCCGCATCCGGACAATGCCAACAGCGAAACCCCGAGCACGACGGCACTGAATTTATTAACTGCTTTCATTCCTTACCTCCAGCTTTGGGATGATCTTCCGACACCGATAAACTACTTGAACGTAGAATTAGCCATGGCGCTAACGATATGTTTCTGAGCGAATACAAACAGCATAACGATAGGAGCAATGGCAACTACACTTGCCGCCATCACCAGGTGAAAGCTCATCATTTCCTGCCCGGGGAAAGAATCCTTAAGCATTGCAATGCCTACCGTCAGTACGCGCATGTTATCGGAATTGGTCATGATGAGCGGCCAGAAGTAGGAATTCCAGCTCCCGATAACCTTCAAAATAATAATCGTGATCACTGTCGGCAGAGCCATCGGGACCAGAATCAGATAGATGATCCGGAACCGCCCCGCCCCATCCACCTTCGCCGCTTCTATCACATCATTATTGATCGATTTGAACGCCTGACGCATCAGAAAGATGCTGTACGCCGATACCCCATGAGGGATGATTAGTGCCAGGAAGGTGTTCAGCCATCCAAGTTGAGACATCATAACATAGACGGGAACAAAGGTAACTTGTTCAGGGACCATTAACGCGGCCAGAACGAGAATAAACCATTTGTCCCTTCCCCAGAACTGCCCCTTGGAGAAAGCATATGCCGCCAGCAGCCCCAGATTCAGCTGCAAAACCACCAATCCGACGGTTTGAATCAGCGTGTTCAGGGCATATCGGGTGAACGGCGCCGCATGGAAAATATCGCGATAATTCGTCCAGGCAAATTTCTTCGGCCAGAATGTCGGCACCGCCGAGCTCAGCTCGGCCGGAGTTTTAAACGATGTGATCAGCAGCCAATATAATGGAAAGAACATTATTAAAGTGACAAGAATAGCCGTAACGAGTCTCGTCGGTCTCCAAAGCAACCTAGCTGTCATCGTATCCCACCTAACCTTCGTAGTGAACCTTTTTCCTGGAAAGCACAAACTGCAATATCGTCAATGTAATCAGGATCAGGAAGAAAATAATGACCAACGCGGACGATCTGCCTGCCCTGAAATCATGGAAAGCCATCTGATAAATCCAATAAACCATCACTTTGGTTGACTCCAATGGTCCCCCTCCGGTCATCACATCGACCGACTGGAATACCTGCATCGACGAGATAAACTGCGTGACAAGCAGAAACAACAGGGTTGGAGAAAGCAATGGAATGGTAATCGATTTAAACTGCTGCCAGCGGCCGGCTCCATCGATACTGGATGCCTCGTAATATTCGTTCGGAATACTGCGCAGCCCGGCGATAAAGATCAGCATGGTGAAGCCGACGCTTTTCCATATTGCTACCATTATTAATGCCCACAGGGCATTGGTTGTGCTATCCAGCCAGCGAACCGGTTCCATTCCGATGGCTTGCAGAAGCTGGTTCATAATTCCATATTGGTTGTTAAGAATCCATATGAAGACCATGGAAGCAATGACCATGGATATATAATGAGGCATGAAAATAAACATCCGCAAAAATCCAAACAATCTGGACTGGACATTAAACAGCATGGCCAGCAGCAGCCCGATAGCCAGGGTAAGTACAACATCCAGAATCGTATACGTGAACGTAATCTTCAGCACATGATAGAACCGCTCATCGGTCAGCAGTTTTTCATAGTTTTGAAATCCGATGAATTTTTTGACGGGCTTCACTAAATTCCAATCCGTAAAACTGATATAGACCGAGAACAGCAAAGGATAGTAGGTAAACGCAGCCAGTAAGACAAGTGCGGGCAGAGCAAACGAGAAGTCCTTAAGCTTTTGGATGGTCTGAAATTTTATCCTCTTCCCGGCTTTAAGCGGAGTTCGCTGCCGGAGAGTCTTCTCTGTATCCATATCATCCCTCATTTCTATAGAACACGCATCCGTTTTTCCGTATTCCATGTGGTCCTTCCTATTGGAACAGACACGGGGGAGATCGCTCCCCCGCACCTGCAACGATTAATAATCATCAAGCACTTCATTCATCTTCTGGGCGGCCTCTTTAAATGCAGCTTCCACATCCATATTTTCCAGAATGATCTTCCCAAGAGCCTCGGTTAGATTGGTGATCGCTTCGGGATAAGGCGGATACTGCGGACGTGCCACTACATTGTCGATATTATCCAGAATAGCTTTGTACTGCGGACGCTTCTCGAAATAATCCTTGCCCTCCTGCGAATTGATCGCCGATTTGCGTGTCGGCAAATATCCGGAATAATCCGCCCAGCGAATATTGTACTCGGAGGATGTCATGAATTGGACAAACTTCCATGCCGCTTCCTTCTGATTGTCCGGGGCCATATCCATAATCGCTATCCCGGCGCCGCCAATTTGTGAAATGTGATTTTCGTCCCCAGGCGGGAAGGAAACCCCGATTTCGAAGCCGGCATTTTCGATATACCATTTCAATTGTCCCGACGTATGATGAACCATGCCGATCTTGCCATCGAAGAACATCTGCCTCATATCGGCGGATGCCCCTTTACCATAGCCCATTTGCATGTACCCTTTATCCATCCACTCTTTGAACTTTTTAATGAACTTCAAGCTCTTCTCCTGATCCAGACCGGATTTGTGATCTTCGGTCAGAGGCGTCCCGCCGCCGTTGCGCATCCACGTCTCGGAGTACCATACATCCCAGCCCGGCACAGCAAAAGCATATCTCGTTACATTATTGCCTTCCTTCTGCGATACCTTCTGGGCGAACGGCTCGATCTCATCCCAGGTCTGCGGAGGAGTAACCCCTAATTGATCAAACATCGTCTTGTTGTATATAAAAACATTGGAGCTTACGATCAGCGGAAAACCGTACTGCTTACCTTCATAGGAATAAGCCTTAAACATCCCTTGAGCGAAATCTTCCGTATCCAGCTTATCCCGTTTAATGTACGGGTTCAGGTCCATGAAGATTCCCCCGTCCCCGAACGTCGGCAGGGAAGCGACCTCTACATTAGTGACGGCTGGAACATCCTTGGCTGCCACAGCGGCCATAAGCTTCTTGTGCAGATCTCCATAAGCACCTTGATACACCGGCTCTACGGTTATCCATGGATATTTCTCCTGGAACTCTTTAATCATAAAATTGAGGCCCTCCATCTGATTATCCGCATGGGCATGCCAATATTGGATGGTTACCGGTGTCCGATCCTCCTCGGCCGGAGGAGCGGCCGGCGCTTCACCCTCCTCCTTCCCGGAAGAACAACCGATAAGGCTAGTTGCCGCCAGTGCTGCTACCGTCATGGTCTGCAATACTTTTTTCATCTTCATAACGATTCCCCTCTCTCTTATTTCCTGTCATGACTGTTCATATCTTGCACATCCCAATGGCCGTTTCCGTAAACAAACCTCGATAGGTGCGGAATGACTACCTTTCATTTGGATGCGCTTACAACACACTATGGTTTACTATGAAGCCGTTCCACTCTAAGCCGAAATAACGAAAGGAAACGAAATTTAACAACATTAAACGAAAACAAATACAGCCTAATTCATTGACTATTCTTACATCCAAACCGCTATTTGTCAATGTTTTATTTTGATTTTTGTAGTCGTTTATTGTCGTATATTGATATTTCGTTTTACATCTACTGATACCACCTTCCGTTTCCTTTGGTTTTATTGCTCGTTGTTAGCAGAACGCCTACCCTCTTTGGGAAATGACTACCTTCATAGCTTAGCTGACGAATGTTAACGGGACATAATCGACCTGCTAACTTTTTGTAAAGACGACAAAAAAGACCGTAAGAAAACCGCCAAGAAACAGACGAAAGCTATGGCTTCGCGTACTGTTCCAAAGGTTTTCTCACCGTCTCCACCTTTGTCGATATTTTGTTGTTTGTGTGGAAATAACCGAATTTTTAAATCCGAATGCTTGAAATTTGATCATGGAATATTGCTTTATATTTCATCCTATGCTCAAAATTTGAGCTTATGCATTTCTTGCGAACATGTTGTTCATCCGTTTTTTGTATGATTTGTTAATCATCGGCTCACAATGTATATACTGGCTTATTTACGAGGAGGGCTCGGGATTGAACGTAAACAAAACCATCAGCGTATTCCAGGCTCTTACCATCATCATTTTGGCTGTCGGTTTTTCCAACCACGTCACCATCATCCCACTGCTTTTGCATGTCGGAATGCGCGACTCCTGGGTCAGTGTTCTGCTTACGTATCTTCTGTCCAACCTTTGGCTGCTCCTTCCCTACTACATTGCCAAAACGACCGGCCAACAGTCATTATTCGACTGGCTGAGGCAGCAGTACGGCAAGTGGGCAGCCCGCTTTCTGATCTGGCCGGCGGCAATATATGTTTTATTCATCGCCGCATTGACGATCCGGGAAACGACGAAATGGGTAAGCATCACCTATTTGCCCCGAACTCCCGGCACAGTTGTAGCAGGCAGCTTGATCCTCCTATGCTTGTTCATTGCCGGCTCCGGAATCCGTCCAATCGCAATAACAACCGGCATTCTTCTTCCATTGGTCTGGCTGCTCGGCTATTTCGTTATGTCCGCCAATTTCCAGTACAAGGACTATTCCAAGATCTTCCCGATATTTACCGACGGGCTGGAGCCCGTCTTGAATGCTATGGTCTATGCGGGCGGGGGATTTATTGAAATCATCATCCTGCTGTTGTTTAAACATAACATAGAGAAGCCTATCCGACTGCTTTACTGGTTTATCCTGGCTTTTATTCTGGCGGGCCTGACCATGGGTCCCCTGATTGGTTCCATGGCCACTTATGGACCGGTGGAATCCGCTAACCAAAGATATCCCGCCTTCGAGCAATGGCGGCTGGTGACTATCGGCAAATATATAGCCCACGTAGACTTCCTGGCCTTGTTCCAGTGGCTTTCAGGGGCATTTATACGTATATCTCTTGCGATATATATCCTGCTGGATTTTTGTAAGCCCGATAGCCGGTTGTTGAAACGATTCATTCTCTTCATACTGCTCTTCATATTACTGGGAATCGCCGTCGCCCCTATAAGCGACATGAACTTCATAAACTGGATCAAAACCAGGTACTATCCCTACAGCTTCTTTGCCGTGCTCGCTTATTCCATCTTGCTTTCGCTGCTTGTGTTTGCTAAATCGCATCTGAAGAGGAGGAAGCCGAGTTGAATTTTTACCGTTATTTCCGACAACAGCTCCTGGGAAAATCAAAAGGAAAGGAACGAAACCGGACCGGCTGGCTCCCGAAACAATGGAATGAACAGGCCATCCGGATGCTGTTCGGCTCCAGCGCGGACATTACGATTCAAGTCTACCGGTTCGGCTGCCGTCAACAGATCAAAACGGTGATCGTATATTGTGAGGGAATGGCCAATATACAGCAGGTTAACGAGTTTGTACTCCCTCAGCTTAATCGCATGCTGGCCAGCTCCGAGCGCCTCGAGGATTCCTTCGTATCCAATCCGTTGCTGCAATTAAACGAAATCAAGGCGGCAGAGGATTTGCTTCATCACTTATTCGATGGAAATATGATCATCGTGTTCGAAGAGCAGGAGAAGCTTTATTTCGTCGATGTTGCCGACTCCGGAGGAATCAAATACGGAAGTTTCGATCAAAGGGCCGAGGGACGGCTTTACCGAGGATCTCTCCACCAATATCGCCCTGATTCGCAAACGGCTCAAGACCCCTTCGCTGCATCATGAGCAATTCCGCCTGGGCAGGAGAAGCCATACGAAGGTATCTTTGCTGTACCTATACGATGTAGCCCGTCCGGATGTCGTGGATGAGGTTCGGACCCGGCTTAACAAAATTGAAGTGGATGGTCTGCTCAGCAATGAACAATTGGAGGAAGCACTGTCGGATTACAGTCATTCCTTGTTCCCGTTATTCGATTATATCGGCAGGCCGGACCATGTCGCGGCCGGTCTGTTAAGAGGCCGTTTCGTCATTCTG
This sequence comes from Paenibacillus sp. 32O-W, assembly GCF_007679495.1. Lineage (GTDB taxonomy): Bacteria > Bacillota > Bacilli > Paenibacillales > NBRC-103111 > Paenibacillus_L > Paenibacillus_L residui. The sequence goes on along the minus strand of NZ_VEGP01000003.1, from coordinate 84,237 downwards.
ATAGACGGCTCGCCTATGGCCATTATTGCCCCTATCAACCTGACCACGCTTCTGAAAACACCGGAAGATATGCATCTTCCATTCTACTATGTTGCACTCGAAAGGTTTTTCCGTCTGATCGGAATCAGCATTTCCATCTTTCTTCCCGGATTTTGGGTTGCTTTGACAGCCTACGATATAGACCAGCTTCCTTTCCACCTATTGGCTACCGTCAGCAACTCCAGAATCGGGCTGCCGCTTTCTTCTCCCATGGAAGCGTTCCTGATGATCGGATTATTTGAAATATTCCGCGAGGCCGGGGTCCGGCTGCCTAAGGCGGTAGGCCAAACGGTGACGGTCATTGGCGGGCTCATTGTCGGGGATGCGGCGATCCGGGCGGGAATTACTTCTCCAACGATGCTGTTCGTCTGTGCCGTTACAGCCGTTGCCACGTTTACGCTGGTCAATCAATCCCTGAGCGGCAGCGTTAGCGTCATTAGAATATTTGTGCTCATCTGCACCTCGATACTCGGAATGTACGGCTTTTTCATTTCCATGTTTGTTATCATAACGTATTTGTCCAGACTGGAATCCTTCGGGCTGCCCTATTTGGCACCTATTTCCCCATTATCCCCGCGCGATGTGTTATCGGGGATGCTGATCAAACCGCGGGACCATATCGATCACCGGCCTAAAATGCTCCATACCCTGGATACGACCCGCAAGAAGGGGGACTCTCCTTGAATAGGAAGCTGCTCATCTGCTTGCTTATGCTCACCCTCTTATCCGGCTGCTGGGACATTAAAGATATGCAAATCGTTAATTACGCCGTTTCCGTCGGACTGGATTATAAAGACGGCAAATATCTGATCTATGCACAGATGATTGAATTCACCTCGATAGCGAGACAGGAATCGGGCAAGCAGAGCAATCCTCCCCAGCAATGGGTTGGCAAAGGAGAAGGGGAGACCATTAATCAGGCAATCAATGATTTGCTGGATACGGCGCAGCAAAGAACATACTGGAGCCATGCCACCAATATCATTATGACCAAACGATTGCTCGAACAAGGGGTGGACCATATCGAGGATACGCTGTTTAGGTTTTGGGAGATGCGTTATACTCCCTGGATTTATGGGACAGAGGAGGAAATAGAGGATGTCTATACGACTCCCGGTTTTTTTAATCTTCCCTCACTGGCTACAATTCTTAACGAACCGATCGAGCTTTATAAACAGAAATCATACATCGCTCCGATGCAGTATTTCCGTTTCGTTTCTCTATTGCGCGAGCCCGATCAGACTATACTGCTGCCATCCATCTCCATCAATAAGGAGCAATGGCATAAAAACAACAAGGTCGACAAAAAACTTGAAATGAACGGAGTATATGCCCTGCAAAATTACGAGCTTAAAGGCTTTTTCGATAAAAACCGTCTAGCCGGGTTAAGGTGGTTGGAATCCAGAACGGAAAGAACGCCCCTCGTCATCCGCAAGGAAGGAAAATCCCAAGCGGTGCTTTCCATGAACAAGCCTGAAATTGATATCAAGCCGCACGTTGACAAACAAGGACCCGTCTATTCCATTCATGTGAAAATAACCGGGGACATAATCGAGCTTACCAGGGCCATGCCGGAATCAAAGCTTGTTGAAGAGGCGCAGCGGCATATTCGAGGGGAAATCATGACGACCTACAGGAACGGGCTGGAGAAGAAGGCAGACCTCTTTTCACTGCAGCATGTCCTTTATCGCAAGCATTATGGCCGATGGAGAAAGCTTCAGGCCGACCGTCCATTTCAGCTTAAGGAGGACTCCATTCAAGCAATTGAAGTCGAAGTCAAACTAAAGCATTCGGGAATGCTGAGAGATTCGATCAGGACACAGCCGGCGGTAAAATGAGAAAACCGGCAAAGGCCGTCAGTACAGTCTTTGCCAGTTGGATACGGGAAGATTCCGGTTTAACAGGCAGCACTCGGTACACGTTATCGCACCCCGCTGCCCTTCTCCCCTCCATACTAAAATTGAAAATAGATGAACGTATTCTGCTCTGTTCGTAACAGCAATGCTAACACGGCAATCACGAGCGTATAAACGACGGCGCGAACCGGCGCAGGAAAACGGTTATGCCAAGCCTTGGACCATTTGGCCGCATTGGCGAACAGATAATATTCCACAATATGCAGCAAATATAAGACGGCAACGAGGAGCAGGTACTTGTGTAATTCCTTCGGGAACAGGAAGGCTTCCGGAGTAAGCATGCGGGACAGCAGCGAGATGGCGTTCTGAAATCCGTCCACCCGGAAGAATATCCAGCCGATACATGTAAGATGAAAGAACACAATGACTGCAAACACGTGATAGATTTTGCTGGAATCGAGCTTGGCCAGTCCCAGCCGTTCCTTGCCTTTGCTGTACAGCTTATGGCCGATCAACAGCGCTCCGTGAAACATTCCCCAGATCACGAACGTCCAGGCGGCACCGTGCCAGATCCCGGAAATCGTCATGGCAAGGAACAAATTAATGTATTGTCTCACCTTGCCGTTCCTGGATCCGCCTAATGGAATATAGATATAATCCCGGATGAACGTGGATAAGGTGATGTGCCAGCGCCGCCAGAATTCCGTTGCATTCGAGCTCAGGTATGGAGTCTGGAAGTTGTTAATCAATTTAATTCCGAAGAAATAGCCGATCCCTACAGCCATTTCACTATAAGCCGCAAAGTCGAAAAAGATTTGAAACGCGAACAAATAAATGGCAACCCAGCCTTCGGCCCCGGTAAGCTCGGCCGTTCTGGCAAAGAAAGAGTCCGCATAACCGGATATATAGTCAGCCAGAACGATTTTCTTAAACAGCCCGAGTCCGAGGAAGGCGGCTCCTATTCTCATATTGCGACGGTCAAAGCGGATGGAGCGAATGCCCTCGATTTGCGGCAGCAGCTCCTGTCCCCGCATGATCGGACCGGCGATCAGATTGGCGAAGAAAGCGATGAATACCCAGAAGTCGAGCAGGGTGCGGCTCGGCTTGATCTTTCCTTTATAAATATCGACGACATAAGCAATCATCTGAAAGGTATAGAAGGAAATCCCGATAGGCAGCACAATTGTTAGCCAGAAAGAATCCTCGGTCAGCAGCTTCACGGACAGGAACTGCTCCATGCTGCGGATAAGAAACACCGTATATTTAAAGAAAACGAGATTTAAAATATTGACGACAAGTGCAATGGCCAGAATTAATTTGGCATACTTTCCGCGCAGCATTTTGGAGCAGTAATAGGTAAAGATGGATACCGCAATAAAGACAAATAAATGGCCGATACCCGCCACCCCGTAGAAGATTACGTTGGCGACGGAAAGCAAGAAGATCCGCCGGTTCGGCAGCAAATAATATAGAAACATCGTTATGATCATCAAGACCATAAATTCCGGAGTATGGAAAAGCATGTATCTGATCTCCCTTTATTTAGTGTAAGCTTCCCACAACAGGCCGCTCAGCGCTTCATGGCCTTCGGGCGTGAAGTGAGTATGGTCTGTAAACAAAGCATCGTCTATTTTCCCTTCCAGATTAATGTATTTAAACGGAGTGCTTTCCATCATTCGATCAATCCTGGCTATGTTCTGCCGATATCCTTCCTTGTTCACATAAGCTTCCATCAGCGTCTGATTGACGCCGTTAAAAACCACCATTGTGTTGGTGCCTTGTTGGTGCTTGATAATCTGGTTGAGGAAGAATACATCCGGACTGGCATCCGACAAGTCGAACGGCTTGTCCGTATAGCTGTTCACAATCTCATCCGATTTCAGATACTGCTCCAGCCCTTCCTTCTGGTGCCAAGGACGGGGATCACCAAGAGCATCATCCGGGATGGGAAGCCCCTTAGCACGCGTGTACGTATGCTTGACGGATTTAATAATAAAATCTTTATAACGGAACAACGACATACTCGGAAGCACATCTTCATGGAGCCAATGCTTATATTTCTCATAAAGCCCTTCCGGGACGCTGTAGCCGGTCGATTCAAGCTGCGGACGAATATGCGCGAATGTGTCGGGATCCAGCTTCCTGAGTTCATCCTTCAGCCAGAATACAGCGGGAGGCCAAGGGTTCCGCTCTACAAATGAAGCATAGCGAATATTGAAGATGACCCGCTCGGTCGATATGTTATGCTTATCCAGCATCAACAGCATCGTATAGATGTCTCCCAATTGCATAGCCGGCATCGATAGATTATAGATGGCCGGCGCTTCTTCTCCCATTGTTTCGCGAGCCAATCTCTCCATATAAACATTTACGGGTTGATCCGAGTTACCGGGACTTCCATAAATAATTGAATCTCCCAGCAGAATGATATAATTATCGGATTTGCTGCGGGAGATTTGCCGTTTGATCTTGTCCAGCGCCGCATCGATGTCATGCAAATTGCTCTTCGTCAGTTCGTAATCTATCCGGTTATGATAGACTTCATGATCCGGCACCAGCAAGGGGACCGCGAGTTGCAGAATAATCAAATACAAGATGACATACTTAAGTGCTTTCATGAGTAAATTTCACCTATTCCTTCATATTAAATATGGTAGATGATATTCTACCATAGAGGCCAAAAAAAGACAGGAATCCAACTAATTATACCTATTAAGACATAAGCTGTACAAGCAAAAAAAGAAAAGAATCGGGAACGGCGCATAATTTTGTCGGAGGGCTCCAAACTATAGGTAAAGGAAATGAATAACAATAAAGGTGGAATTATAATGTCTCAATCGGTAACCCGAATTCAGGAGCTGCTGGACGCTTGCCAACAAATTCTGGACCATATGGAGCTTCCCTCCTCCTCCCAATTTCAGGTAGAGGAGCTGCGCCATCTGATCAACAGCGAAAGAGAAGAGCTGACACACTATTCCGATGAACACGATACAGCTATCCATCTGAACTCCTTAAGGAACAGCGTGGAAAAGATGGAGCAGTTAAATGAGCAATTAATCGCTTATGCGGAACAGCGTTATAGCTATGCCTCCGGTGGAGCAGCGATGAGCTTTGAAGCACAGCCGTTGGAGGATCAGCTTCACCAGGAAGAAGCCTACCATGGCAAAATCGACTATAAAAGCTGCCTGAAGCTTAAGGAAAATCTGGAGAAAATTCATCAAGAACTTGGATGACTGAACCTGGATAAAAATTCGAGGCGTCCGATAGGGTTCCAAAGCGCTTAAGCCCGCCGGGACTATGACGTTTACCGGCGGGCTTCATAAATGATATGGGATATATAAGAGACTAGGACCTGTAACATTTGGCAGGAGCTGTGACGAAAATAGACTCCTTGCCCAAGGCTCCGTTAGGACTGTCCGGCGGGGGGCTCCTCCTTCCCGTTCAACAGCAGTCGGCTCGCCACCTTCGAGTTGAGGGAATGGGCAACCGAACAATATTTCTGCTCACTTAAGCGGATTGCCCTCCATATTTTGTCCGGCTTGATATCGCCGTCAACGTGAAAAGTCAGATGAATTTCCACAAATCTGCGCGGAGGCTCTTCGGCGCGGATCCCCGCAGCTTCTATTTCCAACCGGTCCGGAGCGAGCCTCATCTTCTCCAATATCATCGTCACATCAATCCCCATGCAGCCTGTAAGCCCCATCAAGACCAGCTCCATGGGCGAACTGCCGGCATTCTCACCGCCCACATCCGGCACGGCATCCATCATCACTTCGTGATTTCTGGAGGACAAGCTCTTGAATTTCCTCTTGCCCTGCCATTCTGTACGGATTTTCATTTCAATAACACCCCTTTACGTTTTCCGCCAAGCTCATCTGAGTCCATCATCCTCTAGTCTTCCCATGCCTGTCAAGAAGTCTTCTCTTTACTCTGAGGGAAAGCCAAAACACCTGCCAGGGCCATTCCTGTGGCGAGTAGCTGCTCCGCAGTCAAGCCTGCCCACAGCGGGTCATTCACCCGGAAGAAGGAGCCTGCAAGCAGCGCAATCCCATAGAAGGTTAGAAAGTGGGAGAATAGCTTGCCGCTGCCGAGCCGGCCTCCTTTCCGCCACATCCAGATATAAGAAGGGAGAAGAATGAGAACGATATAAAGATTAACCGGATGATATCGATAATTCGAATATCCGACGGCTATTCCCCAAGGCCATTCCGTCGCTTTCCCGTACTGCCAAATAAACAAATAATAGACGACCGCAATAAGCCCCGCCCAATAAGCCATCGTATCAAGCAGGAAAGGCCGGTCTATCCCCCGTTTTCTCCTCGCGGCCTCCAGATAAACCAGCGCCAGCCCTAAACCCAGCCATAGACCCATGCCGGAGCCGTTAACAAACAGCAGGCTTGCCGGATTGGTCCATAGGACGGAAGGGTTGAAAATCGCCGGACTGAGCTTCCATGTCAGCAGTATAATCAGAATGGCGTTTCCGATCAGATCTGGAAGCTCGCGCCCCTTATCCCCGACCTTATTCAATTTCCAGCGGACGAGCAAATATCCGGCTATGGCGGCAAGCGCGAGCAGCAGCCAGCTGGTACGGATCATCAACGGACCCGCCTGAAGCACTTCCGGCATACAGCCGCCTCCTTTACTTCGATTTGATCATTTGTTTCACTTTTTTCTCCAGTGTGCCAGGATCGACCAAGCCGAGAACCTTGTCCACTATGACCCCGTTGCGGTTGACGAAGAAGGTTGTCGGATAGGCTTGTACCTCGAATAGATCAATCACTTTATGTTTCGAATCGTCATCGAGCAGAACAGGGAAATCGAATTCGTGCCTTTCGGCAAATTCGCGAGCATTCTTTTCCTTGTCCAAGGTGGTGGCATTGACCGCATATATTTCAATCTCATCCCGGTATTTGTCATACAGCTTCACCAGCTCGGGAGCTTCCAGTTCGCAAGGACCGCACCAGGAAGCCCAGAAATTGATGATGGCCGGCTTCGTTTCCTCGGCCAGAGAATACATTTCGCCGTCCATACCTTTCAATTGGAAGATTGGTGCCTTGAAGCCTACAAGGGGCTGCACCTCCAGATCTGCGGCAGACTGCTTGTTCTGACCGTCGCTCCCATTCTGATAAACCGCAAGACCGATCAGAAAGGCAATCATAATTATGATCCAAGCTTGTTTTTTCATTGCACCGTCTCCTTTCCATCTTAGCTGCCTTCAATTTGCCGCGGATGACTGAACAGCTCAAGGCAAGTATCCATTGCATGCACCCCGTCCTCTGCACACAAGCTTGCAGCGTTTGTCAATAGTATTCGCACTACATACAATAGTGTAAATTATATGGTGAAAGGACGGGCTTATACACACCCGCCCAGAATCAACAGCAAATAGGGGGAAATGACGAGCATGAGGAACGAAACAAGCACTGCGGGAAAGCGGACGGCGGGGGCTTCTACCTTGCCGCCGGGTTCTATGATCTGCTCGATCCGGTAATTGATGGCCGTGTCGGCGAAGGATACTCCGATACCTCGCGGAGCTGGGGCCGCGCGCTTCGTCATTTTCAACAGCACATTTCCAAGCTCATAAGGCGTATTCATCTGCTGGATGACAAACCGGTCCGCCAGCAGCTCTTTCATGACCCGATAATAATGTGCGAGCCCGCGGATAAGCGGTATGTATCCGAAGGCATCCCGGCAGATCGTGACCACGAGCATCTTCAACGGGTCCCGCCTCATACAGTGATGTCTTTCATGCAGCAGAACCGCTTCCATTTCCCTGTCGGAAAGCATATTCAGCAAACCCGTCGACACAAAGATCCGCGGCTTGATAAGTCCTGCAGCCAGAGCAAACAAAGAGTCGTCACGAATCACTCTAATTGGAACGCCCCAATGGCTGTATCGCCGTTCAAGCATCATCGAGGCCTCGTGATCCGTCCGGGCTCTGAAATGTGCACCCCATTTGCATGAAAGATAGAACTGTGTCGCCATCCGCAGCGCTATTCTGCCGAACGTCACGAAGATCAGCAAGTTAACCGCGGCCGATATCAGAAAAAAGATAAAGGGCGCTTCCTTAAAGGTAATCAGACAGAGCTTAAGTAAATTCCATCGCCCTTCAGCCCCCGAAAACTGCTGGACAGCATGGAGCCCCATCTGTAAGAGCAGAAGCAAGGACGCCGAACCGACAATAACAAAAGCCATTTTCGTCTTCAAGCTGCCGTTCACGTCTCGTTCCTTCTTCTCATCTCATGCAATTTTTGCTCCAGACGTTCAATCAATTCGGGGTCGGCTTGATCCAGAGAATCGATTAAATGATTGACGACGAGCGGTCCGAAATCGGTTATTAATCCGTTAGCCAGTTCCTTGGTCTGTTCACTCAGAAATTGCTCCTTCGTCTGAACGGCGGCATAATAGGAAACTTCTCCACGGGACCTCTTGGCCAGCCGATTCAAGTGGCCTTTCTCACACAGTCGGTTCATCACCGTCATAACCGCATTGAACGAAATGGGGGCTTCCTTGCAAAGCATTTCCTGAACCTCTTTAATGCTGGCCCTCCCCGTTTGCCAAACCCGCTCCATAATTCTCGCTTCCAGCGGGCCAAAAAAACGGTTGAGCCCTTCCTCGTTCATATTATACTTGTCTACTTTCAGTTTTGATCACCCCTAACACTATGCATTGTAGTATAGTTGGCAATCCGCTGTCAATGAATGAAGAAGCAATTCAGCGGCCGGGATTATAAAGGAAAACCGCCAGGCATGGGGTTCTCCCGCCTGACGGCCAATTCACTCGTAATATTTCATTAATCCGCTTATCTTACGGGCTTGCTTACTTCTTCTTCAAATCTTCAATGGAGTTAATATCGACGTAGGACGGCACAACCAGCCCCAGCTTCGTACCAATCAAATTGGGACCGAGATCCTCGATTTTATCTTTGTGAGTCTCGAAATGTCTCTGGTGGGTAGTCGGAAGCCAAGCCGCCACAATGGCGTCTACGTCTCCATTAGCCACTCCTACCCACATGGGGGCAGCCTCAACCTGCAGTCCCTCCACTTTATAGCCAAGCTTGGATTCCAATACATGCATAACCACATTCGTGCTGGCGATTTCCGAATCCCAGGCCACGTAGGCGAGCTTCAGCTTCTTGCCGTCCGCTTGCGGCACATCCTTGATCCAGGCTTCCACTTTGTCCGCGTTCTCTTCCACCCACTTAGCGGCGGCTTCCTCCGGCTTCATTCCTTCATAGACATCTACCATCACTTTCTCCATATCGGCAGGTGTCCACTCGAAACGGTCAAGGAACTCGTAGGCCGCCGGGTCGTCTTCCTTCAGGCCCTTGCGGACGATCGTATGAATTTCTTCATCTGCACCGTATACCCCTTTAGGATCTTCGAGATATTTCAGATCATATTTGGCGAACTTCCAGTGTGGAGTCCATCCGGTAATAATGATCGGCTTCTTCTCCTTATAGGCCTTCTCCAGGGAAGCGGTCATGGCGGTATCGGAGCCTTCAATCAATTTCCAATCCGTCAATTCATATTCCTTAAGCACCTTCTCGGTCGCTTCCATGAGACCCGCACCCGGATCAATACCGATAATCTCATATTTCACCTGATCGCCGATAAAATCGGACTGCTCTTTCTCCCCGGAGGAGCAGCCTGCCAGCAAACCAAAACCTAATGCAGCGGATAGAACAACCTTTATTCCTTTTTTAAACATACCTATCTCCTTTTTTTATCTTTTTTCATCATCCCTTGTGACAGCCGATCCAGCAATATAGCCAGAATGACAACGGCCAATCCCGCCTGAAAACCTTCTCCAATTTTTAGCTGGGTAACGGCTTTATAGACATCTGCTCCCAGTCCTTGCGCTCCGATCATGGATGCAATAACAACCATGGACAGAGAAAGCATCACGGTCTGGTTAATTCCCGCCATAATCGTCGGGGCTGCGAGCGGAAGTTGAATCTTGAACAGCTTCTGTCCCGGGGTGGACCCGAAGGCATCGGCCGCCTCTACCAACTCGGCGGATACTTGGCGGATGCCCAGATTGGTCAGCCTAATGGTTGGCGGGACTGCGAAAATAACCGAAGCGATGACCCCCGGAACGACTCCGAGCCCGAAGAAAGTCACCGCCGGAATCAGATAGACGAAGGCCGGCATCGTCTGCATGAAGTCCAATATCGGCGTCAGCACATTGCGCACTCCATCGCGTCGGGCGCACCAGATTCCCAACGGCAGACCAACGATGATGGAGATCAGCGTAGAAGTAACAACTAGTGCAAGTGAATCCATCGTATGGTCCCAATACCCGAGATTCTCTATCAGCAGCAGCCCTATTACCGTGAAGATAGCCAGCCCCCAACGGGACACTAAGTAGGCAATGACGGCGAATATGCCGATCCACACATAGAACGGAAGCAAATGAAAGACCCAGGAAAAGGCGCCTACGGCTCCGCCGATGACCATCTTAAAGAAATCAAACAGAAACTGCAGGTTATCCGCCAGGAAAGACACCAGCTTCTCAATCCATTGATCCAAAGGGATTTTGGGCATCATGCTTCACCCCCTTTGTAAGAATGCGTCTGGTTGCCGGATAAAGCTCCCAGCACAGCTCCCCTGACGATTACACCCAGCAGCCTTCCATTCTCTCCAACGACGGATACAGGGAATCGCGACGTGCTGCACAAATCAAACAGCTCGTTCAAGTGTTTATCCGGAGGAACGACAGGCACTTCACGAATGATAATATCTTCCAATTTCTTGCCTTCCTGGACAGCAGCCGATGCATCCTCTGCTGTAATAACTCCGATCAGCTTCCGGGATTGATCGACAACGAACAAATTCGAAACCCCGCTGTCCCTCATCAGCTGCAGAGCCACCCTCGGCCCGCCTTTATCCAGGGTAATCGTCTCCGGCCTCCGCATCACATGCTCAGCGGTCAACACCTTGGATAAATCGACATCCTCCACGAACTTCTCTACGTATTCGTCCGCCGGCTGAATCATAATTTCTTCCGGTGTTCCAATTTGTACGACGGAGCCGTCTTTCATCAGAGCGATCCGATCGCCGATTCGCAGCGCTTCATCCAAATCGTGGGTTATGAACACGATCGTTTTCTTCATCTTCTGCTGAAGCTCCAGCAGCTCATCCTGCATATCCTTGCGGATAAGCGGATCCAGAGCGCTGAAGGCCTCATCCATCAGCAGAATGTCGGGATCGTTGGCCAGCGCTCGGGCCAGTCCGACCCGCTGCTGCATCCCTCCGCTAAGCTCGTCGGGATAACTGTTCTCCCATCCCTGCAAGCCAACCAGGGAAAGCGAGCGTATCGCTTTCTCACTTCGCTCGGCTTTAGTCCAGCCCTGAATTTCGAGCCCAAACTCCACATTCTGCAGGACCGTCTTATGAGGAAATAAAGCGAATTTCTGAAAAACCATGCTGATGGTGCTGCGGCGAACATTTCTTAGCTCCTCCTGCCCCATCTTCACGATGTCCCGGCCATGGACTAACACTTCCCCCAATGTCGGCTCGATTAACCGGTTCAATAATCGGACAAGAGTAGACTTACCGCTTCCCGACAGTCCCATGATGACGAAAATCTCCCCTTGTTGGATATCGAAGCTGATCCGGTTAACCCCTACGGTTATTTTCGTTTTTTCGTATATTTCCTTCTTTGATAGCCCCTGCTCCAGCAGCGGAAATGCTCGTCCTACCTCGGATCCGAACATTTTGGTCAAGTTTTTGACGGATATGACAGCCATCTTATTCCCCCCTTCCCTACGCTCATCTTTATACCCGTTAAGTTTACTCAAAGGACAAAAGAAAGGTCAACGCTAATAAACGTTTGTCTCGTACGTTCGGAAAAAACTTTACATACGATACATTCCATATACTCTGTTTTCCTCAATAATCCTTCCCTTGGGGTTTCTTTACTTTTGCAAGCCAGTTCACTACAATAACGTTATATCTTGTAGTGCGGTGATGTAAGGTCACTGCCCGCCAAGTCAAACATCCGTTGCTGTAACCCTTACGATAGGAGATCCTAGCGGGATGGACAGCCGATGAATATAAGACGAGACAATCCTTCTCGATGAGGTGTTGATGATGAACCAATGGGATCAATTAACCGACGAGCAGGCAGAGATCATCCAAAAGGCACGCGAGCGCGTAATCGAATCCGTCGGAAATAATATGGATTTGTACGGGATCACCGTCTCCACCGGGCGCCTTTATGGAATGATGTTCTTCCAGGACAAGCCTATGACGCTCGACGAAATGGGACAACAAATGAAGATGAGCAAGACGACAATGAGCACGGGTGTCCGTACCCTGCTTGATCTGAAGATGGTGAAGCGGGTATGGGGGAAGGGATCGCGGAAAGATCTCTATGAGGTGGAGCAAGACTGGTACCAGAACTTCGCCGACTTTTTCGTGATCAAGTGGCGCCATTCTTTGGAAATGAATATTCAGGTATTGAAGAAGTCCATCCGCGATCTGCAGAAATTGGCGGAGCAGGAGCCCGACAATAAGGAGCTGGCCGATATCATCCGCCACGATATAGATAAGATGGAGGGAGCGATCCAATACTATTTGTGGTTGGACCGACTTATTGACACGCTGGAATCCGGGGAAATCTATAACCTGGTGCCCAAGGAATTGCCATCGACGGAAGCCGCCAAGTAAGAGACGCTTCTGCAATAACTTACCGATAAGCTGCTTTTCGATCTTCGGACGAATGGCGGCTTTTTTTGTATTCCATTGGGCTTTTCGCCGGTGCAAAGGCAGGATTTCCGGTTCGGCTAATGAACTATATATAAATGAAATGAGGCTGGTTGACGGAACTGCTTATCCAAGGCGGGCCCTATCCCGATCGAGCAGCATCACCCAAATACAGGCCCCTGTTCATGGAGGCGATCCCTATGCTGAAACCGGAAAAACAGCTTGCCAGACTAAGAAATGTAATGGCCAATCTGCAGGCTCACTTGTCTCTTGCTGCCTATACGAAGGTAAATACGAAATGGCGGCAGATGAACTATATTCCCGATTTCAACCGTTTTTATTACATCTGTGAAGGCGAAGGCTGTCTCATCATCGATGGGCGGACCTATTATCCGCAGCCCGGCCAATTATTCATTATGCCTGCGGGTGTGGAGCAGTCTTTTTTCCCGATTAGCGAGCATACCTTCGGCAAGTACTGGTGTCATTTTACCGCCAAGATCGGCGATCTCAATCTGTTTCAACTGCTCGGGCTTCCTCATTATATAGAGGTCCGGGACCGCGCCGGGCTGGTCGGCCTGTTCGAGCAGCTAATCCGTCATTATGAGAGCGACCGGTTCACCGCCTATATGATGCAGAAATCGGTTCTGCTGGAAATCATCAGCCTGTTCGTAGAAGCTTCTCTGCAAGACAAGTACGAATGGAAGCCATTAAATGGCGACGAGCGAATGGGCAAAATTCATACCGTGCTGAAATACATCGACCAGCATCTGCATGAGAATATAACCGTTCAGGAAATGGCCGGTCTGCTCCATTTTCATCCCAACTATTTTATCCGCCATTTTCACGAAATCGTCGGCACCTCCCCCATTCAATACGTTCAGCAGCTAAAAATAGACCGGGCGAAAGCGCTGCTCTCGGCAACGGACCAGCCCGTCTCGGACATCGCGCGATCCTTAGGGATGGAGCCCTATTATTTCTCTCGCCTCTTCAAGAAGCACACTGGACTTGCTCCATCCGACTATCGTGTTTTGTTCTATCCGATTGTATAGCCGATCCATTAACGGTGCAGATTAGGCCCCAACGATTCAATAAACATCCTGTCACGAAGCTCTAATCCAATAAACCCGATTGCTGCAACGAGTCAGGCAACTGTTAAAAGGTTAGTTTTGTGCAAGTAGCGGTAAGCTTCTTCCATTTCATTCAAGCCGGCGGTCACTAAAATAAGAAGTAGGTTTGACAGCAAGCTGGAATGAATAAAAGTATGGAGGGACGTCCATGAACAGCAAACCACAATTATTAACCGATGAACAGATGAGAAAATTCATTGCCGAAGGCTTCCTGATTCTCAAAACCGATCTGTCCAAGGAGTTCCATCAACGGTTGTTGGAGCAGCTTAACGAAGTGTATCAGGATGAAGGGAACCCGGGCAACAATTTGCTTCCCCGCATCCGCGAAGTGCAGAAGGTGTTCGAGCATCCGGTCATTACCGGAGCCTTGACCAGCGTCCTCGGACCCGACTATATGCTGCATGCCCACCGTCACGGGCACTACAACAACTCCCCCCAGCCGGGAGGCTGGCACAAGGACAGCTATTGGGGATACCGAAGAATGCGCAATCATCATCCATGGTGGGCCATGATTATGTATTTTCCCCAGGATACTCCCATCGAGCTGGGGCCGACCGGAGTGCTTCCGGGCTCGCAGTATTACGATACCCGCACCTTCGAAGAAGAGAATCCCGCCGCGGAAGCAACCGCTAACGGGGAAGCCGGAACATTCGCCCTCATTCAATATGACATCTGGCATCGTTCGACGGCCAATAAGCTTGGACAGCACCGCTACATGTTAAAGTTCGAATTTATGCGTACCCAAATTCCGCAAGCCCCGAGCTGGGACCATCAAGAAAAGGAGTGGATCACCCCCTCCTCCTTAAGCCCCGCTGTCCGGCCCCATGAGGTTGTTTGGCGCGAGACATGGAACTGGCTGTCGGGTAAGCTGGGTCCGGACTCGACTCCCATCGGGGACGGAGCTCAAGCGCAACAGTGGATCGGTCAGCTGCAGATGGAGGATCCGGAGCTGCGTGCGGCCGCCGCGAACCGGTTAGGGCTGCTTGGAGCGGATGCCCGGGAAGCCGGGGCTATTCCGGTGCTCGCCCGGGCGTTGGAGGACTCCTTCGAGCCGGTCAGGCTGAATGCCGCCTATGCGCTGGCACGGATGGGCGAGCCGGGAACCGCCGCGCTGCTGCAAGCGCTGCAGCATGAAGATAAGCTGATCTCCCGCAATGCCGCTTACGGGCTGTCTGCCTCCGGGGCCGGTGCGGTTGCCGGTCTGACCGAAGCATTGAAGGGCGGCCGGGAAGAGGTCACGGTTCACGCTGCCTTCGCTTTGGGAGAGCTAAGGCATCTCGCCGAACCGGCGGTTCCTGCCTTGATCGGGCTGCTTGATCATCCTTCCGAACCGGTCCGGTACAGCACGGTGGAAGCGTTGTGCAATATCGGTTCTCCCCGTGAGGAAATCGTTGCCGCGTTGAAGCAGGCGCTGAATGATCCGGACCCGCAGGTGCGCTTCATGACCGGACTGTGCATTTCCAGGCTCGGCCCCCAAGCGGAAGCAGCGGTCCCCGAGCTGATTCAAGCGCTGGACGACGATAATCGCTATGTGCGTGCTCATGCCGCCGAAGCGCTGTATTATATCGGCACCGACACGGCCAAGGAAGCGCTGCTGCACTTCTTGCGCCAATCGCGCTGGTGCCCGTCGACGACTCCGGCCAGCACGTTCTACCCGTAAAGCTTTAAACCAAAAAACCGGCGGCTCCTCCAGGGAGTCCGCCGGTTAAATTATGGCTTTCGCATCAACGGAGATTTCATGCTATCGATCCAGTCTATAAAATCTCGAAGCATTCTCGCCGAAAATCCGTTCCTTGTCCTGTTCTGTTATATATGCGGGGAGACATTCATTCAGCAGCCCGGTCACTTCTTGGTAAGAGGCCGCCAACAAGCAGACGGGCCAATCGCTGCCGAACATGACCCGCTCCGCCCCGAAGCATTCCACTACATGATGCACATACGGGATAAAATCGTTCGTTCGCCACTGCTCGTGATCGGCCTCCGTCACCATTCCGGACAGCTTGCAGTACAGATTAGGGAATTGGGCCAGTTCCTTGATATGGGTTGACCAAGGCTCCATAACACCTTCCTTAATATTGGGCTTGGCCAAATGATCCACCACTGCCCGAAGCCCGGGCACCTGCTTCATCAACTCGAGAATATGCACGAGATGTCTGGGCTTCACTAACAGATCAACGGGAAATTCGTCTCGAGCCAACTTCTCTAACGCAGAGATGACCTTGGGCCGCAAAATCCAGCGGTCATCCGGCAAATCCTGCAGCATCGGCCGGATCCCGAGGAAATATCGGTTTGCAGCCAATCTTGCGTACTGCTCATGAAAATCGTCCGCTTCCAGGTCGATCCAGCCGACGACACCGGCCAGCGTCTCTTCTTCCTCGCATAAGGCAAGAAGATATTCCGTCTCCTCTATCGTAGGCGCCGCTTGAACGACGATCGTCCTGTCGATCGACTGCTCCCGCAAGTGCTCCTTCAAATCGCCGGGCAAATAATCCCGATACAGAACTCCGGAATCCGGAGTAAGCCAGCCGTAATCCCCCCGGCTCAGCTTCCAATAGTGCTGATGAGCATCTATGCGCTTGAAGCCCGTTTTATAAAGCTGCTCGCTCATTCGTTCCTCTCCTCCCCTTCTCCATATTCAATCCATTGTTCCAATATCCTGGCCACGCCATCACGGTCATTCGTATCCGTTACGAGAGCCGCTTTAGCTTTTAATTCCTCTACGGCATTCCCCATTGCGACCGGGATTCCGCACAAATCGAACAGGCCCAGGTCATTATGATCATCGCCGAATACAATCGTATTCTCCGCTTTGATCCCTGACCGGTCGAGAACCTTGCGCAAGGCATTCTCTTTGGAGACCTGCTTATTCATGATTTGGATGAGCTCTTGACCATCGGTGCATATGATGTTCACTTTGCTCCGAAAGACCGCTTTCAGCTTGCTATAAATTCCATCCACGTTGGCGAGCAAAATTTTGGACGGAGAGACCGTCTCCATCTCGGTACCGGAGATGACTTCCAGCGGAGGAACATCCTCGGGAATCCCGAATATCCGACGATGTTCATCTGTCAAAATACAGTCCGCGTAAGCCGTGTCCTCTACTTCTATCGTCACGGGAATGGAGCCGTTCTGCTCCTTGATAAACCGGTAAATTTCCGCAGCCGTCGCTCGAGGAATCGCCAAGTGCTCATAGACATCCACAGCTTCATTCACCGTAAATGCACCGTTGTAACAAATCTGATAACCTAAAGTAAGCCACTCCGCAGGAAGCAGACATTTCACCGATCTTAGCGGACGCGCCGTAGCAATGATAACGGCAATCCCCCGGGCATGCAGCGCCATAACTGCCGCCTGATTACGGGGAGACACTTGCTTGTGCGAATTCAATAAAGTACCATCCAAATCCAAAACGATCGCTTGAATCGGCTTCATTCGTTTCTCCCTTGCCTGCCGTTAACGACTGCATAGCTGGCGGCTTTTCTATCCTGTTCTATACTTACCTATTATTATAGTAGAAAGACGGTTGAGATGGTAGATTTAACTAAAATTGTAGAATTGGTAGGATACCGCTCGAACGATTTCATTTCCGAAAATAACAGATTAAATCCAACTATAAGCCTAAGGGCATGGAAACCCATTATAGACATATCAACAATCAATGGGGACTCGTATTATCAAAGGGAACGAATATACTATATGTTTTCACCTTCCAGATTCAACGAAATTGTATTCAGGCAATAGATGTAATAGCCAATCCGGCAAAGTTGACCTATATCAAACGACAAAGAGACACATGGAGGGTAACGCCCCAAGACGGAGAAGCCCCGACTTCTAATCATCCCGGCAGAATGATCTCTTCATAAAGAAACGAGGCATCTCCCGGATAAGGAAATGCCTCGTGATCATAAGATATAATAGATCAGTTCGCAGCCTCTACTTCTTCATCCGTCGCCGATTTATCCAATCTCGGAGCTACAATGGAAACCAGAAGCTCATCTTCCGGGGACAGCACGGTCACGTTCTCCGGAAGCTTCAAATCGGAAACGTGGAAGGTCTCTCCCACATCCAGATGTTCAATATCGGCGGTGATGGCGGTCGGCAGATTGCCCGGCAGCCCTTCAACCTCAATGCTCGTTCCTTGGGTTTGCATGATTCCGCCTGTCTTCGTTCCTTTAGGCGTTCCTTTAAACTCAATCGGAATCCGGCTCCTGACCGCTTCATCCATCTTCACCTGCAGAAAGTCGACATGGAGCCAATCACCCGAAACCGGATGACGCTGCACTCCTTCGAGCAGAACGGGAACCGTCTCCCCTCCATCAATGTTCAGTTGAATAATTTGCGATGCTCCGCTCTTCGCCCAGCGTTGAAATTCCCTCGAAGAGACATGGATCATCCGATTGTCCGTATGCTTGCCGAATACAATGCCCGGCAGCCGGCCGGCCTTGCGCAATTCTTTCATCCCGGAACGGGACATTTTAGTTCGAACAGACGCTTGCAATGGTTGACTCATGTTCATTAGCTCCTTTAATTAAATATTCCTGATTCTAGGGCATATTCTCTTAAACGGTCACCAACATAACAACTTGCCATAAACTCCATAACAACTACGTCCCCATCGGCGGTCCGGCAGACGATTGACCATATCGCCGGCTTTGCGCCGCCTCATCACCCATGGTCGGCCGTTTGGCCCAAAGGGGTCGATTCCTCTGCGCATGAAGGATCGCTCGCGAGGAAGACGGAGGCCCCTCTCTTCCAACGCCAGATCTCCATACACAAGAAGAACACTGAACACATGGGCTCATATCCTGCCGCGCCAGTACATGGTCGACAGCTTCCTCCCACCGGGCAAAAAAGTTGGATCTCCCGATTCGCGAGTATAATCCTGATCGGACCAGCATTTCGCGGGGCTGAGACTGGATGCCCGCCACAAGCACCAAACAATCCTTCTCCTGAAAATGACGGACAAGCATATGCAAATTGGCTTCTCCGGTAGCATCGATAAAAGGCATTCTGCCGAGTTCCAGAATAAGTGCCTTCGGGGTAGATTGGACCGTGTCCATAAGCGTATTTAAGAGATACTGTGCCGCCCCGAAAAACAGGGGCCCTTCCACAGAATAGATCCGCACCAGAGGACAATCGCCTGCCGCAGGCGATCCGCTTCCCTCTCCGTCATCCGTTGCCCGCAAAGGAAAAACTTTGTTAACGGTCAGCATTTCACTCATCCGTTTAATGAACAGGAGAGCGGCCAGCACAAGACCGATCCCGACAGCGGCGGTTAGATTAATGAAGACGGTAAGGGTAAAAGTAACCAGGGCTACAACCGAGTCACCGTTCCTCATTTTCATCAATTGGATAAAATGACGGCGCGAGGACATGTTCCATGCGACAACCATCAGAATGGGCGCCATACCGGCCAATGGAATTTGCGAAGCATAAGGAGCAAACAGCAATAAAACCGCGAGAACGGTCAATCCATGAATAACGGCCGACAACGGGCTGACCGCCCCGCTCTTAATGTTGGCGGCGGTACGGGCTATCGCTCCGGTGGCCGGAATCCCGCCGAACATCGGTGTAACGATGTTAGCCACCCCTTGGCCGAGCAGCTCGCGGTTGCTGTTGTGCCTTGTGCCGCTCATTCCGTCCGCGACTACCGCCGACAGCAGTGATTCTATCGCGCCTAATAGAGCAATCGTGAAGGCAGGGCCGAGCAGCATGATTATTTTCTCCAGTGTCAACTCCGGCATCTGGAACTTGGGCAATGTGCCCGGTATGGCTCCGAATTCCGACCCGATGGTAGCAATGCCGTCGCCAAAGAAGAAAGCTGCGAACAGAGCAGATCCGATCAGAGCAACCAGAGATGCGGGAAGCTTCGGAAGCCATTTCCCAATAGCCAGAAGCAAGCCCAGACTGACGGCGGCTGTAGCAACACTGCCCCATTGCACGGTATGGAGGCTGCGAGCCAGCTCGAGCACTGTCCCGACGAAGCTTTGCCGCTGCTCCAGGCCGGTCAATCCAAGAAAGCCGGCGATCTGCCCCGTGAAGATAATGACCGCAATTCCGGAAGTAAAGCCGATAGTGACAGGCCGCGGAATATACTGAATCACGGTCCCGAGCTTGAGCAGCCCGAGCAGCACCAGAATGATTCCCGCCATCCATCCGGCGATCAACAGATTCTCGTATCCGTATTGCAGCACAATGGCCAGCAAAATCGGGATAAAGGCTCCCGTCGGACCCCCTACCTGATACTTCGACCCACCGAGAAGCGCGATGATTATACCGGCCACAATCGTCGTGTACAATCCGTATTCCGGCTTGACTCCGGAAGCTATGGCGAAAGCCATTCCGAGAGGAATTGCAATGACGCCAACCGTCATTCCCGATATGAAATCCTTGCGCAAATCCGCAAGCCGATAGCCTTCCCACCGACTGTTAATCATCCACTTCAAGTTATTTCACATCTTTTCCAGTCATTATGTCCAACCTGCTATCAGCTAATGCCCTCTGCTAGAGAGGGTGAAAGAGAGAAACATGGCATCACCACCTCCGAAAGCTGACGACAATCCATTAAATGTAAAACAATCTATGAATATAGACGAAGGCACCCCGCTCCAGGAGCGAAATGCCTCGTTGCCATCACCTTATCATATGAGGAACCGACTGTCAACATTCCCTCTTTTTTTCCACCGTTCCCGTTTCTATGTTTCTACTACATGAACGTCTTCAAATGCTGGCTTGGGTTCCTTTAGTCCAGTCTCGTGTCCCAGTCCAATCGCCGCCAGAGACTGCTTTCATTCCAGAGCAGGGCTTCGGCGGTGTCCAACCGTTCGTCCGCATGACGGCCAGACAGCTTCTTGACGCTGAACTGTTCGCCGACCAGGAAGCCGATGCCGTATTCAAGCCAGTCGGAGTACGAATGCTGAGCCATGTGCGCCACCCTTCTCATCAGGCTTCGAGCTTCCGCCTCTGTCAAATATCCGGCAAGCGCACCTTCCCTGCACAAGAAGACGTACCTTCCCCAATCCCAGGCTGCTATTCCGGCACCCGGCAGCTTATGATCGTAAGTCTGGACGATTTGATACTGGACATAGGATTCATGAGTGTTCCCAAGCGAATCGTTATAAGCGGATGGATCCGATTCCGGCAGCGTGGAAAGAAAGGAACGAAGTTCCGTGAACGACCGGTTATCCCCGGCCACCATCAGTTGATCGAGCCGCTGCAGAAGCTGCTCTCTGCTATGAATAGCCCAATCACACTCCAAGGAATGCTTGCATTGCGAGCGGGTTTCCTCCTTGAATTCCTCTGAATAGAACTCGTCCGGCTTGAGCCCCTTCCTTTCGAATAATATAGCACCCAGAGCCAGACACCATGTTTCCGTCACATTCTCGAAGGGCGCATCCATACGCTTCCATGCCGTTTCGTCTGATCCGGCAGGCGTGTCGCAAACCGCTGAAGACGGTCGAGACCACTGCCCCTAAACCATCCCCGATTCCGCTCCGGCAATTGAGGCCGGTATACCTCCGTTTGCATCTCGCGCTCCCCTAGCCGGCGGCTAACATCCAGCAGCCTGACACGGGCATCTATATCATGCGGATACCGCTCTACAATCCTCACATATATCGATCGCGCGTCTTCCATCCGTTCCTCGAGGCAGTAGCTTCGCGCCTGACCGCTTAATGCCTGAAGGTGATCCGGATGATCCGCCAGAATATGCCCGTAGTCGGTCCTTGCCTTCTCCGGATTTCCCAGCTTCAAATATAAATCCGCCCGGTGCAGCAAGCCGTCGATATCCCCCGGTCTCACCCGGAGAAGCCGGTCGAAAGCAGGAAGGGCATTCTCCCAATCTCCCTGTATCACATAATAGAGGCCGATGAGTCTAAGCAGATCGGGATCTTCCTCATACAGTTGAAACGCCACCGCCAAATACGGTTCGGCCTGCTCCAGATCTTGCAGCATTAATGCCCGGCGAGCTTCCTCCCGGAAATCGAAGAACGCATCGAAATCACAAGCGGTGTCCTTCTTGACGGGTTGCCTGCGGACAGAACGATTCCCGTTGGACGCTGAACCGGGCCAGCTTGCCCGGACTTCCTTAAGCGCCTGCTCATAAGCCTCCCTTAAGCGTTGAAACCCTTCCGGATCGTCTTCGGGATGATGAATCTTCGATTTTCTGGCATAGGCTTTCCTGATGGACGCAACATCTTCCGTCGGTTCGATGTCCAAAATACTCCATATGATCATAGTCTTAATACTCCTGACATTGTTCCAATTCATCTTAAACCGCCTTCAAGCTCTCGGCTTCGCGACCGATTTCCCGCTCATTCTGGCGATTCAAGGCACCTAGTACTAATATACTATATTCATCGGAAGAAAGTGATCCTTTCTTTAGTAGGAAGTATGGCGATTTATTGATTCTATGGAACCATACCCGGACTGCCGGAGCGGCACAAGGATAAACGGCTATCGCCGTCCTTAGGACGGGCGCGTTTACCGATGAAATATGAGATCAGGTATAAGGTGAAACTTATACTTTCTTAATATTTTGAAAATAAGCCGTTCCTTGATGGGGAACGGCTTTTCTCACAGCAAGCCCAATTGGCGCCCTTTCTCTACGGCTTCCGTCCGGTTGGAGACCTCCAGCTTGGCATAGATTTTGATCATGTGCGTTTTAACCGTGGCAATGGAGATGCACAGCCTCTCCGCTATTTCTTTGTTGGACAAACCGGAGGAAAGCACCGTCAGCACCTCCAGCTCCCGTTCGCTTAACAGACTTTCCGGTTTGTTCCGGTCCCACAGGGAAAGCACTCTATGGACAAACTGTCTCTCCCTGGCGAGCAGGTCGTCCTCCTGTTCTTTCACAAGTTCGATTAATGCCCGCCGGATGGCCTCCCCCTCCAATACAAACGGGGAAACCATCTCATTGGCATAGCTGTAATGGACTGCCTCGCGGATCAGATTCAACCGCTCCCTCTTGCTTCCCGTCCCGTCCATATCGAGAATAGCCAGCTTCAGCAAAATGGCTTCGACCAGAATCAGTTTGATCTTGTGCTTGCGGGCATCCTTCAAAATATCATCCAGTTGAGCCAAAGCTTTCTCCTTATCGCCCCGCGAGAATAAAATCCGCGCATACAGCAGCAGATCTTCATATCGGCGAGGACGATAATCTTCACCCTGTTCTATCCATTGGGTAAACGAATGGAGCAGCTCGGGGTCCGTTTCACCGATCAGCCATTGGAACTTCAATATCGAAGAATAGTAGAGCGGGTGCTGATAATAAATTCGAAACGCAGCCAGTTGCTTCATCCAATCGGCCGCTTCCGGCTTGTCGTCGCGAAGGAGACACATCTCAATTCGATTGTGAATATAGCTGACCTCCATGGAGATGTATTCTTTAGGCAGCATATCCTTCGCCCGTTCGAATAATTGATCCGCTTTATCCAGCTGCATCCTTTTGATATAAATGCCGCCCTCTCCAATCAAGCAATTGGCGGCCAGAGGGGTCAGATAGAGGTGGTCTTCCATCAAGCGGGTCAACGATTCATAGATCCGCTCGCACTCTTTCAATTCGCCGAGAGACTCCAGAAGCTGGCTTTTGCTGGTCCATGCAAAGTAACGAATGTAAGGATTATTGAACCGGTTCTCCAGTTGAATCGCCTTATCTATACATTCAAGCGCTTTCGCATATTGATCCCGCAGGCCGAGCAGCAGGGAACTGGACAAATAGATGATGGCCTTGGTCGCCTCGCTTAAACCCATCCGCTCGATCTCGTCTATCGAATTCGGATACATTTCCAGACCTTCCAGACTCTCATCTATGAAAAAACGCGTAAATTGGAAAGCATTCCAGAAAACATCGTCTTTCGGCTTGTCTTGCAGGCGATCCAAAATTTGTCTGCACTTCTCCATTTCCAAATTGCAGAAGTGGTAGAACAGCCTCTGGAACAATAGATCCCGGCTTTCGATAAGGTATTCCAGAGGAATTTGGCGCAAATAACCCCAGCCCTTAACCGTCTGGCGCATCCTGCCGATCAGTCCGAGCGCTTCCCGGTATTCGCCCGCCTGAAAATAATGCTTGACGCCTTCCTCCAGATCGCCAGACTGTTCATAAACGATAGCGGCCTTCATATGCCAACTGCGTTTCGTCTCCTCATCCCATTCCGAAAATTTCCACCGCAAAAATTCCCCGAACAAGTGGTGATAGCGATAAAGCCCTTCGTCTTCGTCTATCGTCACCAGGAACATGTTTCTGTCGGCCATCCTGTGAATGATAGAATTGGCGTGACCTATCCCCAACAGACGGTTACAGATCGCTTCGTTAAAATAGCTTAAAATGGAGGTGCGAATCAGAAATTGCTTCTCCTCGGGACTTACGGAAGATAATATTTCGTTGGACAAATAATTGATCATATATTTGTTAAGTCCCCGGTTCTGGCCGAACGGCAGCTCCTTCCGATGAGACCTGGCCAGCGCTATAAGCTGCAATCCGCCCACCCAGCCCTCCGTCCATTGGTTGAGCCGTGCGGCCGACTCCTCATCCACACCCGATTCCAACGTATGCTGAAGGAAAAGCACCGCTTCTTCGGCAGAAAATTTCAAATCTTGTTCGTTGATTTCCACATAGCGTCCGGAGACCATCCACTCGCCCAGATACAATTTCGGGGCTTCGCGGGTTAAGAGAATAAAGCGGATCTGGTCCGGGCTGTATTTCATAAACAGCTCAAAGGTTTGCAGCAAGGACGGATCGTCCAACGTGTGAAAATCATCCAGAACAAGCGTCAATCCTTGCACGGACCCCAATTGATTAACAAGGAAAATGAGCAGCTTCTCGATCTCCTGCTTCTGGGGCAGCGCCTCAAAAACGGCGTACAGATCTTCCATCTGCCCGCCCAAATCAGTCTTGATCGCTTCCAGCAAATAATGCCAGAACGAGAACAGTTCGTTATTGTCCGCATCCAGGTTGATCCAGCGAAACTCCTGCTCCGGATGCTCCTTCATGAATGAAGCGACCAGAGTGGTTTTACCGCTTCCGGCAGCACCCTGCACGACGGCTACTTTCCCTTCCTCCAACTGCTCCAGCTTCCGGAACAGAGCTTCCCGACGAATGTAATTTTTGCGCGGAGGGGGCGCTTTTAATTTAGCAGGTATCAGCCTTATGCCGTCCATCCTTATCCCTTCCGAATCCTGTGAATGTTCGGGTTGCAGCGAGCCGCGTCCCCCTCTTATCATGCCAGACCTCCCCACTAACATCAATATGCTTCCGAGTCAGAAGAACCGTCCAAATCCGTGATTTCCAGCCCTCCGAAGCCAAGCCTCCCGTGAATGCGGGAGGTATCCATCCGGCTGGCGGATGAAAAACCCTGCCTTGCTTTTATTAGCGGGCAGATATTCGGACAGGATACCACGGTTCAATACCTTCCTTCCGCCAGTCTCTTCCGGCAGAGCCCCCAGCCCGCGAGGAAGAACAATCCGGACAGCAGAAGCAGATAGCCGACAGACCAAGCCCAATCTTCCATAGCCGCCTCTCGCTCGAGAGCCTGCACGACGGTCAGGAACTGCTTTTGCGGCAGAACGGCTACAAGCCATTTCATCCCGCCTTCGGGCGTGAAGCTGTAGAAGCTGCCTGAAAGCAGCGAAGTCAACAAAATGAGGCTTCCTGCGAGCGTCATCATCTGATCGCTGTTCTCGATCCACGACGACATGAAAAGGGCGAAGGCGGTAGCAACCAGTGCCAGCAGGCCAAGCAGCCAGGCATATTGAAGCAGTCCAAGCCCGATATCGATATGGAGCAGTTGGGAGGCGGCGGCCATCAAGCCGAAGGTAGGAACGTAGACGATGATCCAACAAAAAAGGCACTGCGCAAACAGGTAGCTGCCTGCTCGAACTGGGGAAGTAAGCATTCGGCGGAACGTCCCGTTCGCCTTGTCCTCCGGAAAGAAGGTCATGAATAGAAAGCCTTCCAGCAAAATAACCATAACTAGAAATCCCAGTATATTGGTGCCTACCCCCCTCTTGCCATCCGCGGTCACCAACCGGTCGGGATGTGCCAGCGCCTGCTCCAGCTTCGCGGTAATTGGTTCGCCCTTGATCGCCTCGATGGAATAGCTTCCGTTCCCTTGGTCGGTCAAAACAGCGTCATACTTATTGCGGACTAGCTGCGACTTCGGTGGAGCGGCATCCAGCGGCTCCACTTTGTAAGCTTGGCGGACGTTCGCCGGCAGGGAATCCGGTTCGCCTACCACCGCGATTCTACCCTTCATTTCCAATGCCGATGTCAAATAAATGGCCAGCGCCATAACCGCTATCGTTATGCTTAACGTGAGCAGCAGATAAGCTTTGCGGTTCATCATGCGATAAACGTTATTTTTAAATACTTGTGCCATTCCGTTCATACATAATCCTCCGCTCTAAAGGAAAGTTTGCAGCCCCATGCCAAGACGAGCGAGCCAGCCAGACAGATCGCCAACGTCGGAAGCAGTATCCCGAGGTCGTAATCATAGATGATTCGGAAGACGCCTTCCGCCACCCACTTGACCGGAGACAGGCCGGAGATCGTCTCGGCGACCTTGCCCAATCCGTCCCATGGAAAGAACAAGCCCCCGGCCAGAGCGGATACATTGTTGATGATACTGAGCAGTTTGTTCGCCAATTCCTCGCTTTTGAAAATACAGCAAAACAGGATACCAAGCGAACAGGAAAACAAATTGAACCCGATCAGCAGAAGCAGAACGTATCCCATATTGGCTCCCCCGATCCCGATGCCGCAGACGGCTAACACCCCGGCGATTAAACAGAGGCAGGCGGTAGTGAATACGAAAGTGGCGGCTATTTTGGACAGGTAGATATAAGACCCGGGCAAGGGAGCATACAGAATCCGCAAATTGCTCGGCCTGATGCTTCTTTC
This sequence comes from Paenibacillus sp. 32O-W, assembly GCF_007679495.1. Classification (GTDB taxonomy): domain Bacteria; phylum Bacillota; class Bacilli; order Paenibacillales; family NBRC-103111; genus Paenibacillus_L; species Paenibacillus_L residui. The sequence goes on along the minus strand of NZ_VEGP01000003.1, from coordinate 57,611 downwards.
CATAAAGCTGTTTGCAGCGGTTATCGAAACGTTAAGCACCATGAAAATCATTATGGTAATTCCGTAATAGTCATAAGAGGATACTTCTCCGCCGGCATAGATTCCGCTTCCTATATAGCCAAGCACCAGCACCAGCAGCAGAGGAAATATCGTATTCACGGAAACCAGAATCGGACTGAGCAGCAGGTTGAGCAAATCCCGTCTGAAGATGGCATAGAAGCCTCGTAGCCTCATTGCAAGCCCCCCTAATTCCGCAGCGTTCTTCCGGTCAGCTTGAGAAACACCATCTCCAAACTGGCCGATGAAGTAGCCATATTTTGAATTCTCATACCTGCATGGATGAGAGTGTGGATGATTCTGTCCAAATTTTCAATTCCCTTTAGCGTCGTCACGCGAATATGATTCTCGCCGACCTGCACCCGCTTCACCCCGTCAATCCGGTACAGCTCGTCTTCGTTCAGGCCGATCGTATTCTCCACGTCAATTTCGTAAAGCTTCTCCTCCTCCAGGCATTCCTTCAACGACTCCTTCGTCCCGTCCGCTATGATGCGCCCGTGATCGATGATGACGATGCGGGTGGAGATCTCCTCGACTTCTTCCATGTAATGGGTCGTATAAATAATACTGGCCCCCTGCTCCTTTAGCCGGACGATCGATTCCAAGATATGATTGCGGGACTGCGGATCGATGCCGACCGTAGGCTCATCCATAATGATGACCTGCGGCTTGTGAGCAATAGCGCAGGCGATATTGAGCCTTCGCTTCATCCCTCCGGAGAAGGTTCTCGGCTTGTCCCGCTTTCTCTCCGAGAGGCCGACGAAGGCCAGCGCTTCATCCGCCCTCCGCTGCAGCTCCTGCCCCCGCAATCCGTACAAGGAAGCGAAAAATTTGACATTCTGCTCGGCCGTAATTTCCTCGTAAATGGCCAAGTCCTGCGGGACGATTCCCAATTGCCGCTTGAAGCGGGCGGCATTCGCCCCCACCTTCTCCCCCTGAAAGAGGATCTCTCCGCGGTCGTAACGGAGTGCCGTCGACAAGATATTAATGGTCGTGCTCTTCCCTGCCCCGTTGGGGCCGAGGAAGCATAAAATTTCCCCCGGATAAACCTCGAACGATATATTCTGCAGCGCTTTGCGATTTTTAAAGCTCTTCTCCAGCAGCTTCACTTCAATAATCGGCTTCATCTGCACTATCACTCCTTCCGGAACCTATCGTACCGCGAAGGAATAAAAAAAGAATCAACCGAATGGTTGATTCTGAAGGTTGATTCTATCCGTTCATTCCGTTCCAAGGTCCGAAAGAGGAACGACCAGGGACTCTTCGAACGCGAAGAAGGCCGATCCCAGCTTCCATTCCGTATCCTCCTCAAGATCGTAACGCCCATTCGCGTTCAAGTCTGCGTAGAACACGACCGAGCCGAAACCGTTCGTCGGCCGCTTGAGAGGAATGGCTGCCGAGAATTCACCGTTATCCCGGACTTCGATTTTCCCTTCCGCCAGAAAATGATGTCCGTCCTCGACCTGGTAGAAGAAGTAAGGCAGGCTTACCCCTTTGATCTTGCCCGACAGCTGCAGCGCAAGCTCCGAGACGGTCTCGGGCAGAGGATCCAGAATCACTTCCGTCTCCCTGGTTACTTCTGCAAAAGCCCCGTTCTCCCACTTCAAAGTTTTGGAGGCTGTTTCGCCCATAAGCTGATCATAGGCCTGGTACGACACTTCTCCCGGCCCCGTCCGCTCCAATCTTACGGAGTAACGGCTTCCCTCCCCGCCGCTTATGTATAGCTCCGACTGACCTTCAACCGGAAGTTCACGAATCCGGTCATCGTCTCCAACGGAAAACAGCTTGTACAGCTTGCCGTTGCTGTTCATATTCTGGCCCAGTGTAAAATCCGGCAGGCCGTCGCCATTGTAATCCTCCATAACGAGCTCGAAGGGATCGACGAACGTCAAGGTTTGCCCGTTGTAAAAATCGTTGATACCGGTCGTACCGAGCACTTCGCCCGCCTCATCGCTGATTTCAAATACGAAATCTCCTTCATAATTGGCCCCCTGGTAAGGCCCGGGATTCCGGTCTTCATAATACTTGCCGTCTACCAGCTTAATCTTTAATATTTTGCGGCTCTCGGGAATCGGAGTCTCTGAAACCGTCATCGGAGTATCTACCGTGATCTTGTTATTATCGGCTTCCGGAGTGTTCGCGGGAACCGGCATGTCGCTGCGGGGTCCCTGTACCGGGTTCGAACAAGCGGCGGCTAGAACAAGCATTGCCATGGATAGCATCAACTTCTTCATATTTCTCCTCCTCGATCTGGCTCAAGCGAAGTTGTCGTTCCTTTCGGAAATAAGTATTAAGATCATAATACATTTGCTTTGGTATCATGTAAATGTTTTCCTTACAAAAAGCGGAGGCATCCCCTCACCGCGTTCAACAAAGCACCGCACAGAAAGTATGTTCGCCAACGAACAACTATGGTACAATTTTGATTAATGTGACTAAGGGGCAAGCAATAAACGAGCACGGTTAAAAGGGGAGGAGCAAATATGAATCCATCACGTCCGGAATTTTCCACTGAGCTTACGGTAGAGGAATTCGATAGACATTATTGGTATAAAGAGGAACTGGAGAATATCTGCCGCCTGCATAACATCCCCGCAACAGGGACCAAAGCCGAATTGCTATTCCGAATCAAGAAATGGTTGGGCGGAGAAGTTACCACCGACCAGCGGAAGGCCAATAGTTCCATTCGAATGGAGAAAGAGCCCGTAGAAATATCGTTGGATACCCGGCTCATACCGGATGGCTTCAAATTTAATCAGAAGGCCCGGGAATTCTTTGCCCGCTACTATAAACAGCCCCGTTTCTCGTTTACCAAGGAAATGGCGGCGGCATTAAGGGAAGCAGAGCGCCGCGGGGATCTGGACATGACTGTCGCCGATTTGATCGATATCTATGAAGGAAAGAAACAAGCGGGCGGCCCGGAGGAAAGCACCTACCAGTGGAACCAATTTGTTAAAGACTTTAATCAAGATCCGAATTCGAAAGCGATCCGCAAAGACCGAATGAAGGTGGCTGCCCATCTGTGGAGGCAAGTGCGGGACCAGCCCGGACGGAAAAAATACTCTCCACGCCTACTGGAGAATTATTTGAGAAATAACTCTGAAACGACTTCAAAATAATTCCTATCCGAAGACACCTGGAAATACCCCATGTTCAGAGCCCTATAATCGCGATACAAGTCGGATAGCGCTATTGGCTATGAAATAAAGACAGCGACACCAGGTTGCTCTTTATGGAATTGCTCGATTGGAGCCGCGAAATCATCCTATCGGGCAGCCGGCTATTTGAGGTCGAACCGAATCTTTCCTGTACTAGAGGCTGGACTGGCCGCCCGGCATTCAGCCATGCAGCCCTCCCGTCAATCTCAGGCGGGGGCGATAAGCCCCGATCGGCACCTGGATCAGGCTGGTCTTCCTCTGCCGGGCCAGGAAATAGATTTCGTCCACCAGGTTCACGTCATAACCGAGAAGCGGGTGTCCTCCCAAGCCGAGTGCGGAAGCTGCCAGCAGCAGCCGCTGCACGAGCATGCCCGCCTCCATCTGCTGAATCCGGTATCCTCTATATCCGAACGTATTCATAAGATGGTCTTTGTCTCCGACGACATGCAGGCAAAGAGGCACCTGGGACAGATTGACGTTATGCCAGGTCATCCCCTGCTGCAGCCAAAGCCGGTGATCCCCGGGACGCAGAAGCGTGAGAGCATGTGCGGCCGGATCATATTGATAAGCGCCGTCCGCCACCCCCTCAACGCCCTTCAAACATCCGTAAATGGAAATCCGCGAGAGGACGGATTCCGGCGAACCGTTCAGGTCGTGGGCGTACACTAGAGAAGCGGCCGCTTCCTGGAGCAGAGCGGCCAATTGCCGCAGACTCACGGGACGCATGACGAAATCAAGATCCGGCGAAGAACGGCGGCGGCAGGCCGCCGCCAAATCGTAGGACAGCCTCTCCACCACCGGCAGTTCTACCCGTTCCTCTGCCATCACGCCGCCGATATTACCTTTGGCCTTAGGTGCCGGGGTCGGGGCCGAAGCCTGATGAACCGCAGCCTCGCGCCGTTCCATCCCTCTCTTGAACATTCGAAAGGCCGCTGCCGTGTCCTGCCACGAAGCCTCGTTCATCTTCACCAGCTTCCGGCATTCCTTGATCGTTCGCGACCGGCCATAATGTTTCGGCTGGATGGCGGGCAGCTCCCGGCATAATTCAGCGGCGGAGTCTATGTTTTCATGCTTCCGCCGGACGGAAAACCAGGTACGGGAGGGAGATGAGGACAGTGGAATGACCGCGTAAACACTCTCTTCCTCTCCCTTAAGGCCGAGCAGATGATGGATCGCCCGATCCAGAAACTGGAGGTAGACTCCCGGAACGAAACCGAACCGTTCGGCCGTCTCCAGAAGCTGCCCGATCACCACCCCGGTGTCGAGCCCGTGCAGACGGTAAGCAAAGCAGCTGTATTTGTATACATTTTTCCAAAAATGGACGGACAGAAAAACGGCGCCAAAGCAAGCCGACAGATCGCTGCGATGGCCGAGCGCCCTGGCCAGATAGCAGTCCATAAGGCCTTCACGCAGCAGCACCAGACGATGATGGGCCGCATCATAATGATAAACCCCGATCGGCAGCCCTGCGGTTTTCAGATACAGGTATAATTCATTTGGATACAGAGCCCCTCCGGATGGGGCAAACCTCCTGCGCAGCCAGATGGCATCCGCTCCTTGTTCCCCGGAACGAGACCCTAGCAGAGATTCGCTGAATTGCGTCAACCCGAAGACATACCAGAGAAAATGACCCAGCTTACACAGGTCGGGAAGGGCCGGCTCTGCCCGCTTTTCCAAATTTAACGGGATAGCCGCAAACAGCGGATAAGCGGGCAAGCCGCGATACAGCTTATACGGCAGCGGGGCGTCGGCCCAATCCACCTCCCAGTCCGGAGGCCGGACCTTGTCTGTATCCTTCTGCAGTTGATGAACAAATTCATCCAGATTCATTCTATCCCCCCTGTCCGTTCCCGTAGTGATATAGGATTTTATACATCTCTCTAAATCGTTCGTACCATTCAAGGATAAACGGCTATCGCCGTCCTTTGGACAGGCGCGTTTACCGATGAAATATAAGAACAGGTATAAGGTGAAACTTATAATTTGCTTATATTTTAAAAAGAGACCTGCTCTATTATGTCCGGCTTGTAAAGCACGAAAACGAACTATTCATCGCTTAAGGAAAGGGGTGGGGATAAGGGTTCAACTGCTCCTGGGTGAGAGGCTGCTCCGCATGTCCAAGCTGAACCGGAACCCGCCACAATCTGTCCAGCCCCGTCAGACGTGCAAGAGAATGGCCGAACGTCATCGGCAGCATGCCCGGAACTAGAACCTTCACACAAGAGAGCCCGTTGCGCGCCAATTCCGGCGCGGTCTGATCCACGACAATGACCTCCAGCTTCAAGCGCCGGAAGTTGTCGAGGATCTCCCGCAGGTCTTGCGTCAGATCGGCATGTCTAGGCACAGGCTTGAACTCCTCCTTCACCGTTCGCGGCGTCTCCCTGTTATCCAGCAGAAAATGAAGCCGCGGCTCCGCCTCCGGCAGGCTGTACAGCATCGAATGATCCTCCATGTCCCTGACCAGAAACGGGTCCTGCAGCATGGGGATATATCGCTCCCGGTTCTCCTCGAACTTATCGCCAAGCGTAAGCAGCATGCCGGCCAACTCGTGAATCGAGCCTTTCATCGCCCGCACCGGATCGGGATGCGCTCCGGCCGCGCAGACGAGATTTCCTCCCTTGCCGGTCCGGTTCTTGGCTATGGCCCATACGCTGGGAATGCCGTGCTCCATGGTGGAGTTATACAAATAGACGTCATAATCGGTGACCGCCTGCAATCGATCGATCATCAGCGACAGCTCCGGGTCCCCCGCAGAGTATGGGTCCAGACGCGGTAGGGGCAATCGGGCATACCAGGTCATAAGAAACGAGTCCCGTTCCACCACTTCCAGCAAACCGTACAGAACGGCTTCCTCCAAGCTTCCTCCCAAGGCGCAGCCGTTGGAGGTTTCATGCACGAAGCGCTCCCCGCAGCCCGAGCTGTAATAGGCTAGCGATTCCGGCACCAGAAGCGGCCGCTCCTGCACAAAGGAGTAACCCCATACCCAATCCAACGGCTGATCCGGATCAAACGGCCGCATGGGAAAACCGGGCCGCTTGTACTGTTCCTCCGAGTATAGGCCAACCTTAACCGGATCCAGCGCCTGCCCCTCCAGTTGGCGAAAGCTGCCGCGGACCACAGTCCGCTTGCCGCGCGGAGTCATCCCGCAATAACGTTCCAGTCCCTCCAGAATCGCCGTTAATTCACTGATCTCATAAGAGTGGGTGCGGCCGGCGCAGCCCTCGTTATCCGCGAACAGAGGCAAATTCACGCTTGCATCGGCAAAAGGAGATACGAGATCCCGCATCGTTCCATTCAGGAAACCGCTGCGATGATCCAGGTAGTCGTTGCGCAGCCTATCCTTCAGCTCATTCAGGGAACGGCAGCGATAGCTGTCCGGATGCGGCTTCGGCCTGGGCAGAAGAGAGACCCGGGCCCCCTCTTCGGAATCATCCGGCGGCTGCGAACAAAGCGGGCATAACGGATCCGGGAGGAAGAAATGGCTGGAGCTTCTCAAAGTTTTCAGATGGATCAGATAGATTCTTTCTTCCCATCGGCTTTGTCCGCCCTGCAGAACATTATGGACGGCATCTGCCAATATAAGCGCCATTTGGCGCAGGCCCGTTCTTGAGGACCACGCATCGATCCCGGTCCTTCCCTCATCCTTCTCCCATTTCTGCTGCAGCTCCCACATCTCCCGGCGGTCACGGCCGGCCATATGCCGCCGCGTATCCGCGCACAAGGAGCAGCCCGGCCTTCCCGGACGAACGAGCGGGCCGATGACGCCTTCCCCGAAGGCGACGAAGCCCCGCAGCCAGGGGACGCCCAGCCTCTGGAGCGCCTTCCCGGTTTCGCGATGAAGGGCGGGTCGCCATGTATCGTGCAGCAGCAGCACTATGTCCGTCTCTTCAAGAATGGCCGTCTGCCCATCGGTCCGACGAATCGTTTCGTACCGGGGGCTCAGCTCGTCGGATACGAAGTCTGCCAATTGACCGCTTCCGATTATCGTAACAACCGCACTCACAGCGATTCCTCCTTTCGAAGAAGCACTCCGAATACCCCCGTCGGGCCTTCTTTCAGGAAGGGCTCCAGCGCCAAATCGCAGACCAGGAGCGGCCGTTCATGCTCTTTCAAGGTCCGCAAAGCATTAAGCAGCATCCCTTCCTCCTCCGAATCCACTGCGGGAAACTCCGTCCACTGTAATATCCTGTCTCCTTTCCGTACGGAAGCGGCTTCGAGAATTTGACCCGAAGGAAGTTTCCCGTCATTTTGCACGGTCATTAATGCCTGCTGCAGTGCCAGGCGCAGGGCCATCGTCCGATTCAAGCCGACTCCGCCGTACCAATGCCCGCCCGAGCCGACCCATACAACGGGAAAGCCGGACAGCCCTTCTCCCAAGGCGATTTCCGGCTCGCCCTGCATCGTCGTCAATGCCTGATAATAATAACGGCTGCGGCCATCCTCGGTCCCGTTCCACTGTATAGGATAGACTGTAGTTGGTCCGTTGGCCGTCCGGCTTCGCAGCATCTCTCTCAAACAAGCTTGCAGCCCCCGGCTGATCCCGGCCGTCGGCGTTTCGCCGGCCCCTACCCCGAGAACCAGCTCCGGTGCCTCCATATTCATCCCCTCGCGGCGATGGAGATAAAGCGTCTCCAGGAAGGGCGCGGCCATTCGTGCCGTATAGGCCTCCAGTCCGGCCAACCCCGCCTCCCGCCGTGCCTCCTCATGAGTAAGGCCGGAGCAAATGATCTCCGGAAGCAGCTCAGCCGGTCCCTCCGACTGAGGATCCGCCGCCTGCACCCGGCATTGGGAGAGCGGCAGCTGGATCAAGTCCCCCTCGTCCCAAATACGTAAAATCCCGGCTTTATCCGATGTTATCCGGGTGAAATAAGCGAAGAGCCCGCTCGTCCCCGAGCCTGCTCGATCCTTGGCCGCGCCTCGCTCCAGGCGGGCTTCCACATCATGTATCCATTCGGCGCCCGCATACCCTGTCACCTGAGGGTGGGGAAGGAACGGATAATAGTCTCCTTCCAGGGTTTCCAGATCCAGCAGGAACAGATGCTTGTTCAGCTTCGCTTCGGATATTCCCGCCGCCGTCTTCAGCCATTCGAACACGATCACATTGGCAAGCATGGCCCCTGCCGGGATCGAGAAGAGATGATGCTGCGGCTCTTCCTTGCACAGAGCGGGCCGGTGTATTCGGCGGATGGCCGATTCCCAGCAGCCGTCCGTTTCCGGATGAATGAGCGGTCCGGCCATACCCGTCTGCTGAAGGATAATGGCGGGGAGCAGCACCTTCTTCTCCTCTTTGCACACGGCATGGAGAAGCCGCAGCTCCCCTTCCCCTCCGTTCTGCGATACATACAAGACAGCATCGAAGGTCCTTACCAACTCCCGCCAGCCCTGCGCCCCTTTCCGCTTAAGCGACACCTCCTCCACCGCTACCGAAGAATCCCACTTGCGGGCATGCTCAACCAGCTCCTCCAGTCTGCGCCGGTCGGTCGGCACCGAATCCGTAACCAACAGGCGGAATCCGGGCAATCCGGATTCGAGCAGGGCCGCCGCCAGCGAAACCAGGAGCGGTCCGCACCCGACCGCCAACACATTGGATTGCCGGAAGCTTTGAAAACGGTAGCCCCCCGAACCGCCCAGGCTGTCCAAAAATTCAATCTGCGAAGCATACTTATCCAGAACCTCGTCAGGCAGCTGATGCGGGCGGTCTTCGCTGAGATCCCGTATGAAACCGTTCTGAAGCAGCACCCTGGCGATTTCATAGACCTGATCCCGATGCGCGTCCTGCAGCCCGTCGGTCAATTCCGCCAATGTATATTCGCCGCTGAACATGGGGATCAGCATTTCGATCCACTGGCGAATTGCCCTGCCTTCCATACGGAACGAAACCATGTTGTTGCGAAAATATACGCCTCCGTCCGATTCGGGAAGATAGAAGGTGTCCCGATTCACCTTTAAACGCATAGAAGGGTTCAAAACCGGCATTTCAATCCTCCTCATCGAGCCTTTTCATATCTACCGACATTCTATTCTCATTCCGTCTATCGCCATACTTTAAATCCTATGTAGAGAAAGATGTCCGACATGACTTTCTTGTCGACTTGTTGCACAGCTCTATTGAAGCTATTTCGGTTCCGCAGAGAGAAGCCATCCTTCCGGTCCGGACAGGGCGGCATCGGGCGGCTCCATTATGTATAGTCTTGGGCCTCTTTCCCTTCATGTACTTCCGGGATGGAGAGAAAGAAGCCGTCGGACCGCGCAAGATTCCTTGTGATGCCATATAGCCTCGCGCGGATCAAACCTCCAGACGGTCTTGATGCTTACGCACTTGACCAACCGGCCAAACTAACGGCAGCGAGCACAGCTTTGACAGCGTGCACAATTAAAGCAGCGAGCGCAATTATGACAGCGGAAGCAGTTGCTGCAGCGGAAACAGTTAAAGCAATTGAAGCAATTGAAGCAGTTAAAGCACTGAACAAAGCAAAATCCGATGCATAGTCGGCCCGGATCCTGGTTCTGGGTCAGGGTATCCCACGAAGTGACCTGACCCGTCTGAAACCCGGTAGCCTCCAAGTTCTGGAGTTGATTTTTAAACTCGTTCATTCCGTTTCCTCCTAATTTTAAATGTCGGATGAGACCCAAGGATAGACTCGGTACGGGAATAACCCTGGGCTGCAGATATACCAACATATGTTAAAAATCCGCTTTTGTTACTCTTTCATTCGCCCGAATAGGCGTAACGGATAACTTCTCTTTGGAAGTAAGCATTGCATAGAATAAACCCACTAAGTGACGCTTAGCTCTTATAGCAAGCGTATTCCGTCCGCACACAACGGAGTCGGTGTCTAAACCTTCCTCTAAATGCGGTCGATCTTCTTGCTTTGCTTCGATAAAGGTTTATACAAGTACTTAGCGAGGAGCCCCGGGACTATAATTTATACTCATAGAAAAAGGGCCGCCCTGCTGCCCATCGGCTACAGAGAGACCCTGCTGTCAATCCATTTGTGTTCAATTGGCCGTCGTCTTGCATTCGTTGCAAATTCCGTAAATTTCAAATCGGTGATTCAGAATGTCAAACTGCTCCGGAAGTCCGGAAACATGCCACATGGGACAATAGTCAAAGGTGACCGTTTTCTCACAATTGACGCAGATTAAGTGATGGTGGTGATGGGTGGAGCAATTGGCCTTGAACTTCAAGCCGCTGTCCAAAAAATAAAACTGCTCGAGGATCCCCATTTCACTAAGGAGTCGCAAATTTCGGTAAATTGTATCGAAGCTTACGCTTGGATATTTTTGCCTCATATACTCGTAAACATCTTTGGGCGACAAGTACTCATCAGTAGTGGAAAACAATTCGGCCAGTCTTCTGCGCTGGTCGGTTATTCTCCAGCCCTTCTTGGACATCGCATCCAGCATCGTTTGAACTGTTTGATTTTCCGCCATTCGACTACCCCTTAAACAACGTAATATGTCTATAGTGCACGAATGAGGAAAGCTAGTCAAGCGGCTGCCAAGCTTCGGCTTCGTCTCTGATTTCATACGCGGAGCGACTTTTCCTAAACCTTAAGGCGAGTGCTATTCGTTCAAGGCATCTTGAAGGGCGCTGAGGTTCTCCTTCATGATCGCGATATAGTCCAGGTTTTGCCCGGCTTCGTCCGCGGTCAGCCCCTCGATCGGGTTAAGCACGGCTGTTTTGGCCCCGGTTTCCTGCGCTAGGACAGCCGCAATTTTCGCATCCGCCAAAGTTTCGAAAAATAAAGTTCCCACTTCGTTTTCCTTGACAAATTTCACGATGTCAGCCATTTGTGAAGGAGAAGGCTCCTGTTCGGGAGAAAGTCCCGCTATGGGAAGCTGAATCAATCCGTAGCGCTCCGCCAAATAACCGAAGGCTGCATGCTGGACGACAAATTCCTTGCGTTTCGCATTAGCGGCCATCTCACGGAAGGCTTTGTCCAAATCCTGAAGCTTGGCGATATATTCCTCAGCGTTCTTCTGATATTCATGCTTATGGTCCGGATCGGCCTGGGCCAACCCCTCCATAATATTCATCACCTGCTTTTGAGCCAGAACCGGATCGGTCCAAACATGAGGATCCAGCTCTCCTTCGCCATGTCCGTGGTCATGATCGTGACCATTTTCTTCATGGTGAGCGTCTTGGGCATGCTCCTCGTTATGTGTGTCATTGTCCTCGCTGTGATCATGGACATGAGCTTCTCCATGTGCTTCTTTGTCATGGCCATGCTCTTCGGCATGGGCGTCATGGGCATGCTCGTGGTCATGATCGTGGTCATGATCGTGAGCATGGTCGTGAGCATGGTCGTGAGCATGGTCGTGAGCATCCCCTTCAACCGATTTTTCTTGGTCATGGTTATGTCCGTGATCGTGTCCGTGAGAATGGTCGTGGAAATGATCGTGGGAGTATGGCATCAGCTCCAGACCCGCGATAGCCTCCACTTTAATCAGCTGAGGATGATTAATGCTGTCCAGAACTTGATCGACCCAATATTCGACCATGCCCCCGTTATATACAAAGACATCCGCTGCTTGAATCACTTTCAAATCCTGGGGTGTAGGCTCCCATCCATGCGGCTCGGCTCCCGGCGGGATCAAGGGGATGACCTCCGCATGCTCCCCGGCAACATTGCGGGTAAAATCATAAATCGGATAGATCGTCGTAACCACCTTTAGCTTCTCCGGCAGGTCTCCCACGGCCGGAATAGTCTCATCGTTATTCAAATCCTTCTTCGCTCCGCAGCCTGCCAAAATCAACAGGAGAGCAGCGGCAATGACTAACGTTTTATTGAATGCAGATTTTGAACTCATCATCTTCCTCCATAAAATTCTGCGCAACGCAGACCCCGTCTTGTACGTTGCCAGTAAGTTGTAAGTTGTTTATTAGGATTGAGAGGAGCGAGAAGCCGCCCCTGCCTGCAAAGCTGTATCTTGCCCGGCCGATTTACGTTTTCTGATCTTTATAAATTGATGCCAGCCGCGCTTCGCCCCTAATCCGATTAACAAAAACACCAGCAGAACCAAGGCAATGGTCCCTCCGGGCGGCGTGCTTAGCTGATAGGCCAAGGTCAGCCCTGCATATACCCCGGTTAACCCGAAAAGCATGGACAGCACAACCGCCGAGGCAAAGCCCGCAGCAATCCGAATGGCGAGGGCGGCGGGCAGCACGATTAAAGCCGAAACCAGCAGCACTCCGACAATCGGCATCGCGGCCGCGACCGTCATTCCGGTCAATACGCTGAACGAAAACGACAGCAATTGAACGGGAAGGCCGTTCGCCCTGGCCGTCTCCTCATCGAAGGTCATCTGATACAGAGGGCGGCGCAAGAGCCATAGGTAAACCCCGCCCACTACGGTGACGATCAACATAAGCCAAAGCTGCTGCTGATTGACGGCGACCACGGAGCCGAATAAATAGGCGGAGAAGCTTTTATTTATACCTTGATTCAAGCTCATCAGAACGACAGCGGTCGACAGCCCGCCGGTCATAATAATGGCGACGGACATTTCGCTGTAGGATGGATAGAACCGCCGGATGATTTCTACCGCCGCCGCTCCGGCAACCGCTACGGCAAATCCCGCCAGCGTAGGATTGATTTGCAGGATCGTGCCGGCGGCTACGCCGGCTAACGAAACATGAGACAGCGTATCGGCCATTAAGGCTTGTCTGCGAAGCATCAGATAAACCCCCAGCACGGAAGCCAGCAAAGCGATTAATCCGCCAGCGTAAAATGCCCGCCGCATGAAATCGAAGTGCAGCATTTCCATCTCCCGTACTCCTCTCTGTGCAATTGGATGATGCGGTTGGTATAGCCGTTTACCTCGGCCAAATCATGCGTAACTATAACGACCGTTCTTCCGAAGGCCTTGACTTGACGGTCCAGCAGCTCATAGAGCTGTTTCCTGCTTTGGCTGTCCAGACCCGTGGCCGGCTCGTCAAGGAACAGCAAATCCGGTTCCTGCGCGAGAGCGCGGGCAATGCAAATCCGCTGCTTCTGTCCTCCGGACAATTCGCCGATTTTCCGGTCCCGAAGCTCCCACAGGCCGACTTGGCGCAGCGCATTTTCCGTCTGCTGCCGATCTTCTGCCGTCCATCTTCTCGGCCATATTGTGTTGGCGAAGCGTCCGGAGCCGACTAATTCCCAGACTTTGCTGGGAAATCCGCTGTTAAAGGAAGCGATCCTCTGCGGAACATATCCGATAGACAGCTTGTGGCCGCCAACCCCTCGCTCCGCCAGCCAGACGCGTCCGCTCCACGGCTTCAGCAGACGGAGCATCAGCTTGAGCAGCGTTGTTTTGGCAGCACCGTTAGGACCGGTAATAACGACGAATTCACCGGTATCAAGCTCCATACTGGCATCTTGCAGGCATGGCGAGTCCGTGTAACCAAAGGTGACCTTCTCCATCGCAGCCAGCAGCATATTCTCCCTCCTTTTCAACTATACGTAATTATTACGATTAAATTTTATAGTTTTATATACTACATTATGTTCTTCGATTTGTAAATAGTAATACTTATTATTTTCATAAAGTGTCATGATGAGAAATCTATATAAGCTGTAACGGACATGAGAGACTCTATTTCGTCAACCTAGGCCGTTTTCTTAGACGGACACAGACACGCTTATTTCATGGAATTCTCCTGCTTTCGCCTGCATTTCCTGGAAATGAGGCCATCGGAGTTCGTTGGGATTGCCGGAAGGTCCTTCAGAACCGATTAAGTGTGGTGTCCCTTTTATCCTCATAAGAATCTTGAAGTTGGTTTAAAAACAAATACCGGGAATCGCTCCGCTTATCCCTTTAAAGATCGTCAAAGTAGTAATAGTCGGGATAGACATAAGGGGATTCCGGTGCATCTATTTTTTCGATGTTTTCAGCATCGATTTGGACAATTTCATTATCATTGTACAGAGTTTTACCAATGGTTCCGGTTATCCTCACCCACGTATCCTCCGCATAATTCCCGGCCGAAGAAGCTTCCACCATGACACCGTAAGGGGAAGCATCCGCCGCGCAGCAAGAAATTGCAAGCCGCGCCACAGCGAACTGGTTAGGCGACATTTCGTTCTCCCGATATACAAAGCCGCTGATTTCAACAGGTTTTCCAATAAAATTGTCCATAAAAAGGTCTAGCGTGGAAAGGATCTCCATAAAGCCTTCCGCTTCAATATCAATCTTCTCCTGCAGGTACAGCTTCATCCCCAATTTAGCCAAGTCGTCGAAAAATTCCTCCGCCCGGAACAGCTCCTGCAGCTTCTCTTCGTCTACCGCAGCCTGCGACCCGGCTTGTTCCTTCCGCTCGCTCCCGTTAGAGGAATCGTTATTCCCCGGACGGTCAGCATTCGCTTCCATCCCTAGACCGGATGGAACATCGGTCATCCCCATCGGAGATGGCGTCGTTACGGGATTTGCTGAACCAGCCGGCCTGGAAGAAACGTTGTTCGCGCCGCTGAAATTCATTCCTTTCACAGAAGCCACACTGCTCCCCATTACCATGTTTGGCATAAGAAAACCGAGAAGAAGAGGAAATAAAAACAATCCGTAAATCATGCCGTTCATCAGCATGGACCGGGGAGGAACATGATCACAACCGCAGGACTCCGCTGTGCCGAACAGAGATTGCACCGCTGCAAAGGCCTGATGAATGGCGAGAGCAGTCAAACCGAAAGCGGCATATTTCACATAAGGCTCCATTCTCGGGGCTATGTAATACATCATGTCTCCCGAGCGGACAAGGTGAATGATATAGAAAGAGAAACCTGCAAGAATAGCGGACCGCAGCAAATAATGAAGGGTCATGGAACGTTCTCCCATCCTTAGCAACCTCACTTTGAATAGAGATGATCAATTTCCGCGCACTTTATATCCCGTTTACAAGAAAAGCTGGCTGAATATATTAGACCCGATAAAGACCGAAAACGTGATAAGAACGATCAGCAGCAGCACAAACCGCGTTCTGAAAACGGAAAGGAACATCAGCGTTGTTTTCAGATCAAGCATGGGGCCAAACACCAGAAAAGATAACAAAGAGCCCGCCGAGAATGTACCGGCAAAGGACGAGGCGACAAAGGCGTCGGATGTGGAGCAGAGAGACAAAATATATGCATAGCCCATCATAAACAGGTGAGAGCTGTATTCTCCCTGGCCGATGGCCAGCAGTTCACCTCTCGGGACAAAGGTTTGAATAGCGGCGGTTACCATCGTTCCGAACATTAAATATTTGCCCATCTCAAAAAATTCGCTTGCCGAATGCTCCAGCATGGAAAATAGCTTGCTGTTGCCATTATGAGGGCGGTGCTTGTGGTCACTGCCGGAATCCGCACAGAGGGTAGCCGGACTGTTTTTGAGCGGATTTTTCTTAACAAAATGGTGCACGAAGAGTCCAATAAAGGCACCGACCAGGATCGCGAGTCCCATCCGGGAATAGAGAATGTCCGGCCGGGTGCGGAAAGCGTTATACGTGGAGGCATAGACAATCGGATTGACAATCGGCCCTGTCAATATAAAAACAACTCCGACATACAGCGGCATTCCTTTGGCGACGAGCCTGCGAATAATGGGGATTAATCCGCACTCGCATACCGGAAATATAATGCCAAGCAGGACAGCAGACATAATGCCCATCATAGCATTGCGAGGAATGAAGCGCTGAATCATGCGATCCGAAACGAAGGTTTGCATAAAAGAGGACACGAGAACCCCGATCAGAATAAAGGGAAGCACTTCCAAAATCAAACTGATTAGCACTGTTTTAAAGGACTGGAGTTCCACAGAGCCGAATACGGGAACAGCCGCGGCCAAAACTTCCGGATTCATCGCCAGCACGAGTAAAAAGCTGATCAGGACGATGATTAAACCATTTAAGGCCAACTGAACGGGATTAGTACGCAACATGGAGCCTCCTTTAATGTTAAAGCGGCGGATTCTCTACTGCAGCGATACACAAACGCTCGAGCATGGCCTTTCCGTGACCGCTGCAGGACATGCATTGCTATATTATATAATAAATATGTGTAAATATTACAATTAAAGGCGTAAAAAAACAACTACAACACGAGATTTTCATGCAGTCTCTGTCTGAATGACATATCTTAATTACCGTCCGGGCCTTTCCGCTGCCATCTCTCCGACGTTAGGAAATTCATCCGGGAAATCGCTCCAATCTTCGTTCATCTCTTCGTCGGACAGTAGACAACGGTCCAAGGAAGCGATCAGCTTATCCTTATCCATATCGATCCCGATGAAGACCACTTTATTGACCCTGTCCCCATATGCCGGGTCCCAGTCTCGGGCCAGTTCGGCTTCTTCCTGCAAGATTTCACGCCTTTCTTCTTCGCTTAAAGCCGCAACCCAATATCCGGCCGGCCCGAATCGGATCGAAGGACCGGCCTGGCTGATGCTTTGTGCGTAATCGTTACGGGTAGCGAGCCACATAATTCCCTTGGCTCGAACGATCTCTACGGGCCAATCCTCCATCCATTCCATCAATCTCCCCGGATGAAACGGCCTGATTCGTTCATATACGAACGAAGAAATACCGTACTCTTCCGTCTCCGGCGTATGGAAGCCGTTCCCCAGTTCCCGAATCCAGCCGGCAGACTGGCTGGCCTTCTCAAAATCAAACAAGCCGGTATTCAGTATCTCCGCCGGATCGACCTTCCCCTGAACGGTTCGAATGAGTCGGGCACGCGGCTGAAGCTTGCGCAGCACTTGCTCCAGCTCTTCCAGGTCCTCTTCCGCCACCATATCACATTTATTCAGGATCAATACATCGCAAAATTCAATCTGATCGATCAATAGGTCGACAACATCTCTCGTATCGTCTTCATTTACAGCTTGTCTGCGCTCCAGAAGAGTTTCGCCGGACGAAAAATCATGCCAGAAGCGATTCGCGTCAACGACCGTCACCATGCAGTCCAATCGGCAAAATCGGGACAGGTCTACCCCCTGATCCTCGTCAATATATGTAAATGTCTGGGCCACAGGAACCGGTTCGGAAACGCCGGTTGATTCGATAAGGATGTAGTCGAAACGGTTTTCCATAGCCAGCTTCTCCACTTCTCGCAGTAAATCTTCCCGCAGCGTACAACAGATGCAGCCGTTGGACATTTCCACCAGCTTCTCTTCCGTCCGGGACAGGCCTCCTCCATCCTTCACCAACCCGGCATCTATATTCACCTCACTGAGATCGTTGACGATAACGGCCACACGCAACCCATGGCGATGGTTTAGAACATGGTTTAAAATTGTGGTCTTCCCTGCACCCAAATATCCGCTAAGCACAGTGACCGGAATTTTCTGCGCATTCATTGAATACCCTCCTTTATTTATAGCACATGTTTAATCGTAATGATTACGATGATTTGAAGTGTATCATGATTGATTTCGTCATGTCAATCCAATTTCGGGAATTGCTCTGCTCTTTATAACTCAGCTTTCGCAGAGCGAAAATCGATTCAAAGCGTTGGCTGGACGGGCGAAATATAAGTTAGAAACCCATTGCTTTCTAATGGGTTCGGGACGATTTAACTGTATTTATACAGGTAAATTCAAGTGAATGGCGGAAAGGGATTGAAGTAAATGGAAACTCTTCCATTTTGACCCTATGCCGCTGACCGCGACACCATCAGATGATGAAAATGGATGGATTTTCAAGGTAGAATATAGTTGAATGGCTTCAATAGTGTGAAATTTGAAAACTAAATGGATTTCATACAGTTAGATTTCTATATTCAGAAGAAATATGGAAACTAACTGGAAAACCTACAGCTAGTTTGCGCCAAAACAGCCGTTTCGCCCAAAGTTGCCCATTTTAACTGTAGTTTATCCAGTTAGTTTGATCATTTTCGCCCATTCGCTTGAATCTACCTGTACAAAATACAGTTAGACGCGCCATTCCGTTTGCACGGCACCAGCAGACGGTGAAAATAGACGGATTTTCAAGGTAGACGTGCCGCTCCGCTTGCAACGATGCCTGCAGAAGGTAAAATAGACGGATTTTCAAGGTAGTTTCCATATTTCGCTTTCAGAGGAGCATACTAGCTGTAGGAAATCCAGTTAGACGCGCCATTCCGTTTGCACGGTTCCAGCAGAAAATGAAAAATAGACGGTTTTTTCAAGGTAGAACTCCAAGTCGGAAAAGCGCCACCGGTACCCTCAAACGGGCGCCATCAGACGGTTGAAAATGACGGTTTATTTTCAGAGGAGATGCCCTTCGATGGCTGTGTTAAGAGGTTTTTAGGCGGGGGCAAAACCAGCTTGCTTCTTCATTTAGTGGAGAAAGTCCGAGTTGTTTTTCATAAATGTTGCGGCGATACATAGTGCATGGCCGAGATGAAGTGAAGGCAGGCCGGCAGGGACTGCAAGTTACTCCGGGTAAGCAGTCACCGCCGGTCCTAAGTGTCCGGTTGTTGTTCGGGCTTGAGCTCTCAATATAGATTGAGATACAATTCTTTTCCTTTGCCTTTGCGCGAGGTTTTGGGCATACGGATCTCGACAATTCCGTCCTTCATCACAGCTTTGCTCCGGTTTGCAGAGACAAGAGCAGGCAGCTTGACTTTATATTCACGCTCTCCCCAGCCTTCCATTTGCAATGATGCGGGGTATACACGAATTTTCAACATATACGGATCAATTTCCTCCGGCAGCTCGAACCTTACGAAGACGGAGCGGTGGGTCTCGAATACTTCCGGTTGCGGATTCCATTGAGCCGGGACCGCCTCGGGAATACGTTCTTTCAGCAGACTTTGAACGTAATTTTGAATCCAATTCGAATCCGGGAACAGGGAAGCCGTCCCTTGCTCCGAGGAGAAAGGAAATTGCCCCTTCGTCAGTTGATCCAACAGCTTCTGCAGCTCCAGCGGCTCTTTAAAAAAGCTCTCCATCTCACATCCCCCCACTTCTCTTCGTACATTATACGCATAAGCGGAGAATTAGGTACGGACCCGGATTATGGATGGGGCGTTCACAACTTTTCCTCACTATTCATACAACAGCTTACTTCCGGGAACGGTGATCCGCACAGAGTAAGTAACCTTTTCTCGGGGCAAGAGGCTTCATGTCTGGCGTCCGCCCTATACATTTATTTGCTTAAGACTGTCATAACTCTGACAATTAATGATGATGCTGACGGGACCAAAGTGAAGAAGGATCGCTGCGGCGGACAGCATTCCATTGAATGGCGATTTTTTATCTGACTTGTTGTAGTTTATTGGATTAGAGCTCAGGGAAATTTTACAGAATCGTTGGGCCTAATTCTGCACTGTTTAAGAAACTTGCGAAGGTTCGTGCGTTCTGGTGAGGTCCGCTGAAAAGCTCGTGCTGATTTTGTTGGAGGAAGAAAAATGCCCCAGCCTGGATAGCTTTCCGACCGTGCATACAGATAAAATATCAAAGCCCGTCCGGCCAAAATCACGGGAGTTCCGATCGGCGACGGGCTGACAATTATGAATTACGATGTAGCCAAGCTGACATTCTGTGCTGTTTCCGGTCTGGGCGAAGGAAAGGCTGCACCCGCGACACGGTCTCTTACCCGATGAACTCCAGGTTAATCCGGACGTATGCCGGCTTGTACCTCCTAGCTTGAACTCGGTTTACAGGATCATACCGCTGAATACCATTAACAGATTGATTACTCCGTGCCATAGGATCGCGGGATAGAGGCTGCCTGACCGGAGGACGACCGCTCCGTAGAAAATACCGCCGCCGGCGAACAATAGGCAAATCCACCAGTCGAAGCCCAGGGAGTAATGCTGAAGTCCGAAGCCGAGACTCGTGACCAGCAGAGCCGGTTTAGCCCCTATCGTTTCTCCAAATCTCCGCAGCAGCACCCCTCTCCAGATAACCTCCTCCAGGAAGGAATTAATCACGGCGAAGGATATCGCGATAAGGACAAAGCTCAGATCGAGGAATGCGGTCCGCTGCATGACAAAAGGAGCAAACACCAGCAGATTAATAAGAATCGCCAGCATCAAAAACATCTTCACGCTAACTTGATGAAAACCGGAATCGATCCATGGAAAAAACAGCTTGGTTCGAAGATCGGGCTTGTTCAAATAAGGAATCGGCTTCTCCCGAAACCATAACGAAAGCAAAACCATTGGGGCGACTAACAAAAGAAGGGACAGCCGATTCAGCAGAACGGTGCTTTCCTGTCCTAAGGCAAGGCTTTCGAGCCAATGATTGAATACCCGGTATAGCAGAAAACCGGCCATATACCCGAGAATAGTCGTATGAAGAGGATAATACCGCTGATTGATCCGGGGCAGCGCCGCTGCAAGCAAAACAGCCAACCCGGCCAAATAGGGCCTACCGCCTTCCAGTTGGGTGAATATGATCATCAGTACGAACGAGCCCGATAACAGAACCTCTGGAAGGAACCGCCTCTCCTTCCCTTCGGTGCGATAAGAATGTGCTTCATTAGATTTATCGTATTTTAATCCAGTCAACGGATGCCCCCTATACGCTTCGGCTTTGCTCCAATTTATTCATTGTACCGGGTTTGCCCTGCCGTGACAATCCCATCGTTGTTACGGACAGTCGCTCGGATGGGCCCATCATTTTTTGACAAGCATCTTTAACAGCGAAGCCGCCGAGCGGAACCGGGAGCTTCCGCCTATCGGCCGTATGGACCGGTAGGTCGTTAGCGATACTTTGGCATCTCTAAGCGCGTATGAGAAATCGTCGTCCAGCATGAGACGGTGCTCCCACACCCTCTTGGGCCAGGAGGGCAGAAAGCTCTTGAGCTCGTCATCCTCTACGGCCGGATGAATATACGTCTCGCTTATCCCTTCGGGAAGCTCGTATACTTTCTTCACCAGCATTTTCTTGAAGCTGTCATACGTCTCGCCCTCCTCTACATGGTAAGGATGGGTGAGCAAATAATCCGGCATCCCGACGCCCAGCGTATCCGCAAGAGCGACAATGCCGGCCAGCGTCTGCTCCGCGTTGGGAATGGAGGCCAGGAAGTCATCCTTGGCGTAAATCTTGCGAAAGATGCGGAAGGGCAGTTTTCTCTTGGCGCATTCCCAGAAGACGACCGGGAGATAGGTCTTACCGGTGGCCAAGCCGTAAAGACTGCCCATGTGGTTGTCCACATGCGATATGTTCAGGCCGGCCTTGGCCACGGCCTGGAATTGGGCGTTGATCTCTGCTCTAACCGCTTTCGGTTCGGCGTTCCTTTCGAATTCCTCGATCGTCCTGTACATATAACCACTCTCGTCATGAAGAGAAGGCAGCCCCGTCAAGCTGCGCCAGCGATGCCCGTCGTATTCGCTGGTCAACGTCAAATGCAGACCGACATTGACCTCCTGCCTGCTGCGGCACCATGCCGCCGCCTCTGCAAATTCCGGTGCCGGGGGCATAATCGTCGCCGAGGAGACCCTGCCTTCTTCAAGAAGCTGGAAAATGGCCTGATTCGCTGCCTTGCACTGGCCGAAATCATCGCAATTGATGATTAAAGATCGCTTCATGCTTTCCCTCCTATTCCGTGTGACGGGTTGGATTGTCGCTGGCTTTAAGCAATAAAGATACCAAGTACGAGATAGTAAGCAGAAGGAAGGGAATCACGCTGATCAAGGTCCGGAACGCCTGATCCGCATTCGGACCGGGGTCGTTCCCGCTGACATAGCCGAACAGCAAGCCGACGCACCAGAAGGCGAGGGCCGACAGCAAGCCGCTGGAACGGGTGATAAATCCCCCCACCGCATTATAAATGCCCTCTCTTCGGCGTCCGGTTTTCTCATAATCGCGGTCCACAATTTGTCCATTCAGGACAGCAGGAGTAACCAGAAAACCGGACATTCCCAGCCCAACGACAATTCCCGCCGCAATGCCTCCCCCGAGCCCCTTCGCAAACCATAACGGAATAACGGATAGCGCATAGACAAGCAAGGCGAAGCGCCAGCCTCTGAGCCCGCCGAGCTTGCGGACGACCCAATACCAAAAAGCAACCAGAGGGATAACCGACAGAAAAACGGCCGCGAGCAGCACAGAAACCTGAGATTCGGGAATATGAAGCGAATATTTGGCATAGAAGGGGATCGCCGAGCTGAGGAGACCATTGACGGTTTGGGCGAAAGAGTTGGCGATATTAAATATCCAAAACGTCTTGTTCTTGAAGGTTTCGCGGAAAGCGGCCAGCATCTTGAGCGGGGGTTCCTTCCGCGCTTCTTCATCTTCCTGCACAGTCATCATGCAGAGGAGCATCAATACAGCGAAAACAGAGGCATAGATCCAGGCCATACCGGAAAAACCGATCCAGGCAAATATGACCGGAGTAAGCGCTGTGCCTATCAGGATCGCCACAATCTGATAGCCTTGCTGAATCGCCGAAGCTTTGGCCCGCAGCCGGTCTCCGCGAAACAGCTCCGGAAACAGGGCGCCGTAATTTACCCACAGGATGGCGGCAACGCTTTCATAAACAATAAGAGCAATGAGAAACCATGTAAAAAGCTGCCGGTCCCCCATCCCCTGCGGAGCGGAAAAAATGAAGACAAAAGAAGCCATAAATAAAGGGATGGCCGCCATAATCCAGGGCTTGCGGCGCCCCCAACGGGTTCTGGTGCCGTCGGACAAATACCCGAGAATCGGATCATTCACCGCATCCCACACCATATAGATAGTGCGGGCCAAAGTAGCCAAACCTACTCCCAGTCCCAGCTTGTCAATATAATAATAGCTGTAGAAGGAGCTGAACGCCTGAACGGGAATCATCATGGCCAGCATTCCAAGCGCATAGGTGTAAGGGGAGTTGATCCCAAGCTTCTTCATGGTTCTTTCCTCCAAGTCCTTATCGGGTAGCCTTGCAGGTACTTCGGGAGGCGATCAATCACAGGAACTATTTTCCAATTATTATACGATTCTCCGATGCTTCCGGTCAATCATTCCCTTACTCGCAAGGATAAACGGCTATCGCCGTCCTTAGGACGGGCGCGTTTACCGATGAAATAGAAGAACAGGTATAGATGAAAACTTATACTTCTTATATTTTCAAAAAAATCCGGACAGAAATGAATTTTCCGTCCGGATTATGCTGTGCGTGCGCCTTATCTAGTCGCGGGTCGCTATGTAGTCGGGCCTCGGCTTCTGGCCGGAATACGGCGCAACCAGCTTGTTTTCCACGCTGTTATACACCATGAATACGTTGCTTCTGGGATAGGGAGTAATGTTGCTGTTGGATCCGTGCATAATGTTGCAGTCAAACAGCAGTATGGAGCCGGCTTTGCCGGTCGGCATCTCAATGCCGCCTTGTTCGACAAGCCACTTCAGGCTGTCGTTGTCCGGCACCCCGTAAATTTGCTTGCGCAGGGAAGATTTATAATTTTCGTCCGGGGTTCGGCCTACGCACGAGATGTAATGCTTATGGGAGCCCGGAACGACCATAAGCGCACCGTTATACGCATAATTGTCTTCCAAAGCGACGGAGCAGCTAAGCGCTCTCATTCGAGGCATTCCGTCCTCCACGTGCCAGGTTTCAAAATCGGAGTGCCAGTAAAATTCTTTGCCTGTAAAGCCCGGCTTGAAATTGATCCGCGATTGGTGGATATAAGCTTCGCTGCCGAGAATTTGCTGCACCGCTCCTACAATTCTGGAATTTCGCGACAGCTCCCGGAAGATCTCATTGTCACGATGTACAGCGAAGACGGAGCGAACTTCATCCCCTCCCGGCTCGCGAATGACTTCCGGTACACGCCGGTCGGCGCTTTCTTGCCAGACTTTATTCAGCTCCTCCTTCAGCCCGGCTGTCTCTTCCTCCGAGAAGAACGAATCCAGGAACAAATAACCGTTCCGCTCGAAGAAATCAAGCTGTTCCTTGCTCAAAGGCCCGGTAAACCCGGCATCCGGATAGACGACCGGATCCTTGCGGCTCGTAATGGTTGGTTTATCGTGAATCCTCGATGGATAAAGGTCGATCTGGTTATCGTTACGATTTAAGGCCGTATTCGTGTTACTCATCACAATCTCCTCCTTCGAAATAATCGCGATAGACGACTCCCTGGCTAGCGGCGCAGGCAGGGCTAACAGTATGGTCCCCGCCTGCTTCCTCTGCCCTTTCTTTTCTCCTGAACAGCGATTCCCCACAAATTATTTTTTAATCGGCAAGCACCGGGTATGTTCCTTCTTCATCATGCACTTCACGCCCCGTACAAGGCGGGTTGAATACACAGACCATCCGCATATCTTTGGTCGCCCGCAAATAATGCTTCTCATGGCCATCCAGCGCATATAAGGTTCCCGCTTTCAGCGGGTACACCCTCCCGGTTTCCTTCACCTCTATTTCGCCTTCCCCTTCAATGCAATAGACGGCTTCCACGTGATTTTTATACCAAATGAACGTTTCGGTTCCCGCCTTAATAATCGTGTCATGCAGCGAAAATCCCATTCCGTCCTTCTGCAGCAGCAGCCTGCGGCTGTTCCAAGTAGGAGTATCTACGTCGTTATCCGTTCCGATGATCTCATCCAATTGGCGTACAATCATTATCTCCGCTCTCCTCTCTTTATTCCGATATCAAGAAATATAGCTGCATAATCCGATTGAAGTTCACCCGCTGTTCTGTTGTCCGAAGTCCATTCCCGGAATTCCGGAATTACTTCACATGACGTCGTGAAACGGCATCCACACTGTCCCGGAAAATATCCAGCCCCCGCTCCAGAGCTTCATGGCCAACCGTTAGCGGAGGCATGACCTTCGCCACTTCGCTGTCCGGACCGGACGTTTCCATTATGAGGCCTCTTTGGAAAGCTTCGGCGCAAACTTCCTCGGCCATTCCAGGCTGTGGAAAGGCAATTCCTTGAAACAGCCCGCGGCCCCGTCTTGCCGCCTGCAGCGATGGATTCGAGCGGACGATTTCCTCCAGACGCTGACGGACCCGCTCGCTCTTAGCCGACACTTCCTTCTCCAAGGAACCGCTCTCCCAATAATCGAGTGCTTCCGCTGCCGCAATGAATGCCAGATTGTTGCCCCGGAAGGTACCGTTATGCTCCCCCGGCTCCCAGATATCGAGGTCGGAGCGGAACAGGGTGAGGGCTAACGGCAGGCCGAAGCCTCCGATGGCCTTGGACAGGCAGATGATATCCGGCGTAATTCCGGCTTCGTCGAAGCTGAAGAACGTCCCGGTCCTTCCGCAGCCGGCCTGAATATCGTCGACAATAAGCAGAATTTCATACCTGCGGCAAATGTCCTCAATTCGGCGCAGCCATTCGAAGCTGGCCACATTAATGCCGCCTTCCCCCTGAACGGTCTCCAGAATAATCGCGGCCGGCAAGGAGACCCCGCTGCCGTTGTCCTCCAGATACCGCTCGATATACTCCGTCGTATCGACCTCTTCTCCGTAGTATCCGTCGAACGGCATCGATACCGTATAATGAAGCGGGACACCGGCCCCCTGCCGTTTAAACTTGTTGCCGGTGACGGCCAGGGCACCGAGGGTCATTCCGTGGAACGCGTTGGTGAAGCTTATGACCGTCTGACGTCCCGTTATTTTACGGGCCAGCTTCAATGCGCTTTCGACCGAATTCGCTCCGGTCGGCCCGGGGAACATCACTTTATAGTCCATCCCGCGCGGAGACAGAATCATTTGCTCGAATTTCTGCAGCAACCCTTCTTTGGCTTCCGTCGCCATGTCGAGGCTATGAGTCACTCCGTCATTCATTAAGTATTCGATCAGCTTCTGTTTGATCCGGGGATTGTTATGCCCGTAATTCAATGTCCCCGCTCCAGCGAAAAAGTCGATGTACTCTCGTCCTTCCCGGTCCCACAGCTTCTCGTTGCGCGCCTTGGCAAATACTGTGGGAAAGCTTCGACAGTAGCTCCTTACTTCGGATTCCAGCTTTTCAAATACATGCAATTCCGGCTTCTTTTCATCCGCAACATGGACCATAACGGCGGCATTCCTCCTTATGATTTTAAAATAGTCGTTGCAATGGGGCCGATCCGGTACAGCTTCTCCTCTTCATGCTCCTCCCCCGGGAACATCTGGGCCGGAAACCCTCCGGCTTCCACCATTTTCGTTTCCAAACTGTCCGTTAACCGGGCGAACAGCGCTCTGGAGGGACCATTGGAAGGGGAAATGGTCGTTTCCAGATACCGGATGTCCCGGCAGCTTTCTCTCTTCAGAAGTTCCTCCAGCAGTCTCCGGCCGACCCCCTGGCCCCTTTCGGACTCGGCCACTCCGATCTGCCATACAAACAGTGTGTCCCGGCTCCCGGGTACGGGGCAGGAAGTAACAAATCCCGTCAGCTCACCTTCCTTCTCGGCAATGACGCAGGTTTCCGCAAAATAGCGGCACAACATGATGTAGCAATAGACGGAATTAACATCGAGCACCCGGCTTTGGCGAACCAATTCCCATATTCTTGCCCCGTCCTCTGCCTGCGGTTTCCTGAAGCGGACCTCGCTCACGCGGACGTCCCCCCGCTGTATCCGTTGCGAAACCGGCTAAGGAAAGCTTGCAGCCGATCGCTTTGCGGGTTTTCGAACAGCTGGCGGGGCGGCCCCTGCTCAACGATGGAGCCTCCATCGGTAAACACTACGCGGTCGGCAATGTCTCTGGCGAAGTCCATCTCGTGAGTGATCAGCAGCATGGCCATCTCTCCCTCCAGGGCGATATCCTTGATCACCTTCAATACCTCGCCTACCAGCTCCGGATCAAGCGCGGATGTCGGTTCGTCGAACAGCATCACCTTGGGCTGCATGACGAGGGCTCGGGCAATCGCTACCCGCTGCTTCTGCCCTCCGGACAGTTGGGCGGGATATTGATCCGCTTTATCGGCCAGGCCGACCTTATCCAGCATTTCCATCGCCTTCTGTCTGGCTTCCTTCTTCGGAACCTTAAGCACGTGGATCGGGGCCTCCGTCACGTTGCGCAAAATCGTCATATGCGGAAACAGGTTGAAGTGCTGAAATACCATTCCGATCTTGCTTCGCACCCGGTGCAGATGCTTCTCATCCGCCCTTACGAGGCGCCCTTTGACCTCCTTATGCCATAATGGCTCCCCTTCCACCTCGATCACCCCGGAGGTAGGCTCCTCAAGTGTCATCAAGATTCGGGCAAGCGTCGTTTTGCCCGAGCCGCTCGGCCCGATTACCGCGACCTTCTCGCCGGGGGTAATATCCAGATCAATCTCGTTCAGCACTTGATGATCCCCGAACGATATGCTGACCTTGCGATAGCGCACGATGGGAGAAGACGTCTCCGGTCCAGCCGGACTTTTCCCTTGCAGGGCCGAGAGACCGTCCCTTTCGATTACTTGAATCCCGGAATCGGATTCCATTTCTATCACCGCCTTTTTCAATATGAATACTTGGTTAATGAATAGTACAACCCCTTATTTCCTTACAGATCTTCTCTTCTATCTGCGATTCAGCTTGAGCTCGAATGTGCGAACTACAAGCGATGAAGCATAGCTCAGAACGAGGAATAACAAACCGGCCAGCGTGAAAACCTCCACATAACGGAACGACTGCGAGCCAAGCGATTTGGCGGTCGTCATCAGCTCGACAACGGTTATCGCGGACAACAGCGGGGTTTCCTTGAACATGACGATCAGATAGTTTCCCATTACCGGAATGATCGGCGGGATGGCTTGTGGGAGAATGACCCGCAGCCATATCTGACCCTTGGTAAAATTGAGAGCGGTCGAGGCTTCCCATTGCCCCCGGTCTACCGCTTCAATGCCGGACCGGTACACCTCGGACATATATGTGCTGTAATGCAGTCCCAGTCCAATGACTCCACAGAAGAAAGGGGACAAGGCGATTCCAAATTGCGGCAATGCGTAGAACAAGAAAAACAACTGTACCAATAAAGGCGTATTCCGGATAAATTCCACAAAACCGATGACCGGATAGGATATGAGCTTATACCGGGAACGTCGCATGACGGCGAGCAGCAATCCGAACAACGAGGCAATGGCGAAACCGGCCAGCGTAGCCGCGATGGTGATCGGAAGGGCATGCAGCATCTTCGGCAGGATATCCAGGGCATAATCCCAGTTCCACATGATTATGACCTCCCTGCAGCCGCTCTTTTTTCAAACCAGCGCACGATGAGTGTCAGGACATACGCGATTATGAAGTAAATAACGAGCAGCATGATAAATATTTCGGTGGTGTGGTAATTGGAATAGGATCGTAAGATCATTCCTTGATAAGTCAGGTCCATCACCGTGATAAAAGATACGAGCGAAGTCCCTTTTAACAGCTCGATTAACAGATTCCCGAACGCCGGAAGCATGCGGACAAATGCCTGAGGCAGGATCACGAGCCTCATCCGCTGTCCCGGGGTCATGTTAAGAGCAATCGTCGCTTCCGTCTGTCCCCGGGGGACGGCCAGAATAGAGCTCCTTACCACTTCAGAGCCATAAGCTCCGGAATTCAAGCCCAGTGCCAGCACGGATGCCATAAGGGCCGACACCCTGACATCGATAAGCATCGGCAGAGCGAAATAAATCCAGAACAATTGAACCAGCAGAGAGGTTCCGCGAAAAATCTCCACATAAATTACTGTAACCCATCGAATGATACGAAATTTCGACAATCTCCCGAAGCCGGCAATAAACGACATAACAAAGGCAAAGATCGTAGAATAGATCGTGACCAGCAGTGTTATCTTGACACCGCGCATTAATGTCGGGAGAAAGTCCGCCCAATAATCGATAAGGACCACTCCTTTAATGTTCCATAAACTTACGGTTTAGCCGCTTCCTCAGCAGTCATGTCTCCAGGAAGCTCATCTTCTGTGAAGCCGAAGGGCTCCAATATTTTCAGCAATTCCCCGGATTCCTTCAGCTTTTCGAGTTCAGCGTTGAAGGCTTCGCGGAATGCGGTATCTTCTTTACGGAATGCAGCCGCACCATACCCCCGGACACTTTTACCATCAATGACCGGTTGTTCGAAATCGGCGACTCTTTCTATGTTGGGATCTTTGGTCGAATCGAGCATTGCCTGAAGGGATGGCCCCGTCATCGTAACGGCTTGGACTCGATTGGACTGAAGCGCGGAAATAGCAGAGGGTTGATCAGGTACAGTTACGATCTGATTGTCAGCGACGCCTACTTTCTTCAAGTAGTCTATTTCGATTGCGCCGACCATGACCGCCACTTTTACCTCTGGATTTTCTTTAATATCTTCATAGCTATGGAGGTTATGAGGATTGCCCTTGGCAACGGCAATCGCCTCGCCAATACTGTACTCAGGATTGGCAAAAGCAACTTCCTTGCTCCGCTCCTCGTTAATGAACATGCCTGCGGTAATGATATCGAACCGCTTGGCCTGCAGACCGGGAATCAATGACCCGAATTCCGTCAGAACGCCATCCATCTCTTCAATTCCCAGATTGTTGAGAATGACTCGGGCGACCTCAACGGCTTCCCCCGTCAATTGCCCGTCAGGGGTTGCATAAGCATATGGATTCTCGTTAGCAAACCCGATACTGACATAACCTTGGCGCTGCGCCTTTTCCAACGTGTTTTCATTCTGAGCGACATCCTTATTCCCGTTCCCTCCGGCTGTCCCGGACGCGTGGGGATTATCTCCGCCGTTCCCGCACCCTGCCGTCAGTCCCAGACAAGCGGCCAGCAGCAGAGTGCCTAACTTTTTTCTCATATCTGTCTCCCTTCTATTAATTTTTTGTACGTGTCTTATGGTAACATTCCCCCCCGGATATCTCATCCTTCATATCCCGGGATTATCTCTCCAGAGGCCGGCTCATGCGGGGTGATGGAAGATTACCTGACCTATTCCTTTTATTCAACCCATATCCTCCCAAATCCTCATAGATCCGGCAGGATGGCTTTTCCAATTCGGGCAATTGTCTCAGTATTTCAGTTATTTCATGTCAAGTTCTATGACAAACCATCGATTTCCATCCTCTTCCCGTTCCGGCCAATATCCAGCGAAAGCAGAACCGAAGGGAAAGAAGTTTACTGCTAATTTCGTCCGAATATCCTTTTTTCACCCGGTTTCTGACCGTTATCCCGTTGCCTCAGAATGAATAGATGTCAGATGTCCCCTATCGTTGATCAATCCGCCTACTTGTTCATACTTCCCCATCTTAAAGACTGGTTCTTCCTCTTTAAAGCTTCCAGATAAAATAAAACCCCGACCTTATCACTAAGTCCGACGGAAAACTGAGCGAAGGGGATAACAGTCAAAAGGACGCTAGAATGAAAACGTTTGGTTCCAGCACAGCATGAATATGACTGAGCCGTTGGAATAACAGTCAAAGAATCTGAAGCGGAGTGTGACTCGGTTAAAGAAATGCTGAGCAATGGAGCTGCGGGGAAGTGAACAGATACCGTTCCGTCATGAAAGATCAAGGATAAACGGCTATCTCCGTGCTGACATCAGACGCGTTTACCGATGAAATATATGAACAGGTATAAAGTGATACTTTCTTAATTTCAACAAAAAAGACAGAGAATGTTAGACATCCTCTGTCTCGCGTGTTTTTCGGGAGCGCCAATCTATTGCGCTATTATTCTTTCTTCGCCAAATAGATGTAATCGGGTTCTCCCTTCTGTTGATCGACCGTCATTCGCTGGACGCTGGGGAAAAACTCTTTTAGCCGTGCTTCGAAGTCCGGCGCGGAGGAAGCGCTCCAGAATGTAGCGACCCCGCCGGGATTCAGCCTGCTGCCGAGCAGCGCCAGCCCGCTATTATTATAGAGTGCCCCGTTCTCCTCATATACCATCCAATCCGGTCCGTTATCAATATCAAGACAGATTACATCAAATAATCTCCCGCAGCTGGCCAACCATTCGATCAAGTCGGCGTGAATAGCCTCCGCTCTTGGATCGTACAAAGCATTATGGTTAAACTCCATGAGGTAGGAGCGATTCCAAGCCAGAACAGCCTCTTCGATCTCCACGACGGTCGCTCGCTCGACCCGATCGTCCCGCAATGCTTCCGCCAGAGAAAAACCGACTCCGAGCCCGCCGATCAGCACCTGAGCCGGTTTCTCACAGCAATCAAGAGCGGCTTTGACCAACAGCCGTTCCGATGCTCCGTTATAGGTCGCCATCAGGAAAGTTCCGTTGCTGATGATTTCGAAGTGCTGCCCTCGCTTTTGCAATTGAATGTCGCCTCGGGGCGAAGAATGGCGCTCCAATCTTTCCAGTATTCCCGCCGATTGATTTCTGTTCATACCCTGCTCCCTTAACCAAAGGATTCCATCCTTTGTTTTCCTACCATTGTATATAGTTATTCGCAAGGCTTCAAGTATCATCTGGCGGCGCCGTCTAAATCAGGTGGAGTAGAGTCTCCATCTGATTACTCGATGTTCAGCTAAGCTGAACGAGTTCACTTTCGGTTCAACTGCTCCTTCGCTTTCTGAATCATTTCCTTAACCATAGCCCCGCCAATTTTTCCTCCAATTTTGCCCGCGTCCTCAGTTTTCATTTGTCCGTTGCCGTCCCGGTTCATTTGAATCCCAAGGGAATCAGCCACCTCATATTTCACTTCATCGGGCCTTGCGGGATTGACCCGGTAGCCTTCCTTCCTCATTACCTCAGACTTTAACTGGTTCAATCCTTGTCCCGCTTCCGGAACCAGCAGCCGCCTTCTTCTAGCCATAAATCATTCCTCCTATTGCATATTTGAGTGTATTCTTTAGCGTTAGCTTTCCCGCTTATAACAAAAAAACAACGCAGGTCCATAAACCCGCGTTGCTTTTTAATAACTATGTTTACTATAATGCCCACTGCATGTCACGCATCTATTTGTGCTCTGCCAACCAGCCAGCCAAGTTCGCAATCTCCGCGTCTTCCAGCTGACCTTTGAAAGCAGGCATCATCGGGCTTACGCCATTCATAATTTTCAGGCGAATTTTGTTGCGATCCAACTTGGCTCCAACGGTTTCCAGACTAGGTCCGGCTCCGCCTTCCAAGTTGCCCCCATGACAGCTCAAGCACGTTTTCTTATAAACTGCTTCAGCAGCCTCCGCATCTACCGGTGCGTTATTTTCCGGAGCTTCTGCTTCCGCTTTTTCTTTAGCGATCTCCGTTGCATTCTGGTTTACCGCATACACAAGACCGGATAAACCCAGTACGACCGCACAGGCGCATAATGCAGCCATGGCCCATTTGTACATGTCCTCGTCCCTCCTTACTGTAATCATACCACCTTTATCCAGGCTCTGTACAGTGCTCCGTTTGAGCCAGCCATAAAGCGCGATTGAGCAATCGCGTAAAACATATGGAAGGAATGAATAAATAACGGTCCTCCACATATGATTTGTTAAACACTATCATTATATCCGGAGGAAGCCCATGATTTCAATTGCTGGAGTACATGTTGATCCAAACCGTCTGCCGGCGCACTGGAGCCAGACGGCTCCCGCACACCATATTTTGTCCCAAATGGCTGCTCACCAAACGGTCTATTCGTATACCAGACCGGAAGAACTGGAGTTTGAAATCCGGCTGAGGATTTCCATTATGGACGAATCCATCGGCATGGAACAAAGCAATGTCAGCTTTGCCGACTTCGACAATTCCCGCTGCAATCCGGCTTATTGGATACTGACCCCGCAAGGAGGATTCCGGCTGCGCGGCAATGTCCGCCCCTCCGCAGCCATTCGGGATATTTATTGGAATGGTCATCTGTACTCATTCGAATGTGCAACAGCCATCATCATTCTATACTACAAAGCGGTACTGAACGTCATTCCGGACGAGTTGTTCGATCGGCTGTTTGCCAACCTCTACCTGTTTAGCTGGGAATACGACAGAGATTTGGCCGTCCGCACCGTGCGTACAAGCGAATTCCTCCCGGCAGACGTGCTTTATTTCGACAATCCCGATGTTGACCCCTTGAAGCCGGAGTGGCAGGGGGAGAATGCCGTCAATCTCGGCAACGGGCTGTATTTCGGCCATGGGATCGGGATAAGAGATGCGGCCGGTATCATTATGTCACTGAACCGGCATCGCCGGCGCGGGGCCACCCGCAGCGCTCATTTATTGAACCAGGCTACCAACCCCGGATACTTATACTTGTACCGGGTCTCGGCAGGTTATCGTCCCGCGGTCGCCCGAATCGGCAGAAATACATATCCCATTTGATTAGTCATTGCCGATTGCGCTCCTGTCTCCAGGTCATGCTTGCGCAGCGAGAGCCAATGCTCCACAGAGGCCCGCGTTATCTCCCAGACCAGGCGGCACAATGTAATCCTCCGCAGCGTTCAGAACGGCCTCATGCTGGACATAGCCGTTAAGCCATTCAAGAAGCCGGCTGCGGACAAGAGGAAATAACTGCTGCTGCTTCATGACGCCGCCTCCCATAATGATCTTCTGCGGGGCCAGTATGAGAATGTAATTAACGAGGGCCTGGGCCAGATAATCGGCCTCGATAGCCCAAGCCAGGTGATCGGTTCCCAGCTCCGATCCCTTCACACCCCAGCGCGCCTCTATCGCCGGTCCCGCGGCTAATCCTTCCAGGCAGTCCTTATGATAGGGACAATGTCCTTCATACTGGTCCTGCGGGTGTCTGCGTACGATAATATGCCCCATTTCCGGATGCGACAGGCCATGGATGAGCTGACCGTTGACCAAAGCCCCTGCCCCGATTCCCGTTCCAACCGTTATGTACAGGCAATTATCCAGCCCCCGGGCCGCCCCGAATTTGGCCTCGCCTAGTACGGCTCCATTCACGTCCGTATCGAAGCCTATCGGAACATCGAAATGCTTGCGGAGCTCTCCCAGAAGATTAAAACCGCCCCAATGCGGCTTCGGGGTGCTTGTGACATAACCGTAAGTCGGGCTTCCCGGACGCGGGTCAATGGGACCGAAGGAACCGATTCCAAGTGCGGCTATAGTCTTGTTACGGAAATACTCCTCCACCTGAGCCAAGGTTTCATTCGGAGTAGTCGTCGGAAAACTGACCTTGTCCAAAATTTCCCCGGACTCGGTACCGATCCCGCAGACAAACTTCGTCCCCCCCGCTTCTATTGCTCCTAGAATCTTCATTCTCCAACTCTCTTCCTTTCCAGTTAAACAATCCGCCTTTAATATTATACAGAAAAAACGGCCCCTATGAAGAACGGAAAATGGGCCGTTTTTTGACTTTTCATTGCCAGTTCCCGGGAGCAACCTTTTATGTCTGGAAAACGCTTCTATCTTTAGTACTCCATAAAATTATAAGCTGATCAATCCAGCCATTGGGAACGTCTGTTCAAAGCTCCTTTGGGCACGGCGAACGCCTGGGCCCGTTTGAAATTGACCGGGGCTCCCCGCACGATCGTTAACGCCTTATAATATTCAATGTATGGGAATCCGTAGGTTTCACCCCGTGCAAAAGCGTAGGCATTCATGCCCTTGACCCACGTCTCGAAAGCATCCTCGGGAATATCGACGAAGACCTCCGGCTCGAACCCCTCCATATCCTCCCAATTCTCGGCGAAATACATGCGTCGGGTATAGTGGGCCGGAAGCTCTCTTTCAATCGTTTTTAACGCGGCGTAAAAATGCGCATCCTGTACGATGGAATAAGTGTTGGAATGATCTTTATGTATGCTGTCTTTCCAATGGGTAATAATGATGTCCGGCTTCACCTCCCGTATAACGTCCGCTACCTCGTATTTAATTTTTTCGTCCACCGGCAGCTCGGCATCCTTATAGTCAAAAAAACGCACCTCAGCACCAATAATGTCCGCGAATTGATAAGCCTCTTCGATTTTTTGCTTGCGGTATTCATCGGGGGTAAGCCGGGGATGCCCCTTCTCCCCTGGTGTCAGGTGCAGCATCGTCACTTTATGGCCTTCCTGGGTATATTTGGTCAACACCGCGCCCGCCGTCAGATCCATATCCCCCGCATGTGCGCTAATCGCCAAAATATGGGATTTCTTCTCACCGCTCATCGTTCTCATTCTCCTTTACGATATATTATTTGGATAATGTCCTATAGAGGTTTGGACATGACATGGAAGGTTCGGGTGACCGTAAAGCCCGTTTTTTTATACAAATGGCCTGCGGCGGTTTGTTCTCCCGTCCAGAGAAACCACGCCCCATGCAGTCCCTGAGCCCTCATGGATACCAGACAATCGTACAGCAGAATTTTGCCCAAACCCTTGCCCTGCTGGCCAGGGTCTACCCCGAAAGGACCGAAGCGCTCGGCGACGCCCTCATACCCGCCATGCATGCTGAAACCGACCAGCTTGCCGCGGTCTCGCACAATATGGATATTGGACAACGGAAGGCCGCGAAGCACCCCCTCCCGAATCGCTCTTCCCCAATCCGGATTGAAAACACCCGTGGCGAACTGAATAAGTTCATATAAGTCCCTGTCCTGCGCCTGGCGGAACACATACCCTTCCTCCATCCGCTTCTGCTTCAGAACCGAAACGTCCTCCGGCACGCTCAGCCCGACCAGCGAATAATCCATCGCCACCGGCGAATAGAGCCGGGTAAACCCGTTGTGCAGCAAGAATGCATAGCCTTCCGGATAATGGGCTTCATCCAAGCCCGGAACGATATAATTGGGCGCATACGACGCAAAATAGACCTGCGTCCGCTGCAAAGATTGCAGCCATAGCAAGCCTTCATTCAACAGCCGGGTCCCGACCCCTTGCCGCCTGGCCTCGGGAGCCACGAAGAAGAACGGGATCCATCCGGAGGAAGGCTCCAAATCCGTTCCATGCATTGGGAGAAGACGGCGAACGGCATAGACGCAGCCGAGCAGGCGGTCGCCGGATTGTGCCACTCGCAGGCCTTCGGGGTCAAAATTGGCGTCAAGCAGCACGAGATTGCGAAATCTCTCGTCGGTCACCGGGTCGCAAGTCAAACACCGGTTCCAGAGTTCAACAATGGACGATTCGTCTCCAGGCTTATAGCTTCGGTAAGCGATCATAGGTTATGGCCTCCTATTATTTCCGAACCTCTTCTGAAAGACTGTGGGGTAAGAATGTTCCGCGAATGTTGGGTCAAAAGGATGCTGCAACCGCATTATGAAAGCATGCTCTTAACCGGGCCACCGATTTGTCTCTTCCGTAATGCACCCGGTTGGTCAGCAGAATGGCGCTGATGTCACGCTCCGGGTCTATCGTCAGGCTGACTCCCGTAAATCCGGTATGGCCATAGGCGGAATCCGAGAATAGATCACCGGATACATCCATTTTGTCACCCTTCAACACCCAGCCCAGCCCTCTGCGGCCGGATAATGCACGGGTATGGGTCCCTATAGATACTTGGACGCAAGCCTCGGGAATCACCGCGCGGCCGTCTTCCGTTCGTCCTCCGTTCAGCCACATCATGGCGTACTTTGCCAGATCGCCTGCGGTGGAGAATAAACCGGCGTGACCGCTAATTCCTCCCATCGCATAGGCGTTCTCATCGTGAACCTCGCCTCTTTTGCATCGTTCCAGCAGCTCAGTGTATTCGGTAGCCGCTATCCGCGGCTTCCAATCTTCCGGAGGGCAGTATGCGGTGTCCTTCATGCCCAACGGATTGAAAATCTGCTCGCTGGCCACCCGATCCAGGGAATCTCCAAATACTTGGGCAGCGATATGCCCCAGAAGCATATACCCGAGGTCGCTGTACACGATTTTCGAATCGGACTTGTATTCCAGAGGGAGTCTGCAAATGGCTCCGATGATCTCCTCCGGTGTCCAGCCATGCAGGTAAAATTTCTGATGCGCCGGCAGTCCCGAGGTATGAATCAACAGATGCCTGATCGTAATATGCTCTTTCCCGTTCGTTCCGAATTCGGGCAGGAACCGGGCCACCGGATCATCCAGCCGAACCAGTCCATAACCTATGCTCTGCAGCACTAAAGGAAGGGTTACCGTAACCTTCGTCAAGGAAGCACAATCGTATATCGTCGTTTCCTCGGCCCTTACCTTCTCCCCGCCATGATCGACGGCATATCCGGCGGCATAGGAGCCGGCTACTTTGCCCTGATGAGTGACCAGAGCGACCCCTCCTGGAATCTCCCCTCTGTCCACTTCATCGTCCAACAGGCGAAAAGCGGCCGTCAACCCATAGATTGTGTTCGGCTGCGCGGAATAACGAAGATGCGAATTCATTTTCTGCCACATCCTTTTCTTACAACTGGTCTTAACCAATGACTTGAAGCAAGAAGCCGTTCTCGTAAGCTTCCGGTACCGTTTTGTCATCGCTTTCAGTTGATACAATTATAACACCGGGAAATAATATTTCAATATAAAATATCAACTAAGAATATTATTTACAATTTTTCTTTTCCCGGTGAATATCGGCCGTAAAACAGGCCTACTCTATAACTAATATTTGGCAGGACGAGATTTTATTCATATCGGAAATGGCAATAGGTTCTATGTTGTCATCGCCAAATAGAATAGCCCCATCCGGATTGGCCGCCTTAGTTCTTATAATCCTTGCTTTCAAAAAAGACGTGTTCGGCCTTGATTTCTTCCCCGAGCGTCATTAGTCCGAACGAATATAACGGCTGCCTGCGCTTGTCCGTCGGGGAACCGGGATTAAACAGCAATACCCCTTCATGCCTAATATTGAGTGGAACATGCGAATGTCCGAAGATGACCGCATCGACGGCATCTTCCTTAAAAGCTTCGAATGCCCGGATTTCCGTCGTCTTGCCGACGCCGTCCCCGTGAACGAGACCGATCTTGAATCCGCCAAGCTGAATAACCTTCCGGCGGCCAAACCGGTCATAAATATCCCAGCCGTCCGTGTTGCCGGCAACTCCTTCCACAGGCGCGATCAGGCTTAATTCGTCATATACCCACATCGATTGCCAATCCCCTGCATGGAGGATTAAGTCTACTCCTTCGAGTCCTTCTCTTACCGCTTTCGGCAGCTGCTTCGCAAAACGGGGCATATGTGTGTCGGAAATGACTCCTACTTTCATTTCTCTTCTTCCTTTCTTTTTGGCGTCTTTGGATTTTTGTTCAGTGCTATAGGTGCTTCTTCAACTGATGGAATACTGCGGTCAATTCCTCCAGGCTCATTCGTACAAGCCCGCTCGTTGAAGGGGCTACGAAATCAACGACTCCGGGGACAGACGCTTCCGTCTGGACTCCCCAGGAGACGCTCTTTTTCCCGCTGTATTGCTGATAGACCCCTTTGCCGACAAAACAAACGATCTGCGGCCGATATTTTTCAATTTTGACACGCAGCTTAAGACGTCCTTCCTCATACTCCTCCTTCCCGATTTCCGCCGCCGTCCTGGTCGGCCGCTCCACGATATTGGTAAAGCCATACCCGAGCTCGAGCAATTTTCCATCCTCTTCCGGGGAATATAATCTGGAAGTTAACCCGGCGGCAAACAGCACTCTCCAGAAACGGTTATTCGGATTGGCATAATGGTGTCCGGTTTCGCCTGATTTCAGGCTCGGATTATATCCCACGAACAGAATCTTCAAGCCATTCTGCAAATGATCCGGAATGGTATCCACCTTGCGGCCTCCTTCATTAAATAGTTTTGGAACGAGTTCCGGAAAACAATCGAATAGAAGAATTTCCCTTTATTTGCTATATTGTGTATGAATATCGATCTCTTGTAAACACGGTTGCAAAAATAGGCTTTGAGCCATAATAGAGGTTGCCGTTATTTCTTATTATAGCTTATCTGTGGTATAGCTCTCACACCAAGCTGAAGAAGCCAACCCTTTTTCTTTCCTTTATTCCTTTTTACATTTTATAGTATAATACTAACCATTCCTTCGTCATCGCCCTGTCTGTTCTTTTTCTGACCCGTCGGACGTATATTTGAATTCTATATCTTGTGCAAAAGGAAGTGATGAACATGCTGGCAGCATCCCTCCTCCGCCTTACGGTTGCCGGAATATGCGGGGCTCTCATTGGATATGAGAGGAAAAACCGGATGAAGGATGCGGGGATACGAACTCATTTTATGGTATCTGTAGGCGCTGCATTGATGATTCTCGTCTCCAAATACGGGTTTCAGGATCAGATCGGCTGGGATAATTTAAGTCTGGATCCTTCCCGTATTGCCGCCCAAGTCGTTAGCGGCGTCAGTTTTTAGGGGGCCGGAATGATCTTCCTTCAGCGCCAAACCGTTAAGAGCTTGACCACCGCGGCCGGCATCTGGGCTACCTCCGGAATTGGCATGGCCATAGGGGCGGGGCTGTATTGGATCGGAATCAGCGTAACCGTGTTGATTCTCATTGCGCAGGTTCTGCTGCACGGCCGCTTTAATTGGCTGGAAGGACCCAAGACTGAGCAATTGGTGGTCCGTATGGAAGACCAACCGGGAGCTGTTGAATCCCTGCAGCGGATTCTGGCCGACAAGAGCATCGCCATTCTTAACTTCCAGGCCGAGAAATGGTCCAAGAAAGAGGACCCGGTCATCGAGCTGGAAATGGTGGTCCGTCTTCCGAGCCACCTTACTCTGCAGCAATTAATGACCTTGATTCAGGAAGTGAATGAAGTTAGAACCGTTAGCATGCATTGAATGCCTTACTAAGTGTGGCATAGCCTTCGAAATATTCTTCTGCAACCTGACAGTGTGTCGGCTAACCTTTTTCGCGCGGCCTCTCTCACAAGAAGGACCGGGATGTGATGATCCCGGTCCTTCTTCATTAAGGAATAAAATCTGTCTTTAAATCGCTTCAGCACTACACTGAAATACGATAAGCGAGTAATAATTACTCCGCCTGTTGTTTTCGTTTAAACACAACGTGCTCCAACACTATGGACAGAGTGACTCCAACAATCAATCCGTTTCCAACAATATAGCCGAACACCGAAGGCAGATTCGCCCAAGCCGAACCCGGCACGAACATAAGGCCTACGCCTGACAGCAGAGAAAATCCAATGATGAACAGGTCCTTCAAGTTCAATTCCATCCGTTTATAATCTCTAAGTCCGAACCCGAGCAACTGCCCGAATACGGTAAACAGAATAGCGTAGCCTACCGGCTGCGGAATGGTGCTCAGCCATTGCCCCACTCTGGGTAGAAGGCCCAGCACGATAAATCCGATGGACGCCAGCAGGAAGGGCAGCCTCGAAGCAATACGGGTAAGAACGACCATACTGGCTGCGGCCGTCAATGGCACCGCCGCAACCGTGCCGAACAGGCCGGCCAGCAGCGTTCCGATTCCTGTCATGAAGGAGCCTCTGTTGATCATGGAATCGGTCACCTTCTCATCAGCGGCCGAGGCGAACACCTGTATACTCGCGATCAGGTTGGACAGCAAGATCGCCGACGTAATGACGCAGGTTATGACAATTCCAGTATTCCATTGCGGGACCCCGAAGGGGAATACCTGCGGCAAAGCTGCCCATGGAGCCTGCTCCTCCGGGAATCGCACCATCCCGAGAAGGGCGTATAGCAGCCAGCCGGTGCCTAAACCGATCAATACCGCCATGCTTTGAAGCATCCCTTTAGCCTTCATCATGATTCCGACCGTGAATGAAATCAGCAGAAGAGAGAGTAGAACGATCTTCGGAATCACCTGGTCGCTCCCCTCGTATCCGATTCCGAGAACTCCCTCCACTAATGATTTCGAAACCTGCATACTCAGCAATACAAGGAAAGTGCCGGTAACGACAGGTGTAAACAACGCCCTTAACCGGTTAAGCAGCCGGAATACAGCCAACAGGATAAACACTAATGAGCTCACGATAAGGCCCATCTCCAGCTCGGCCAGCAAAGTTTGCGTCGTGCCTCCCATCTGCATGTTCATAGTGATTAGCACCAGGAAAACTCCCCACCACATTCCGGCAGGCCCCTCTATAATCGGGAGCCGGTGTCCGAACATGACCTGGATTGCCCCGATCAACCCGCACAGAAACAGCGTCCGGCTGGTGTAGAACGATATTTCCTCCCCGCTTAAGCCCAGAGTAAGCCCCAGAACAAGCGGAACGGTAATAAAATTTGCCAGCATGAAAATAAACCATTGAATGGCGGACAACCAAAGCACCGTTCCTTTGGGGCGTTCATTCAATTTGTACAGCAGGGCTTGTTGATCCGCGCCGCCCATCCTTCCACTCCTCTCCAACAATAGAAAACAGCACCTAAAGAGAAGGGCAAACCTCCTTTAAGTGCTGTCCGGTTCATCCGGAAACTTCTTCTTAATCACTGCAGTTAGCAGGCTCCTCCGCTTGCGCCTGTTCCACTTCAATTTTCTGGGATACCGTGTCTCTGACGACCCCCATAATCATTTGAAGCAGGTAGTTGATATCATGCTGAGTTTGTTGAAATTGACTTACGATAGGAATCCCATCAAGCTCATTTTGCAGTGCTTCGATTTCTCCTTCGATTTTCTTGACCATTTCCGGGTTGCGAAATGTCTTTTCGAAGGCTACGGCCTCTTTTTGTTTTTTCTTGATTTGTTTAATCAAGCTCTGCACATGATCGTTATTGCGGATTTGCATCTCTGCTTTTTTGTAATATTGAACCTCTGTTGATGTGGAGATCAATGCGGCCAGCTCTTTGGCCTTCTCCATAATATCATCCCGTATAATCAAATCTTTAGTATCGTATTGATGCATCCCGTTCTTAAGAACACGAGCCTTTCCGCTCATCAAATTCATCCCCTTGTTCGTAATAATGCAGGCACATTATCTATATGGCGGTGCGGACGGAATCGGGCACCAATTCCCCTTTAACCAGCCATGTCTGTGTTTCGACCACGCGAACGTGAACCCGTTTCCCAATCAGATCCCGGGTTCCGGCAAAATGCACAAGCTTGTTCGTGCGTGTCCGGGCGGAGAGCACATCCGGATTCGTCTTGCTTTCTCCTTCGACAAGCACCTCTACAACTTGACCCAACAGCTTGTCGTTGCTCTTCTTGCTAAGCTCCGTCATGAGCTCGTTCAAACGGTAAAGCCGCTCTTTCTTCACGGATTCAGGCACGTCATCCTTCATGGCTGCGGCCGGAGTCCCATCCCTGGGGGAATAGATAAACGTAAATGCGGAATCAAAGCCTACTTCTTTAACCAGAGACATTGTTTCCTCAAATTGCTCATCTGTTTCACCCGGGAATCCGACAATGATATCCGTTGTGAGAACTACGTCCGGAATAGCTTCTCTTATTTTGCGGACCAGCTCAAGATAGCCTTCCCGTGTATACTTGCGGCTCATCTTCTTCAAAATTTG
Source organism: Paenibacillus sp. 32O-W (assembly GCF_007679495.1). Classification (GTDB taxonomy): domain Bacteria; phylum Bacillota; class Bacilli; order Paenibacillales; family NBRC-103111; genus Paenibacillus_L; species Paenibacillus_L residui. The sequence continues at coordinate 15,341 of NZ_VEGP01000003.1, read as the reverse complement.
CGAGCTGCCCGACTGAACCGGCAAATGGATATGCTCCATTAGATTTCCCTTCTGGCTCAGCACCTTAATCAGATGATCGTCGAAATCCCGCGGATGGGAAGTGGTGAAACGGACTCTGGGAATATCGATCTTATGGATATCATTCATTAGATCTCCGAATGAATACTCGATATCCTCAAAATCCTTCCCGTAGGCATTCACATTCTGGCCAAGCAGAGTGATCTCCTGGAATCCCTTCCGGGCCAGATCACGAACCTCGGCAAGCACATCCTGCGGGCGGCGGCTCCGTTCCTTACCGCGTGTATATGGAACGATACAGTACGTACAGAACTTGTCACAGCCATACATAATGTTAACCCAAGCCCGGACCCCTTCGCGTCTCTTCGGAAGGTTCTCGATGATATCCCCTTCCTTGGACCATACCTCCACGACCATTTCTTTACTGAAGGTTGCATCCTGCAGCAGGTTTGGCAAACGGTGGATATTATGGGTCCCGAAAATCATATCGACGAAAGGATGCTTCTGCATGATCCGGTTAACAACCGCTTCTTCCTGAGACATACATCCGCAGACTCCAAGAATAAGCGACGGCTTCTCCGCCTTCAAGGATTTCAGATGCCCCAATTCTCCGAATACCTTGTCTTCGGCATTCTCGCGAATGGCACAAGTATTCAGCAGAATAACGTCCGCCTCCAGCTTATCCTCCGTAGACTGAAAGCCCATCAGATCGAGCATTCCCTTCATCGTTTCAGTGTCATGCTCGTTCATCTGACATCCGTAAGTACGGATCATATAAAACTTGCCTTCCCCGAAGCCCTTCAACGATTCCGGAATGGAGAAATCATAGTGAACCTTGACTTCTTCCTTCCCGCGTTTCTTGGCTTCCTTCAAAGAGGGGGGCTGAAAGTATATGGAATAATCCTTCTCGGTTGCCTTCGGCTGGTTATTCATTATACAGCTCTTCCTCTCATCAAAATCTTATCCAATCCATTATACCATTGTACCGTATACGAAGACAAAAAAGGAACAAATTTTTTGCCAAAGCCGTGACATCGGAATGCTAAAAAAGGCTCATGATCGGCAAGCCAAATCATGAGCCCGGTAACCTTGTAAATAAATTATCCGTAAAATTATTTGAATTCCGCCAGCAGCTTGTCAAAGTCTTCTTCGCTAATTTTGAGGTCCTGATGCGCCAACGGCTCCTCTTTGAATCCGGTGACCATATCGGCATAGCTCTTCTTGTTGGTATCTTGATAGATCAGGCCCGTAAGCATGCCGTTCGTTTCCATCAGCTTCATCATGGCCATCGCCCGGTTGGACGGATCATAATCCGGAATATCATCAATCTCTACAATATTTTGCTTGAACCAATCGTAGGTATTGATTTTGTTGAATGTGACACAAGGGCTAAATACGTTCAGAAATGCGAATCCTTTATGATTGATGGCCTGCTCGATTAATGATGTCAACTGCTTCAAGTTGCTGGAGAAGGATTGAGCGACGAAGGTTGCACCTGCGGCCAATGCCAACTCCAAGGGAGCCAGCGCGATTTCGATAGCACCATGAGGGGCACCTTTCGTCTTGAAGCCTTCCGCGCTGCGCGGGGAGGGCTGGCCCTTGGTCAAGCCATAAATTTGGTTGTCCATTACGATATAAGTGATATCGATGTTGCGGCGAATGGCATGAATGGTATGGCCCATGCCAATGGCAAATCCGTCTCCGTCTCCTCCCGCCGCCACAACGGTCAGATCGCGGTTGGCCATCTTCAAGCCTTGCGCGATCGGCAGCGCCCTTCCGTGCGTGCCATGGAATCCGTAAGCGTTAATATATCCGGAGATCCGGCCGGAGCATCCGATCCCGGATACGATAGCCAGCTGCTCCGGCTCCAGCCCCAAATTGGCGGCAGCCCGTTGAATAGAGGCTTGTACGGAGAAATCGCCGCACCCGGGACACCAGTTTGGCTTAACGTTATTTCGAAAATCTTTTAATGTTGCCATGCGATCAGCCCCTTGCATTCTTTATGAATTTCCGACGGAAGGAACGGATTGCCATTATATTTCAACACGTTATGAATTTTGTCGGCGCAGCCAAAATGCAGCTTAATAAGCGACGCAAGCTGCCCCGTAGCGTTATTTTCAACGACGACGATTTTACTTGCCTTCTCAATATGTGGTCTGAGCTCATCAACCGGGAACGGATGCAGCAAGCGGACTGTTAAATGATTGCTCTTGATCCCTTCGGATGCAAGTCTGCCGCGAGCTTCGTCAATCGTTCCTCCAGTGGAGCCCATTCCGATGATCAGCATATCCGCATCTTCATGCGGCGCATCCACATGAATCGGCTGCTCCACCTTGATATGCTTCAGCTTTTCCATCCGTTTCTCCATCATCTTCTTGCGGTTGACGGGGCTCTCCGAAGGACGCCCTACCTCATCATGCTCCACACCGGTAACATGGTGAATTCCATTCTTGATTCCAGGCAGAACCCTTGGAGAAATGCCATCCTCCGTTACAGCGTAACGTTTGAATAGGGTGCCGTCTTCACGTTCCGGCACATCCCGGAGCAGGTTTCCGCGATCAATGACTATCCGGTTATAGTCCAGAGGCTCTGCGGATTGCTTACCCATGCTTAACTGCAAATCGGTCATGACAATGACCGGACACTGGTACTTCTCGGCCAGGTTGAATGCCTGAATCATGTCGTAGAAGCATTCCTCAACGGTGCTGGGAGCGATGACGATCTTCGGAATTTCCCCATGGGTGCCGTAGATCATCGCATTAACATCGCTTTGCTCCTGCTTGGTCGGCAAGCCCGTGGACGGACCGCCGCGCTGAGTATCCACAATAACAACAGGCGTCTCGGTCATGCCGGCCAGTCCGATCGCCTCCATCATGAGAGACAAGCCGGGACCTGCGGAAGCGGTCATGGAGCGGACTCCGCCGTAATTGGCTCCGATAGCCATCGATACGGCAGCTATCTCATCCTCCGTCTGGATGACCGTGCCGCCGAATTTAGGCAGTGCCTTGATCAAATATTCCATAATCTCGGAAGCGGGGGTGATGGGATAAGCCGGCATAAATCGGCAGCCTGCCGCCAATGCGCCCAAAGCGATGGCATCGTTGCCGATCATGAACAGCTTCTGCTTGCCGTCGGCCGGAGCTAGCTGAAATTCCGGCAGAGGACCTCCGGCTTGATCCAGAATGAAGTCGGCCCCACGCTTGACCGCTTCCAGGTTCTTCTCTACGACCGCGGCTCCCTTACGGCCAAACTCTTCTTCAACCGCTTTGTTGAATACGTCTAGCGGAAGCCCCAGCAGAGCCCAGGAAGCGCCGGAGGCTACCATGTTCTTCATCAGAGAGGTTCCCAGCTCTTCAGCAATCGCCGTTATCGGAACGGCAAATAAACGCGCAGAAACTCCGTCCGGGATAACCGGGTTGAATTTGGCGTCAGCCACCACAACCCCGTTCGGGCGAAGCTCCGCAGCGTTTAAATCAATACTCTCCTGATCGAAGGCAACCAGAATATCCAGATCATCCGAAATAGCCCGAATCGGCTTCGTGCTGATCCGAATCTTGTTATTGGTATGGCCGCCCTTAATCCGTGAGGAAAAGTGGCGGTATCCGTACAAATAATAACCTAGTCGGTTCAATGCGGTAGAGAAAATCCGGTCCGTGCTCTCCACGCCTTCGCCTTGTTGTCCCCCAATCTTCCAAGACAATTGATCAATCACAAGGTCCACCCCTTTTAGCTCATCACTGTATCATCACAAAATTATGACAAAAAAAGCATCCTAATGATGCTGTTTCTCAAGATGTCCCAACCTTTCCGGATCGGCCGTTCTCTGGCCATTAAACAGAGCAAGGTCGCTGTTAATATAATTTTAACTTTACAAGTCGGCAAAAAAGATTATAATGCGCTCACCCAATTTTACGCCTTTAATTGCCAAAAAGCAAGGGGCGACAAACAACGCTTTAAATAGTTATTTTCGATCAAATGCATATCGAAATTAGAACGATATTTCATTCTCTACTCTATTCCGGCAGGTTCTTGAGCAGATAGGTTTTCCAATTTCCGGACAGAAACCGCTCCGCCTGTTCGGTCGTGTACCGCTTATGAAGTTCATCCACCAGCTGACAATAATGCGCGGGATTCTCCAATCCGGGAATTTTAAGATCGGTACCGTCGAAATCCGAGCCAAAGCCGACGCAATTCTCCCCGCCCAATGAGCAAATATGCTCGATATGCAGAAGAAGATCCTTGATCTGGGGATGCTCTGCACGAACGAAGGCCGGTACGAAGGTTATGCCTATTCTGCCGTTCTTCTCAATGATTGTCCGAATTTGATCATCCTTCAGGTTACGCACATGTGGGCATATACGGTAGGCGTTGGAATGAGAAGCGATAAACGGGCGGGAAGACTGTTCGCAAAGCTCCCAGAAAGCTTTCTCCGACAGATGAGAAACATCCAAAATGATTCCAAGACGGTCACATTCGTTAATGAATTGCTTGCCACGGACAGTGAATCCTCCTTGCCGCGGTTCCCCTACTCCATCAGCCGCCCAATTGGCATGATTCCATGTAATTCCTATGCTCCGCACTCCCAAATCATAAGCCGTTCGCAAGTTGCCCATGTTGGCGGCGAGTCCTTCGACCCCTTCCAGCGTGAGCATGGCTCCCAGCTTCCGCTTATCTTTCAGCAATTTATCGAAATCTTGGCGGCTCTTGATAAATTCAACCTGGGGGCAGGCGGCAATTCGGGTGCGAAACAAATCAATGCAGGTCAATACATGATCGAACGAATAATACGCAGGGTTGTCCGGCAAATAAATGGCAAACCATTGAAGGACGACGCCCGCTTTAACCAGCCTGGTGTAGGAAACATCGGCGTCTCCATTCCCTTCCGCAAATTGCACCTTTCTATCCAAAAACATTTTGTATAGAAGGTCGCAATGCGTATCGATTATGCTCATCCGCTGACATCCTCCCCTTTTCTTAGAATGAATGTCCAAAATAATAGCTACAAAAAACCTGTCTACCGTAAGTAAACAGGCAATAATTTATCGCATGGCCGCTTTCCGTTAGCACAGGTTCACCTTGGTTCGACAATAAGCTTAATGGCCGTCCGGTCCTCGCCGTCAATGACAATATCGGTAAACGCTGGAATACAAATCAAATCCACTCCACTCGGCGCAACAAATCCTCTTGCGATAGCCACGGCTTTGATGGCTTGGTTCAAAGCTCCCGCACCGATGGCTTGAAGCTCGGCAGCCCCGCGTTCGCGAAGCACTCCGGCCAGCGCTCCGGCGACGGAATTTGGATTGGATTTTGCTGAAACTTTTAATACTTCCATGAAAAGTACCTCCTCAGGAATGATGGATTGATTCCAGTACCCATCTTATTCGAGAATGCTGTCAAAAATTCCTGCTATCGGAGGTTTAAATTTTCAAATTATATCGAATCGTTTGACTATTCCATCAAAAGCTGATCTTCATAGTAGCGGATGAGCTCAATACGGTCGGCTAACCCGGTTTGTGAATTTATTTCCAGGTATACGGCGTGGAAATGCCATTTCCCTTCATCCACTTGAAATCGAACCGGAAGCTGTGTCTTGAATTTTTGCAGCACGGCCGTTCGTTCCATGCCGAGAATTCCGTCCCGCGGGCCGACCATGCCGACATCGGTGACATATGCGGTACCTTGGGGCAATATCCGTTCATCATGACTCTGTACATGGGTATGGGTGCCGACAACTGCCGATACCTTGCCGTCCAGATGCCAGCCCATCGCTATCTTCTCAGAGGTCGCTTCAGCGTGAAAATCGACAAGAATATGCTTGGTCTTCTTGGCCACCTGCTTAACCAGCTCATCGGCCTTCTGAAAAGGGCAGTCCAAGGGAGGCAGGAACGTTCTCCCCTGCAGGTTGATAATAGCCAGCTCTTTCCCGTCCGCTTTCAGCACGGCCGTCCCTCTGCCCGGGGTCCCTTCCGGAAAATTTGCCGGTCTGACCAATCGCGGTTCATTATCGATAAAGTCGAAGATGTCTTTGTTATCCCAAGTATGGTTGCCCATCGTAATTCCGTGCACGCCCTGCTCGAACAAATCATGGGCTATCTGTTTAGTAATTCCCCTACCGCCGGCCGCATTCTCCCCATTGGCAATAATGAAGTCAGGACGCCATTTTTTTCTTACATAGGGCATCATTTCTTTCACAGCTTTACGACCTACGGATCCGACAATATCTCCAATAAAGACGACTTTGATAATATTTTCCTCCCTATTCTCCAAAATAATATGCAAAAAGTGGCTTTATATAGCCACTTTTTGCCTTTGCCATTTATTTGGCGTATTCCACGGCCCTCGTTTCACGAATGACCGTAACTTTAATATGCCCCGGGTAATCGAGCTCATTTTCGATTTTCTTCGTAATGTCTCTGGCCAGACGGAACGCTTCCGTATCATCCACGTTCTCCGGCTGAACCATAACCCGGATTTCACGGCCCGCTTGAATGGCGTATGATTTCTCCACCCCATCGAACGATTCCGATATTTCCTCCAGTTTCTCCAAACGTTTAATATACGTTTCGAGCGTTTCTCTCCTTGCACCCGGTCGGGCCGCGGATAAAGCGTCTGCCGCCCCAACCAGCATCGCGATGACTGATGTCGCTTCGCAGTCCCCATGGTGGGAAGCTATGCTGTTAATCACGACAGGATGCTCTTTGTACTTCTTACCAATTTCCACACCAATCTCTACATGGGAGCCTTCTACCTCATGATCCAGTGCCTTGCCGATATCATGAAGCAATCCGGCCCGCTTCGCCAAAGTTACATCTTCTCCCAATTCTCCTGCCATCAGACCAGCCAGGTAAGCTACTTCCATAGAATGCTTCAGCACATTCTGTCCATAGCTTGTTCTGAATTTTAACCGTCCCAAAATCTTGATCAAATCAGGATGCAGGCCATGTACTCCCGTCTCGAACGTTGCCTGTTCTCCGTACTCGCGGATGCGTTCGTCCACTTCCTTGCGGGACTTCTCAACCATTTCTTCAATCCGTGCCGGATGAATCCGTCCATCTGCAACCAGCTTCTCCAATGCCGTCCGGGCAATCTCCCGGCGAATCGGATCGAATCCGGACAAGATGACCGCCTCCGGAGTATCGTCAATAATCAAGTCGATTCCGGTCAGCGTCTCCAAAGCTCGGATGTTCCTTCCTTCACGCCCGATGATTCTGCCTTTCATCTCTTCGTTCGGAAGAGAGACGACAGATACGGTCGTTTCGGCTACATGGTCAGCCGCACAACGCTGAATCGCAAGCGTAATGATTTCCCTGGCTCTCTTATCTCCTTCTTCTTTGGCCTGAAGCTCAATATCCTTAATCAGTTGAGCAGTTTCATGACGAACCTCCTGCTCTACTCCAGATAGGATGATCGATCTGGCTTCTTCCATCGTCAAGTTGGAAATTCGCTCCAGCTCGGTCACTTGATCTCTATATAATTGATCAATTTGTGCTTGCGTTTCTTCGATCCGCTTTTCTTTGTTGGCAACCTGTTCCTCTTTACGCTCCAGAGATTCCAGTTTTTTATCCAACGATTCTTCTTTTTGCTGTAATCGTCTTTCCTGGCGAGACGTTTCGTTTCTGCGGTCACGAATTTCTTTCTCTGCTTCTGCCCTTAGTTTATGAATTTCATCCTTGGCTTCCAGAATCGATTCTTTCTTCTGGGCTTCCGCATCTTTTCTGGCGTTTTCCATGATCTGTTGGGCAGCGTGTTCAGCACTCGAAATCTTAGCTTCTGCGAGAGATTTGCGGACAAAATAGCCAATCCCAGCTCCCAGAAGAAGTCCAACAACGAGTGAGATCACGGCCCATAGGATCGTTGAAGAGCCCATCTTGTTCACCTCCTCGTTGATTCCTCCAAGGGATTAGCTTGGGGTGAATTCATTCGGTTTTTAACCCAATTGTTTCAATTCGTTAAGCGTGTTCATCCAGCTGTTGGTAGAGAGCATTCCCGAATTAACGGGGCTTTAATAATTGGTACAACATGGATGTTGTGGAATTCAAACGATTTCCTTTGGCAGTGTTCAAGTAAAATTGGCGGGTTTACTTTCCCATTTCCTGATTCGTTCTAGAACCAGGTTGAATAGAAAAATATACATAGTTATTTTATCTTTTGTCAAGAAAGCTTGTCAAGCAAGGAGAGCTCTCTTAGGCGAAGTATATTATGGTACTTTCCAATAAAGACGCCGGTTGCCGGATAAAAAAATATATTTAACTTCATTAATAATCATCATCATTAAATATAGTTTCTGTTGCTTCATCCTCTGAATCCCGATTAATTAATGTATTTACGACCCTCTTAACGATTGCGGAGGAATATCCCCTTCTTAATAAATAAGCCGCAACCTTTCGTTTTTTATCGCGAGGTTCTCCTTTTGTCTGCCGCCATTTCTTGTCTCCCAATTGCACAGCCGCTTCCCATTCTGCATCACGGTCCAAATCGGCCATTGCTTTCTCCACATTTTCTTGGCTGACTCCTTTTTGCCGGAGCTCGTGACGCACCCACCTTGCTCCTTTTTTCTGCATGCGAACTCTATGCTCTACCCATGCTTTGGCAAAGTCCAAATCGTTGACGTACCGCTGATGAATCAGTTTTTCCAAAACAGTGTTTGCCGTAACACCGTCATAACCTTTCGTCTTCAGCTTTTCCTTGATTTCATACGCAGAATGCGGTCGCCGGCCGATGACGCGAATCGCATAAAGATAGGCCTGATGCAGCTCCTCCTCCTGGATGATTTGTCGGATTAGCTCCGCCTCCAGGCTGGCTCCTTTAAGCAATCTATGTTTAATAACCAGATCCTCATGTGCGGCGAACGCATATTCTTCATTTATATATATGTTGTATCGCGGATGTCTCTTTTGCTTCTCGACCCGCGTTATGATCGAATGTTTCTGGTCCATCCCTGCCTCCTTATGAAATAACCCCACAAATAGCCTTCGAAGCTTATACAGAGTCCTTTGCGAAGCTCTCGGAAATTATGTATAAACATTCAGGTATCTTTGGACGCCTAGCCTAACTAATTCTCTCTCAAGCCAAAGTGATCCCCTCTTCGGAATTCAAGCCAAAGTGATCCCCTCTTCGGAATTCAAAATCATGGGGATCCTCCTTATGAAAAACACTAATGGCCAACTAAAGTTTTCTTTGCGGAATACTTTACGGATGGCCAAATTATAAAATGTCAACATTGCAAAGAAAACCGCACCCTTAAGGTGCGGTAGATGAATCAGTTTTCAAGTGTTAGTTCAAAGTCTTCATCGTCCTCTTCCTCTGAGGAGGAAATAACCGGACCTAAATTGCTGGAGTCGCGAATTTTACGCTCAATAGCCTCTGCAATCTGAGGATTATCCCGCAAGTACTGCTTTGCATTCTCCCGGCCTTGTCCAAGACGTTCATTCTCATAGGAGTACCAGGCACCGCTCTTATCGATAATATCCATTTCCGTTCCGATATCGATAATGCTGCCCTCCCGGGAAATACCTTCTCCATACATAATGTCGATATCGGCTTGTTTGAAGGGGGGAGCAACTTTATTCTTCACGACTTTAATCCGGGTGCGGTTCCCGATCATGTCGTTCCCTTGCTTCAACGTCTCCACCCGGCGAACATCAAGCCGGATCGTGGAGTAGAATTTCAACGCTCTTCCTCCGGGAGTAACCTCCGGATTTCCGAACATAACCCCTACTTTCTCACGAAGCTGGTTGATAAAGATGGCGATAACCTTCGACTTGTTAATCGCACCGGACAGCTTACGCAGCGCCTGAGACATCAGGCGGGCTTGCAGGCCGACATGGGAATCCCCCATCTCTCCTTCAATCTCAGCCTTCGGAACCAATGCGGCTACCGAGTCTACGACGATAATATCGACGGCTCCGCTGCGAACCAGCGCTTCCGCGATCTCCAGTGCCTGCTCACCGGTATCCGGCTGAGAAAGCAGCAATTCGTCTATATTAATTCCCAGCTTCTTGGCATACTGGGGGTCCAATGCATGCTCCGCGTCGATGAAAGCTGCCTGACCGCCGATCTTCTGTACTTCGGCAATGGCGTGCAGAGCTACGGTCGTCTTACCAGACGATTCCGGTCCGTATACTTCAATAATTCTTCCTCTCGGGAAGCCGCCTATTCCCAACGCCAAATCCAGTGCGAGAGATCCGCTCGGAACCGTCTCAACCTGCATGTGAGTCGATTCTCCCAACTTCATGATGGATCCCTTGCCGAACATCTTCTCTATATTTCTCAATGCCATGTCTAACGCTGCACGCCGATCTGACAAACCAATCACTTCCTTCTGTTAATATAGTTCTATGATACCTCTTTTTGGGCTCCCTGCCAAGTAGTTTTTCGAACATATATTCGTTTTTTTATTCAAGAAGAGTATCGCACATCTACGAGAGGACATGCCTAACTAAACAGTCAAGGCTTCTCTTTTCCGCATGACACTTGGTGATGTCAGTATGGTTCGAATGAAGTTCGGTACTTAATTGCAGTTATACTAAGCGGCCGTTATTACATGCACCTTGCGGGTAGTAACAATCATCATGCGTAGATGCGCTCAGAATGGAGCCCGATTAATCCTGGCAGGCCTGCCGAGCAGAAACAAAAAAAACCGCAGCAAAGAGTTAGACTCTCCCGCTGCGGTGCTTCCGCTCATAGACTATTACATAGAAGTATACAGGTAAATTGAATTGAAATCAACAGAAATGTTGCAGAAGCCGAGCTTGCACTTTGGAGCCAGTAATGACAGCTCCGGTCAAACGCGGGATAACTGGAACCAAAATGTTACCCTGCCTTGTTTCCAGCACCTAGTTTAACAAACGGACCGCAAGAACGCTATTCTCGAAGAAATCTCGTCTTTTTAAAACTAACGGAAGGCACAGTAACTAAACGCAAATCGAAGAGATTATGCACCCTCTTATCGCTCTTGAAGTCTTTGCCAGAGCAAATATAGAGCGGCTTTGGCAGCTCTTAATTTAATCAGCTCCCGGGTCCCGGAATAGCGGCCTTCCACGACCGTAGTCGGTTTCCCGCGCTCGGCCAAGCCGATATAGACCAGCCCCACCGGCTTCCCTTCCGCCGACCCGGGGCCGGCGATGCCGGTAACCGACAGAGCATAATCCGTACCCAACAGCTCCCGCACTTTCCCGGCCATCGCTTCTGCGGTTTCCTTGCTGATCGCACCCGGAGCCTCAGGCCCCTCCAATAAACCGGCGGGCACTTGAAGGATGGTTTCCTTGACAGCATTAGTGTAGCTGACGATACTGCCGCTAAACACCGAGGAGCTATCCGGTACGGAAGTAATCAAATCGCTTATCAAACCGCCGGTGCAGCTTTCCGCTGCAGACAGGGTCATTCCCCTCTCCTTAAGCTGCTCGTAGATGATCTGCTCAATCGGCTTATCTTCAGTTGCATAGAGATGCTTGCCCAATCGGCGGCGAATCTCTTCCTCCACCGGCTTAAGCTTCGAATTCGCTTCTTCCTCCGTAGCAGCACGGGTTGTCAGACGCACGGTGACCTCCCCTTCCTTGGCATACGGGGCAATCGTCGGATCCTGCTGAGCTTCAATCAGATCCAGCAGCTCCTTCTCCAAGGCCGACTCCCCGATTCCCGCAAATTTTAACATTTGGGAATATAATGCCCCTCTGCCGTCCGCAAGGCGAGAGAGCCAAGAGGTGCCGTAAGTGTCAAACATAAGCTTCATTTCACGCGGAGGACCAGGCAGCAGCATGTAATGGGTTCCCTCATGGGTCAGTGCGACTCCAACAGCCAGCCCGTTATCGTTGATCAAAGGATCGCTGTCCGTCAGCATCAGCGCCTGTCTCGCATTGCTTTCCGCCATGGCCAGGCCGCGATCGCGAAACATGGACTTGATTTTGTCCAGCGACGGCTCATGCATGATCAATTCTTTCCCGGTAAATGCCGCCAGCACATCCTTGGTCAAATCATCCTTCGTAGGCCCAAGCCCTCCGGTGCAAATGATCAGATCCGCCCTCTGTCTGGCGGTATCCAGCGCCTGCCGCAGCCGGCCCTCGTTGTCCCCTACAACCGTTTGGAAATAAATATCTATTCCCAAAGCTGCACATTGTTGAGATAAATATTGAGCGTTCGTATTTACTATTTGCCCTAATAAAAGCTCGGTTCCAACTGCAATTATCTCCGCTTTCATCCTTACTCCTCCTAACGCTGTATGCGTCCAATGGCAAAAGAAAGGCTCCCCAAGGAGCCTTTGTTATTCTTCCGCAGATAGCTCGAGGACATGTTTATTTCGAATGAAATAATGAATCCCCGAATAGATGGTGAGAATAGCAGCCACCCAACTGGCTATAACATCAAACGGAAAACCGATAAACGCAAACGGGAAGTTGTTAACGAGAAGTGCAATAATCGCCGTAATTTGGACTCCCGTCTTCCACTTTCCCCATTTGTCCGCCGCTACGACCAGTCCCTGAAGCGCAGCAATTTGCCGCAGTCCGGTTATCGCAAACTCTCTGCTGATGATAACGATCGCAATCCAGGCATCGAGCTTCCCCATCTCTACAAGAGAGACGAGCACGGCAGAAACCAACAGCTTATCCGCAAGGGGGTCCAGAAGCTTCCCCAGGTTGGTGACCAGCTTTCTCTTGCGGGCGATATAACCGTCCAAGCTGTCCGTACTGGCCGCTACTATGAAAATCAGGACAGCAATGATTTGGTTATAGGTGATGCTGAAGGATTCGATCTCGATTTGCGGCATTTTGATGTTAACCAACAGAAAAAAAACGATAATCGGGACTAGAAATATCCTAGCCAGCGTTATTCGGTTGGCTAAGTTCATGCAATAGCCTCCCCGGATAGATCATATTCCATCGAATGGGAAATGCGCACTTTAACCAACTCTCCGATATTGACCTGACAATTCGTGACAAAGACCTCTCCGTCGATTTCCGGAGCGTCATATTGGGAACGCCCGATATAGACGTCATTGCGTCCGTCATACCGTTCGATCAGCACGTCCAGTTCCTCGCCGATTCTTCGTCCGTTTCTTCGTTCTGAAATTCGTCTCTGTATCTCCATCAGCGTATTGGCTCTATATTCCTTAACATCCTCCGGCACCTGATCCGGCAGCCTGGAGGCTGGGGTATCCTCTTCCTTGGAATAAGTAAACACACCTAACCGGTCAAACTCCACCTCTTCAATAAATTTGACCAAGTTGGCGAAATCCTCTTCCGTTTCCCCCGGGAAGCCGACGATGATTGACGTTCTCAGTGCAACCTCCGGGATGCGGTCGCGGATCTTGCGTATCAGCTCGCGGGAATCCTTCTGTCTTCCCGGCCTTCTCATTCTCTTTAAAATCCTGTCTTCACTGTGCTGCAAAGGCAGATCGATATACTTGCATATTTTCGGATTGGTGGCAATCGTCTCTATTAATTCATCCGTGAAAAATCCAGGGTAGGCATAATGAAGCCGCACCCATTCAATCCCCGGCACTTCGCTCACCTTATTCAAGAGCTCCGGCAGCATGAATTGTTCGTACAAATCTGTGCCGTAATTGGTAGAGTCCTGAGCGATAAGGCTGATTTCTTTAACCCCTTGCTCGGCCAATTGAGTGACTTCCGCAAGAATGGACTCTATGCTGCGGCTGCGGAATTTCCCCCTCATGATCGGGATGCTGCAGAAAGTGCAAGCGTTATCGCATCCTTCGGCAATCTTCACATATGCGGTATAACGTGGAGTGCCGACCCGCCGCGGCAGAATCTTCTCATAATTGAAGACCGGATTGCCGACCATAATCGGCTTCTTGCCGGCCAGAGCTTCATCAATAATATCGTTTATATTGATAAAATCTCCCGTTCCGACAATACCGTCGATCTCCGGCATTTCTTTCATTAATTCTTCCTTGTACCGCTGAGTCAAGCATCCGGATACGACCAACGCTTTCAAATTGGCGGTATGCTTCAAATCCGCCATATCTAAAATCGTGTTGACGGATTCTTCCTTAGCCGCATCGATAAAGCCGCATGTATTGACAATGATTACTGTGGCTTCCTCTTTGTTGTCTACGAGAGAATAACCCCGTTCATGAACCAATCCGGACATAATCTCCGAATCGACCATATTTTTCTCACAGCCAAGTGTAACCACCATTACCTTCTCAGACATTCGTAAGCCTCCAGTACCTTTTCCTAAAAGTTCGGTGAGTTATTTACATTTCGGGCCAAGTTTGGTCATCCAACCTGTCTCTATCGTTAAGGACATGCTGTCGTATCGAAGCGCTTCCCGCCAAGCTGCGGCATCCGCCAAGCCCTGTTCCAAACTTGTTTCTCCGTTCATTGCATCACCGGACTTCCAATCCTTATCCTTTAAGTATAATATAATGTAATTTACGGTGTCAAAACGATACTTAACCGCTCTCCTCGCGGAAAGAGCGGTTTAACGGAAGTTTACAAATTGCAGATCCAGCGGCAGATCGGCTTGCTTCAGCAATTGAATGACCTTCTGCAAGTCATCCTTGTTTTTACCGGATACGCGAATCTGGTCTCCTTGAATCTGACTGCTTACCTTCAGCTTGGAATCCTTGATCATCGTATTAATCTTCTTGGCGCTGGCCTGATCGATCCCTTGCTTTAAGGCAATGGACTGACGTACGGTGCTCTGGGCGGCCGGCTCAATTTTACCGAATTCCAGATTTTTCAGAGAAATGCCTCTCTTCGCCATCTTGGATTGAAGGATATCGATAACCGCCTTAAGCTTAAACTCATCGTCGGAAATAACTACTAATTGATCCTTCTCCAGCGAAAGACTGCTCCTGCTTCCCTTGAAGTCGAACCGGTTGGCCAGCTCTTTCTCCGTTTGGTTAATCGCATTATTTAACTCCTGCATATCCATCTTGGAAGTTACGTCGAAGGAATGCTCTGATGCCATCGAAATGTCCCCCTTATCTTCTAAATCAATGAATTGAATACATTATAGCAACATTTGGTATTGAACAAAAGGGAATGCGACGAGAAAAACTCCTGTCGGAGCATTTTATGGACGAGCGACCGCTTGTTACGCCAACAGCCATCATTTTCACCTTCTGATGGTGCCTTCTTTGACAGTACCGGGACGCTTTTACGGCTTGGACGATTACCTTGAAAAGACGTCCATTTTCTGCTGATTCCGTGCAAGCGGAATGGAGCGTTTAACTGGATTTCATACAGTTAGTTTACACCTCTGTAGCGAAATATGGAAACTACATTGAAAATCCGTCTATTTTACCGTCTGCAGGCATCGTTGCAAGCGGAGCGGCACATCTAACTGTATTTTGTACAGGT
>NZ_VEGP01000039.1 GCF_007679495.1 Paenibacillus sp. 32O-W | reverse complement strand
TGGCGACGTGGTTGGCGTCTTTCCAAGCAGGGTTCACACCTGCTACCTCACTCGACCTAGGCTTGGTCGCTCCAAAAATGCATGCTTTTTTCCCGTTAATGGCCTCGGACGCAGGTTTGAAATTGAAATTCGTGCACTTTCGCAGGCTTTTCCTTCTGACAACCGGATTTCGTTGAAAAAAACTGCACTTTCGCAGGAATTTAAGTCACTGAAGCACTAAGAGAAATTAGGAGGGACTATTGCCAAATCAAGTCATAAGCGTCCTAGGCCCCATTCCGGTAGTTTTAGTTCGCGTAGTTATTTTGAACGGCCTTTATCAAAGCTGTCCATAGAGAGAATCGGAGATCAAGCGAGAGAAAGGACACTTTTCGGGGTAAGTAAGCAGTAACCGGAGAGGAAGGGGAGCTGTACGAGAAATCAAAAAGTATATCAGACAGACAGACGTTGAGATAGTTAGGTAGAGATAGTTAGTTAGAGTTAGTCAGTTAGAGTTAGTCAGTTAGAGTTAGTCAGTTAGAGTTAGTCAGTTAGAGTTAGTCAGTTAGAGATGCTTAGTTAAAGATAGTCAGGTGGGAATAGTTAGTTGATAGTTAGTTGATAGTCAGTTGAAGAGCATCAGTTTGGGATAGCCAGTTGAAGATAGTCGGTTAGGGATTGTCAGCTAGAGATTGTCTGTTGAAGTTAGTCTGTTGGAGTGCGTCAGGCGGAGATATAATTTGAAGGTAGTTAGTTGGTGAAAAATAGAGTCAATTTAAGATAAATTAAAAAGGGGAGCGAGATGAGAAGAATTACGTGGAAGGTTTAGGATAGGATAACGAGTATCCATTCGAAGACCGTGAATTCAACAGCTTTCTCCAAATGGATACCTTACCTATACCATAGCAGCTTTTGGTCGAAAGGATTAATCTGTTATCCTCTCCATTGTACGACATCCCGGTAAGGAATCTTGCCGCCGAAAATATCGAGGGCGCTGCCGATCGTCAAATCAATTTTCCCCTGTCCCAGTTCCTTAACCAGATTCAGGTCCGAGTATTGAGAAGCCCCTCCCGCATAGGTCGTCGGAATAGTGACCCATTCCCCCAGCTTCTCGACGAGCTCCGTTTCGATTCCGCGGCATAGCCCTTCCACATCGACGGCATGAATCAAAAACTCGTCGCAGTAAGCCGACAGCTCGTCCAGATTATGTTTGGTGATTTCATAAGAAGTGAACTTCTGCCAACGATCCGTGACTACATAGTAAGTGTCGCCGCGTTTTCGGCAGCTTAGATCCAGTACCAGCCTTTCCTTGCCAATAAGCTTCACAAGTCCGGACAACCGCTCGAAGTCGATTTGCCCGTTCTGGAACACATAAGAGGTTACTATAACGTGGCTAGCTCCCGCTTCGATATATTTCTTCGCATTGTCCGCGTTGATGCCGCCGCCCAGCTGCAGCCCTCCCGGATAAGCCTGCAGCGCGGACAAAGCCGCTTCTTCATTGCCGGGTCCCAGCATGATGACATGCCCTCCGGTAAGGCCATCCTTCGCGTACAGACGCGCATAATCGGCCGCGGACATCTCGGCTTCAAAATTGGTGACCAGGGAGTCACTACTATCATCATTAAGGCTGGAGCCGACAATCTGCTTTACTTTTCCATCGTGAAGATCGATACAAGGTCTGAACTTCATCCGGTACATCCTTTCACCTAGAAGTATTCTTATCTTATTCGTGCAAGCGCGCATCCCGCATGCCGTTACTATTGCTATTGTTTTGCTATTGCTATTGCTTTTGCTATTGCTATTGCTTTATCATATCAGATTTTACACCTTTATATAATATCAAATCCTTCCCCGATTTCATCCCCAGCCAAGAGTTCCGGGCTTTGATTAGGGCACCAAGGATTAACGGCTATCACCGTCCTTTGGAAAGGCCCGTTTACCGATGAAATATAAAAAAAGCTCCTAACGGAGCCACTTCGAAGACGAATAACCCGGTTTTAAAGGTAGCTTTTTATGCCAATTAGAAAGTTTGTTCCACTTTAATGCTTTAATGAACTTAAACTTTCTAATGTGGTAAGAACAGATATAAGGTGAAACTTATACTTTCTTATTTTTTCAAAAAGAACAGCCCCCGAACAGCATAGAGGACTGAACTATCGATAGCTATTCGCACCTTCATTCCAATATGGGCGGGATACGGGCGTTGACCCTCTGCTCGAAAGAATAGGCAATGCGAATCAGCGTCGACTCGCTGTAGGCCGTGCCGGTGAAGGCCACGCCGAAGGGCTTGCCGGTCTCCGTAAAGCCGGCCGGAACGATTATCGACGGATAGCCCGACACCGCAGGAGAATCCGTCACTCCCGGGCAGAACAGGGCATCCAGTGAATACTCCTGCAGCAAACGATCAATTCCCTCCTCCCGTGACCTCCTCCAATCCTGCAGCCGGTCGCGGATATATTGTGCTTCCGTAAGGGTGCCCGAGGTGTCATGCTCTGCGCGCAGAAGCAGCGATTGGCCGTATTTCAGAGCCTCCTCGGCATGATAGTTGTTGAATTCAATGATATCCCTCAGGCTCTTGACCGGCAATCTCGGGTCGAGCGCCGCCAGATATCGGTTGAGAGCCGACTTGAATTCGTATAGCAGCACACAGGAATGATCCGCTATGTGAGGAAGATCGATATGTTCGACGATTTCGGCCCCGGCTTCCTCCATCCTTCTTATGCATTGGTCAATCAGTGCCTTCTCTTCCGCCGTAAACTCTTCCTCATACCCTCGATTGATGCAGATTCGCGCTCCGGCAAGACCGGACGGGTCGAGACAAGACCTGTAATCGGAAGGTTCTCTGCCCCGGCTTGCCCAAGTCTCAGGATCCTCCGGATCTATCCCCGTCATCGCTTCCAGAAGGATCGCCGCATCCTCCACCGTCCTGGCCAAGTGGCCTGCGGTGTCCTGGGTATAGGTGATAGGACATATCCCTGTCCGGCTAATTAAACCAAGTGTCGGCTTAATCCCGACAATGCTGTTGCAGCAAGCGGGATCCAGAATCGATCCCGATGTCTCCGTGCCGACGGCTACCGTACACAGATTCGCCGCCACGGCAACCGCCGAACCGGTACTGGACCCTCCCGGGTCGAATTTTCCGGGGCCATAGGGATTCAGTACCTGCCCGCCCCGGGAACTGTACCCGCTGGGCATGACATCGGACATGAAATTGGCCAGCTCCGTCATATTTGCTTTGCCGATAATGACGGCGCCCTGTTCCCGCAGCCTCTTGACCAGGAATGCATCCTCCGGAGCGAACGAGTCCGCAAGGGCGAGTGTACCGGCGCTTGTATGCATTTTGTCCGCCGTGTTGATATTATCCTTCAGCAGAACAGGGATACCGTGAAGCGGACCTCTGATCCGGCCCTCTGCCCTTTCCAGATCCAAGGCTTCCGCAATGTACAGGGCGTCCGGGTTCAGCTCCAGCACCGAATTAAGTGAAGAACCGGCTTTATCGAATTCCGCTATCCGTTCGAGGTACATAAGGGTAAGCCGTCTGGAAGTCAACTCCCCTGACGCGAACGCTTGCCGGATTTCTTGAATGGTCGCTTCTTGCAAATGAAAACCCATTAGGATCCCCGCCTTTCCATGTTAAGGTTACTTTATAGTGTGTTTCCCTATTCATCGCGTTTCTCTTGTATATTCTACGCATAGCGGCCCTACCCCTTTTTTTAACGTGGCGATCCGGGAGCCACACTGCCTTACATCGGGATCATCGCAGCATTCACTCTCGGGCTAGTCCTCATGGCCAGCCTCACTTTCCGTTGGGATGCCGGGCAGCCGCTTTTTTCCAGAAGCCGCAGATCCTGACAGGCATTTATTTTTCGACCAAATAGTCAACATTGACTATACATCATTAACTATTCTCCCCTTTCTGCTGTTAGAGCAGGGAGGGGCTTTTTGACAGATCGCAGCAATCATGGGAGTCCGGCCACCCGCCATGCAGCGCTGCAACGCCCGCGGGAGCAGCGCGCGCGTTGCAGGTTGATTTCATCGCAAAATACGACTTCCGGGCAAGCCCTCCATCCATTAATATCCCTATATTTCCAAACTGCTCCCCCTTCAGCATTCATAGATCAGCTAGAATCTCCTCTTGCAGAGGATACACTTTCTCCCACGACAGACTAGCCGACTTGCGAGACAGGGATGCCCGCCTAAAGATGGGTTCGGATAGCTTCATAAAGCCGGTCACAAAGCTCCCCGGCCGTCCATTCCTCCATCTTCGGGAAGATGGCGTTAAGGCTTTCATCCCCTTCTTCGTGTATAGCAGCGATTAATTCCACCATCTGACCGATAGAAAGCAGCGGTATACATTCCTTTTTTTCAACTAACAGGGCCCGCCATTTCTTGTCTATCGTCTCTACAAAAAAGGTTCCTCCCGCATTCAAACTGTCTATTCCCGTAATGACTCCTTCCTTGGAGCGATACAGAACCCGGTCTCCGTTATCCGGGGTCCATAGCTGCCGTACCCTCCCCCTCTGCTCTTCACTTAATTGAAGGACTTGCTCCACCGTGATTCTCTGCTTCATAACCGGCTGACTCTCCCTTCGCCCCGTTATGTTTACTCCTATCATCTATATGGGCATCGACAGGCATTAAGACTTCGTAAAGGGCAATAGGACATGCTGATCCGCCTGCGGTCAGGCCTGCCGAACTTTATTTAAAATGATGGCTGAGTTATTTTTATAATTCTGTGGCCTTTTCCTCCTCTGCGAAGTCTAATTATGTGTAAGGTCGAAGGAGGTTAATCCATGTCAGGAGCTCATGACAAAAAAAACCTTGGTTATCCGGATAATCAAGGGAAGCAGGAAACTTTAGAACTTATCTACCATCAATTTCATTCCAAAATTCGCAAATATCTCTCTATGAAGGTTGAATCCGATAGGGCGGA
The DNA here is from genome assembly GCF_007679495.1 of Paenibacillus sp. 32O-W. Lineage (GTDB taxonomy): Bacteria > Bacillota > Bacilli > Paenibacillales > NBRC-103111 > Paenibacillus_L > Paenibacillus_L residui. The sequence goes on along the minus strand of NZ_VEGP01000039.1, from coordinate 46,869 downwards.
CGATTTAACACAGCAGGTATTTTTGAAAGCTACGGAGAAGTGGCCTTCTTTCCGAAAGGAATGCAGCCTATTTACTTGGCTTTTCAAAATCGCCCAAAACACGCTAAAGTCCATCTCTGAAGCCATTCGGCAGGGAAGCGTCCCTTCCTTTCAGGAATTGAATAATGACTCGTGGGATTTTGAAACGATGAAGGGATTTCAATTCTCTTATAAAATTATCGAATTCATCTCGAAGGAATACGGATTGATTAAACTGAATCAACTCATTAGGAATCCGGCCGGTTACCGGGAAATCTTTCACTGCACAGAATCGGAATTTCATAACCGATGGGTACACTATTTAAAGCAGCAACTGTCCCCTTAGTACTTGTAAAAAAGATCCTAACGAAGTCTTTTCAAAGATGTCAAAAACACTAGTCCGCATGAAATGACGGGCTAGTGTTTTTTTGTAGGGTGGTCGCTGCCGCCTAATCCCCTATGCTTCATGATTCGATATGTATATCCGGTCATTCTCGTCAAACTCTTCCTTCGTGATCCCAAACAACAAATTGTCATAGTAACGGCCGTTCATATAGATGACCCTTCTCCTTAATCCTTCTTCCCTAAAGCCAAGTTTCCTGTGCAGCTTAATCGATGGCTCATTAATGTCTACGCAACTGGAGTTGCATTTTTGCAGCCTTAATTCATGGAATCCGTACCTTAAAATAATTCTAACCGCTTCTGAAGCATATCCTTGATTTCTGTACGCCCGGTTCGTTCCCAATCCAAAGCTGAAGGTGCCGTTCTTGTAGTCAATGGTATTCAGGTTGATCAGACCTGCGAGTTGGTTGGAATAAGTTTCTATCGCGAACATCTTTCTATAATCATCTTTAAAATGGTCGTATTTCTCCGACATTTCGCGCACATTGAAATCGTCCACCGGAAGCTGAATTCCCCACTCCATCAGCCTTATGCCGTCGCTGTCGGAGCTTTCCCTTCTCCAGTCCTCCCAATCGCTCGGCTGGGTAGGTCTAAGCCTGACCTTATAGCCTTGCCAAAAGTAACCGGTCACGGCAATCCCTCTTTCTTATGCATTTTCTCTAGTCCAGCTAAACCACAACGGAACAAGTGCCTGTGTTTCTTCCATTTTCAACTGCTTTAATATAGCCTTCGAAGTAGAACGGAATATGATCCTCTTTGCCATTGACTAATCTTCCCTTAACTTTGTCAAAAGCATAGATGGATACGGAAAACGACGGTTCGCCTGTAACCAGAACGGGCTGCTCTTTTTCTTTCATCCAATAGTATTTACCGCCGAAATTTCTTCTTGCTACCTCGAAAATATAGCATCCAACCATGGAAGACACGGAATTGAGAGTGTCCTCATCCAACTCATAATCACATACTTCTTCTAAAATTTGTTCTACTCCATGCAAGCTTTCCACACTATAATCAAAGTGACCTTTATCCGAAAAGTTGTTAGTAAAGCTTTCCGCAGTAGCCATAATATCATCTAACAAACTTGTTCCCATTCCTTGTCCTCCTATATTCTAAGCACTTACCATGCACAATTGGCTCGCCGGAGCACACTTTATGGGTCCTCATAAAAATTACAATCATATAGAATGCGCACTATCCATTAAGCGTTCTGAAAGCTGAAAATCATCTTATATCCGTCAAAAGTCGTCCCCACCGTTTCTTCGTATTGACCCTTGGTATAGTTAGATACCGTCTTTCGCCAAAACTTTTGACCTGCAATATTTTTTTCCGATGGATTCGTAAATAACTGCCAGCTTCCTCTGAATTTTTCAAACACTTGGACGGCAGCCTGTTCCGCCATACCCTTCCCTCTGGCTTCCTCTTTAGTCGTCAGCTTGACTTCAATTTTCATAGGACCCCTCTTATTAATCATAATAATCCTGTCCCCGGAAACCGTTAAAGGCAGACACGAGGCCGCACAGGCGGAGCCGGGCATCATCCACTCGATCTCTGCCGTAGGCGTCTAGGAAGCGTTCGGAATACCGGCCGCTTTGCAAATTAAATTGCAAAGACCAGAGCGCCCAGAAAAGATCATAGTGCCGATCACCGCTCCCTCCATAGCCAACATCCACATATCCGCTGAATTCAAACTCGTTTAATATCACATTAGGCAGGGAGTAATCGCCATGAATGACAACCCTGTCGTCACTTATGGAGTGATCTTCGAGCAAAAGCAGCTCCCTGTAGGCCTCGTCCCTGCTTTCATAGCCCATATAGCGAAGGAGACTCCGGTCTGCTTTCCCGTCCCGGTAATTTTCTTTGGCACGCTCGACCATCCTCTCCAAACCGTTATCCCGCGGGCAATCTTCTACCCCCATTGTATGTAATCGGACAAGACTTTCGGCAAAAACCTCACATAGCCGTTCCGGCTGCCCGAGATATTCCTCATCTGCGGCATCCTTCCCTTTAACCTGTTCAGTAACCAGATAATCGTGCCGGTCATCCTGAACATAGAGAAGCACCTTGGCACATAGACCAAGGCCGCTTAAATATCTCGTCATCACAGCCTCATGATGTAGCTCTCCCTTAGGTGTTATTTTCAGATATAAAACATCCTCCTGGTCCATTCGATAGACGGAGGCTCTTGATTTCTCCTTAATAACGGACACCTTGGAATCTACTGATAGATAGTGCCGTAACTCAACAGGCATCCTGTCGAACGTATGCAGCAAGTTTGGCATCCTCTCATCTCCTCTTGCTTTCTTCCATGCAAATTGAGGCTCATGGGATCAGACTGCAGTTTCTGAAAACGCTAACCATTCTTTACACAGGCATGGTATACTTCGACGGTCTGCTTCACAATGGCGGCATGTTCACGTTCGTGTTCAACGAAGCGGCGCAGCATTTTCCGGGGAGTCCATATCTCTCTGGGCTTCTCTGCCTGAAATTCCCCTTGTCTCAGCTCTGCAGGCAAAGACAGCAGTGTATCAACCGCCCGCTCCATCACCCAGCGCATGCTCTCCCACGTTTCCTCCGGCCAAGGCTCGGGAAGGATTTCGGCAACCTTGTCCCAGCCCAGAACCCGGGTCAAATACCAGCCATGACAATTCCTGACGTGGTGCAAATTTTGTCGGATCGTTCTTTTTCCAGAGGGCGGCTGCCAATCCAAAGCCGTCTCCGGCAGCCCCTCCACCGTCTCCAGCAGCTCTCTTCTGGCATAACCGAGACGGCGAACGACCGTGGCGATATCTTGGTCCGTGACAGGAGTATAATCCGCTTCGAACATACCGACGGCCGCTCCGGAAATTCGAAAATCAGAGATTTCATACTGCTCTCCTAATTGAACCGTCATTTCATTAATGTCCACAGGCAGAGTTACAGGTTCGCCATGACGGCTCAGCCATTGCTGGAATTTAACAATTTCGGACGCGGCTTTATCCAGCACATCTTGCGGGGTGTCCGCCAGCCAAATGCATCCCGTTTCCGAAAGGCAGTGGCCCATCCAGGGTCCGCCCCTCCTCCCATCCATATCGATTCGGAAATGATTCATTCTCCCGGCACCCTCCTTCACTCAACGACCTTGAAATCAATTTCCGCCTTTATCCGATATTCTTCATTGTCCTGACCAACCTTGTCCAATTCTATCCAAAATTCGGCAACACCGTCAACTACATAGTACCCGGCAGGAAACCCGCTGTCCCACAATTTCTTTATGAAGGCGATGTATTGGGGATCATCCTCTTGACTATATCCGCCGCTCTTCGAGTAGTCCTCACGAATGGGCTCCCCCTGCTTGAGAGTTGTGCTGACAAGCGGCTGCGGCATACTGTATTCAATGCTGTAGCCCCGGGTTTTCTCCGTCATCGGAAAATAGAATGGCGATGCCGCGTGATAAATCGTGACCTCTTTCTTATCGCCTACGTATTCCAGCTCCGCGTACAGAACGACCGGTTCCTCCCCGCGATATTCCGATTTTTCCGTAACAAGACGATAGACGAAATCCCCTTCCTTCACCTCGTCCTTCTGCCGATTGAGCTCTTCATAAGGATTCGGGGCCGACGACGGCCTGTGCTCTGTTTCTTCCGAAGACCGACACCCCGTTATGACCAGAAGCACAATAACAAATCCTGACAAAAATAGTCTTGTCATCCAACATCACCTCACCTATTACAACGTAACTTTTCCTCGATAGGTTGCGGTGTAAATATAAGCTGGCGGCGGGTCCTACTCCGGAGCTTATCCTAAACGCGGTATGCTCGCCATTTTATACTCTCAAAGATGTGAGCTATTTTTTGAAATCCAAAGCCTTTGAAGAAGGGCAGCGCCATATTTGGAAATATTTAATGGAAGAATTTGATCTTCCGGCTCTGGGCACCCAATATCAAGCGCCTGTATTTTATATTCATGGCGAACGGGATTGGCAAACGCCCTATTCATTGGCGAAACAATTTTTCCTCCATATTGAAGCGCCGCTCAAGCGGTTTTGCTCCGTTCCGGACGCCGGACATGTGACGATGCTGGATCAGAAGGAGAAATTTAACGACGTGATATTGGATATCTTGGAACAAATCTAATCCCTGTAAGCTTTCAGCACGATAACCGCATTATGCCCGCCGAATCCGAAGGAATTGGACAGGCCGACCGTGAGATCGGCCTTCCGTGCCGCATTGGGGACGTAATCCAAATCGCAATCCGGATCTCGGGATTCCTGATTAATGGTAGGAGGGATAATCCCCTCCTGCAGAGTCTTCACCAGGGCTACGGCCGCAGCGCCCCCGGCTGCCCCCAGCATATGGCCGAGCATCGATTTGTTCGCCGTTACCGGAACGCGGGAAGCTTGTTCACCCAGCAGCTTGCGAATCGCCATCGTTTCCGCCTTGTCTCCCACTTCCGTGCTGGTAGCGTGTGCGCTGATGACATCCACCTCTTCCGGACTTATTCCCGCCTCCCGAATCGCCTGCTTCATGGCCCGGTAAGCTCCCCGGCCTTCCGGATCGGAGGCTACGATATGATAGGCATCCGAGGTGGCTCCATATCCGATGACCTCGGCATAAATTCGAGCCCCCCGACGCAGCGCATGCTCCAGGGACTCGAGGACAAGCACCCCCGCTCCTTCGGCGATCACAAATCCGTCGCGTTCGGCGTCGAACGGGCGGCTGGCTCGCGCCGGTTCGTCGTTCCGCCGGGACAACGCTGTGGCATTGGCAAAGCTCGCCAAGGAGATTTCCGTAACCGCCGCCTCCGTACCCCCGGCAATGATGACATCGGCCCCGCCGCCGCGGATCAGTCGGAAGGCCTCCCCGATCGCCGTATTGCCGATGGAGCAGGCTGTGACGGGAGATAATGCCGGGCCCAATGCCCCGTACTTGATACTGATCTGAGCAGCCGCCATATTGGCTATCATCATGGGCACCAACGTCGGGCTGATCCGCTCCGGCCCACGTTCCAGCAGCAGCGCATCCTGCTCCATTAAGGTCTGAAGTCCGCCGATTCCGGACCCTACATATACTCCAAGCCGCTCCGGATCAAGCTGCTCCGGCGAAAGAGAGGCATCATTCCAGGCCTGCTCGGCGGCAGCCAAGGCATATTGGCAGAAGCGGTCCAGCCGGCGCGCTTCCCTGCGGCCAAACCGCGCATCCGCATCAAACCCCCGGACCAGCCCGGCAATTTTAACCTTATGCCCGGTCGTATCAAAAGTATCAATGACGCTTATCCCCGATTCGCCCCGGATGAGACGGGACCAGTACGTATCCACATCATTCCCGAGCGGCGAAATGATTCCCATTCCCGTAATGACCACTCTGTTCATCGTGTTTCCCCTCCAACGTTAGATTTGCTGATTAAATTACTAATATCTTTCCACAGCCTTTATCCTATTACAAGTTATAGATTATCCTAGTATAATAACTACTATAATATTGGGATGGCCTAGGAAAGGAGGACGATTCGTGAATCGTCAGACAAGACTGCAAGCCCTGTCCGCATTTCTTAAATCACAGCGTGCCAAGATCCTTCCGCAAGCCGCAGGCCTTCCTGCGGGTACCCGCAGAAGAACTCCCGGCCTTAGAAGAGAAGAGGTCGCTCAATTGGCCGGAGTCAGCACGACCTGGTATACCTGGCTGGAGCAGGGCCGCGATATTAAAGTGTCGGCATCGGTGCTGGACTGCATTGCGGCCGCTCTGCAATTGACCGTGGATGAACGCAAATATCTGTTTGCGCTAGCCTTGGAGACGGGACCGGGGGCTTCCGCCCGGTTGAAGGAAGAACTGCCTCAAATCAATGCGTCACTGAGACGAATTTTGCAGGAGCTGCGCTTCTGTCCGACCATTATTTCCGACCGGCGGTGCCAGATTGTCGGCTGGAATCCGGCCGCTTCCCATGTCTTTCTGGATTTTGAACAAATAGCTCCGGAAGAACGGAATATGATCCGATTGTTATTCACCAGGAAAGAATTCAGGAGACTGGCCGTCAATTGGGTGCATTTTGTGAGAGGCTTTCTGGCAATATTCCGCGCCTACTACGGTCAATATGTGGAGGATGAATGGTACGAACAATTTCTGGAGGAAATGAGGGGAGTCCATCCCGATTTCGACGGGTTATGGAGACAGAGCGAGGTGAGCTCGGCCCCGGAAGTAGTGATTGAATTCCGGCATGCGAAAGCGGGCAAGATGCTGTTCCATCTCACCTCTTTGCAGGTTCAGGGCAATGCCGATTTGCGCTGCAGCATCTATACGCCCGATCCTGAATCTCCGACAGAATACAAGCTGAAGAAACTGATGGATAGTCAATGAAAATTTTAGAAGCCCTCCGCTTCCATTTTGAGTCGTTCGAGCCCGTGTCCGAATCGGATAACAAAGTGTTGCAGAAATCTCAACAGCGAACAAAATGTTCCTTTGGTCGAAAGCGGAATCGGCGGGCAGGACCGTAAAAGTCGCCCGGGCCGAACGGCTGGACAGGGTCCGCGGCAAGAAGACCGGCCTTTTCCAACGGCACCACATGCCCTGGCAAAGCCAATGCTGCAACTATCTGTTGAGGAAAAATCAACAAATTTGCTAAAATTGCAATCATTTTTGATGAGACAAGATGACTTTTCGACACATTCCCATATGATGTATTAAAAAAAGCTCCCAACGAAGCATCTTCGAAGATGAATAACCCGGTTTTAGAGGTAGCTTTTTATGCCAACAGGAATCTTTGTTTACATCATATTAACGCTGTAAAGAACTTCAAGATTCCTATGTGGAAAAAAAACTTAAAGGAGTTTGTTGAAATGACATCATGGCTTATCATTGCGGCTTTAACCTTTTCGTCAAGCATTGATAATTTGGGTGTGGGACTGTCTTATGGCATACGCAATATTCGGATCAGCCTGCTGTCGAACCTGCTGATTGCCGTCATTTGTTTTCTCTTCAGCGTATGCGGCATTTATTTCGGACTGTGGATATCCCAAATTCTGCCCGGGATTCTTCCCGTAGTCCTCGGATCCTTCATCCTGGTCGTTATTGGAATCCGGATCATGCTGTTGGCCGTCCCCCGGAAAAATCAAAGCTCCAAGCACAAAGCGGAGGCCAAGGACCACGCCGCAGCCGTCCCTTCCCAAAGCATCGGCTTGGTTGAATCCATAGTGCTGGGCGTTGCCCTCTCCGCCAATGCCTTGACCAACGGAGTCGGCGCAGGCCTGCTCGGCTTCTCTCCGATTCTTATTTCTATATTGGCCGCAGTGGGCAGCTTCGTGACGGTCTGGGCCGGAGTCGCTTTTGGCGTAAAGCTGACTCACGTTCGCATCGGCCGGTTTACGATAGGACAGTTTGGAACGCTGATCAGCGGTTTTCTGCTGCTGCTGGTGGCATTCACCGCTCTTTTCAACTGACTAAGGGAGCTCTGGCTTACTGGGCTAAGCCGGCCTCTCACTCTGCTCATCATCCGTACCCCCCACGTGATTTCTATTGCCGACGATCTAACTGTATTTTATACAGGTAGATTCAAGGGAATGATAGAAAGTGATTAAAGTAAATGGAAAAACTACACTTAGAATCGGGGTTTTTGGCTGAAATCGCCCTTTTTCCACTAACTAGCTGTAGTTTTTCCAGTTAGTTTCCGGCTATCGCCCTTGATAGAGCAAACTAACTGTAGGAAATCCAGTTAGTTCCGGCTATCACCCTAGTTTTTCCAGTTAGTTTCCGGCTATCGCCCTTGATGGAGCAAACTAACTGTAGGAAATCCAGTTAGTTTCCATCTACCGCCCTTGATCACCCTAGTTTTTTCCAGTTAGACCCCCATGTCTCGGACCGCGGCAACAGCAGATGATAAAAATAGACGGATTTTCAAGGCCGGACGTCCATGCCGCGTTCGCGGCATACACGCCTTATACCAAAAAAAACAGGCTTCCGCCATAAGCGAAGCCTGTTTTTTTGAATGTACTTTTTCATATCTTCTCTAATCTTTATCGAGGCAGTTCAATCGGAAGCTCCAGGTTCAGCGGAAGATAATCATCGACCCGATTCATCCCGATGTCATAGACATCTTGCTTGGGAGAAATGATGAGCGCTTCGTAGAAGTCGTCATCCAGTTCTCTGGCATACCCCGCATCGATCGGATTGCCGGCGGCACTCCATTTCCTCAGCTCGGGGTCATCCCATATAGCGACTTCCGCCGCGCTGAACCGAATGCCTAACCCGCTGCCGCCGGACGGCTCCTTCTTGATTTTCAAATGCAAATAGACGTCTTCATAATAGGCATCCGTTATGGTCAATGTTTTCCCCTTGAAAGAGACCTCCTTCGGGAAGGAATCGTTTGGAGAAATCGTAAACCTGGCGCTCGGCTCCCTTTCGGTCAGCAGGACTCCATTCAAATGAAGGGTAAGGCTCGTGACCGACTCGTCGAAATACGGTGAGGATGTGAAGACCAGCAGGTTTCCGTCCCCTCCCTGCCTATTTCTGGTGATATCGTGCGGGCTGTCATAGGACAGCGGATAAATGCCGCCTTTATTATCGGTCAGATACGGTTCGGACCTGCCAAATGCCAGGTAATAATTCGAGAAGTCCGGAATTTTCACATCGAGATACGTATCGGTCGGCGTAATCTTGATCCTCTCCAGCACAAGCTCCTGCAGATCCGGATCGTCGTTCACAGCGATCGGTTGATTCAGCGGAATGATCCGGTCCTCCAGCCAGTCCGTATGTCTAAAAGGAACCTTGATCTCCAAAGTATCCACCAAATTGGAGCGATTTCCCAAAACACCGATATGAAAAGCAAGCTCCTCCGGCTTCCGGTCCAGAAACTTCTTAACGTCCTCCGGCTTCAAATCTATCGTATTGAAAATAATCTGCGTCGGCTCCTTCGCCTCATCGTCGGACGGAATCACCACGCCGCCTCCTCTGCTCTGGTCAGAAAGATCGGGAGCGGTGACGAAATAGGAATAAGCGTTCTCATCCACAGCATAAGTGCCGTCTTCTCTGGCGGAAGAATGTTCTGTAAGATTGTTCGACTTGATAAACACTTTATAAGTAAGCTTGTCATTGCTTAAATACACGTCGGTGATGCTGACGGTTATATCGTCGAACTGCTTCACGACCGGTTCGAACGGGCTGTAATGATGGGCTTTCGCATTCCGGACTCCATCTTCCCCGGGAATGAGATCCAGCCATTTCGCCGCAATGGAAAACCCGGGGATATCTTTGATCCATTCGGCAAAGGTCGGCGAAGCGTGCATGGCCCCCAGTGAGGTAACCACCAATATCGCACAGGCGGCGGCCGCTTTGGGAAGCACCCTCCTTCTGGTCCGATGTGCCCGCGGTGCCCATTCCTTGCTTCTCTGCTCGTACTTCGCGGGAACTTCTTTGGCAAATTGAAGGAGAGAGTCAGGAACCGGAACTTCATCTATAGAATTTTGCAATTGTTGCTTAAATTGCTGTTCTTCCTTCCTGTCTAACATCCGATCACCTGCTTGGGATTTAATGGTGTGGCCAGGCGGCTCAGCTTCAATCTCGCATTATGCAGCCGTGATTTGACAGTCCCTTTCTTGATGCCCAGGGCATCCGCTATTTCGTCTATAGACAGCTCCTGGTAATAGTACAAGACGATGACGGAGCGGTGGTGAATATCCAAGGACATGATCGTATTCCACAGCTCGGACCCCAGTTCCTTCTGCAGAACCTCCTCCATTGGAGATGCCTGTTCGTCAGGAAGCTGGACCTCGTCAATATCTCCCGATCGGCTGGCCAGCCTGGACCTTTGCCTGGCCAGATCAAGGGAACGGCATGCCGCCAAATGATTGAACCAGCTTGTAAAATTTCTTATCTTCTTTCCATTCATAATGGCTTGATAAGCTTCCATAAGAGCATTTTGCATAGCATCCTCCGCCAAATGGCTGGAACGCAAAATAGCGGACGCCGTCCGGTAAGCACGCCCCAACAGCGGCTCTACCAGCTGGAAGAAGGCCTCCTTATCTCCATCGCGGCATTGCCCTACCAATCGCTCTATATTATCCATTTGCTTCACCTTCCAATTAGACCTGCTCTATATAGGCGAACCAAACGAAAGATCGGTTCATTCATTTTTCAAGTTTGGCTATATTTTTGCAAAATTTGAATCAAAGCTTCGGCAGTCATATAAGGCTCCCCCGCATTAATTCGGTATACAAGCTTATCTGTGGAGGAATTAATCCCTTCCCGGGTTGTAAAAAAGATGGGAATCCCGGCCTCCTCGGCTAATTCTACCGTCAAATCGGTATATTCGCCATAGGGAAAAGCTAACAGAGGCGTCTGCTCCCCGAGCTCATCGGCAATCCGCCGGTTCATAAACTCCAGATCACTCTTAATCCTTCGCTTGAACTCGTCATCGGTTTCCAACCTCTCTTTCTGTTCCAGGAACAGTTTATGAGTTAATGCCGATTCCGCCCGATCGGTTCCCGTATTCGCCGTACGATGCAGGTTGTAGGTGTGGCTGTAAATTCCCATCCCATTCTGTTTCAGCTCCTTCATCTGTTCCCAAGTTAGATGGGGCTCCGCGTCCGGATAATAAGTGTCCGAATAAATTCCGATAATGAAATTGCTCGCCGTCACTCCGTGTTTTTGCAGAATGGGATATGCGTGAGTATAGAAATTTTCGTACCCGTCATCGAAAGTAATGACGACGGCATTGGCGGGGATCGGTTTCTGATTCAGGATGAACTCTACAAAATCCTCCATGGAGATAATCCGGTAGCCGTTATCTCTCATAGCCAGCAAATGAGCCTCAAACTGATCGGAACGGATCGTTGAGACTTCGTCCGCCGCTCCCCCTTCACCGGAATCGACCACATCATGATACAGCAGGACGATGGCCTGGTTTTCATACCAAATCGGGCCGACTTGCCGCATGGTCTCCGCCCTGCTCGCACAGGCTGTCACCGATAGTAAGACTAAAGTCAAGATCAGGATAACTATTCTTCGCATAATGGCCCCCTATAGATTTCTGGCTGTCAGAGTTTGATAATCTATAGGCGAACAGCACCCTCTGTCGGTTCAAAGCTTTAATAGGAATAAACGCATCCCGCCCCCATATCTTGTGAAAATAATCACGAATCCACGGGCGGTTTCGTAAAAATTCTCTCGCTGTGCTCCTTCACATTTTCCTTCGTCGTATAATGGCCAAGCTGTGGCGGGACGTAAACCGTTTCGTCTTGGAACATATAAGCCAGCATCATCCGGCCGACGCTGTTTCTATAATGCATGGAGTCGTAGAAATTTCTGGGGTCGGAGCTGATCGGCGTATAGCCCGAGAAATCCCAGAAGTCCGTTACTTCGGCGAGTGCGATCCAGTACTTCTTTAAATCCTCCAAAGAGTAGCTTGCCATCTCGGTATCGGAGGCGGCACCGGCCACGAAGGTGAAGCTGATCCCTCTTGCCTCGCAGTATTCCTTCATCCGCCTTAATGCCTTCACATTTTGATGCATGGCAGAGGCGTCAAGCCTCCCTATGGGAAGGGCATAATCGGGATGATTGGCCAGGAAGTCTTCGATGCTCCCCAGCTCTTCCGCATCCCTCTTCACTTTGTTATAAACTCCGTCCTCGGGCTTGATTTGGGTAAACTCGTCCGGATCTACGGCCCTTCTGGCCAAGCCCTCCAGCTTGGAGAGGCTGTATTTCGGATGAAGCGTTAAATAACGGAAATAAAATCCGGCGAGCGATTGTCCGGATACTTTGGCATGCAGGTTCTTCTTCGGATCGAAGCTCTCGGAATTGACGTTATAGTGGCTGATTTCCTGCAAGCTCATATGAAGAACGATGTGCTTGACTTCGTAATGCTCCACGAGATAATAGAGGGTTTTCTCATAATCGTGGAAGTCCCCTCCGTACATCAGCATGCTGTAAAATTTCGCATCCCCGTAGTATTGATTCAGCAGTGCCGGGTCCAGCGAGCTTGATTTCGAGCCCCCGATAATATAAGAATCATAACGTTCATGATACTGATCCAGGTAGGCAATCTTGGCGATACGGGGATTATTCACCATATTATAAGAATGCCATCTCAACAGCTTGTCCCCGAACACGCCAAACGGGTCCACAGCATAATTGAAGAGACCGAGCAAGACGGCGGCAGCCAGCATAGCGCCGCTGAAGAGAACTGCCCACTTACGGAATGTCATGATCCCCACCTCAAAATTGGAAGTATAGAAAATCGGATACCTCTGTCATATGGAACAAAGCGAGCGTAAACAAAACCGCCGCCCAGACCGCATGCTTACGGCTCGGAACGAAGTTTTCCGTCATTTCTCTCGTATTTTTGGCAAACAAGGCGATGCCTATGGCTATGATCAGCAGAAGGATGGGATACAAGTTAAAGGCGGCAAAAGAAGCCAGCCGCATCCCCCCATCCGCAGCGTCCAAAATGTCCCGGAAGGAAAACAGCTTGCGGAAGATTTCCATGCTCTGAGTCAACCCGGTCGAGACGAATAATATTCTCGTTCCCACAACCCCGGCGAAGGTCAGCCCCCAGGCCAGCAGAAAAGGAAGGCGCAGCTTATTTCGGGTCATACAATGGGCGGCGCAAACGAAAATGCCGTTGATGAGCCCCCATAGGACAAAATGCCACCCCGCCCCATGCCAAATCCCCGAAACAAGGAAAGTCACGAGCACAGCCGTATAGAACCTTCCGCTTCCGGCCTCTTTCCGGTAGAGGCTGCGGAAGATGTAGTCGCCAAGAAATCTGGACAGCGTCATATGCCATTTCTGCCAATACTCCCGGAAATTTCTCGCTTTGTAGGGCGAGTCAAAGTTGTGCGGCAGCCGGATTCCGAATAACCATCCCAGGCCGATTGCCATATCCGCATAGCCCGATAAGTCGAAATAATACGACAGAGTGTAGCTGAGAACCGCCGTCCATCCCGTCGGCGCATCCGCTCCCGGCAGGTCGGCCAGGAAGTCTTCCGCATAGGCGGTTAACGGATCGGCCAGCACCAGCTTCTTGGCGCAGCCGATAGAGAACAGAAACATGCCCAGCATAACTTCAGCCTGGTTAAAGAACCGCCTCCTGTGCTGATTCAGTTGGGGAATAATTTCACCGTGATGAACGATCGGCCCGACGATCAATTGCGGGAAGAAAGTAATAAATACCAAATAATCGATGACCGAATGCTCCTCCACCTTGCCTCTATAGCAGTCCGCCAGATAAGCAATCAGTTGAAAAGTGAAGAAGGAAATGCCGAGCGGCAGAACTATGGACTTCAAGGCGAGCGATTCGCCGGTGAGTGCGTTAACATTTTCGATAAAAAAATTGGTGTATTTATAGTAGCCTAACAACGCCAGATTTTGAGCCAGCCCGATGGCGAGCAGAATTCGCTTGGACCGGTGCTGCTTATTGTCCGATACGTGCAGCCTGCGAATTCTGCTGCCCAGAACATAGTTGAAGAGAATGACCCCCGCAAACGACAGCACGAACTCGGGGCTTCCCTGGGCATAAAAGTAGAGGGAGACTGCCACCAGCCATAATTTGGACAAGGCATCCTTCTTCCAGAAGAGCAGCAGCCGGTAAACGAGCAAAGTCACGGGGAGAAATACAAATATGAAGCTGTAGGATGAAAAAATCATAGGAAAGACCCCTTAAACAAGGATAAACAGCTATCGCCGTCCTTTGGACAGGCGCGATGTAATAACCCCGGGTGTTGCCCGGAGACGTCTCTCATTATAGACGAGCAGCAGTTATGGCTGGTTCATCTGCGTTTCTTACGGTGACGGGTATTTTCATAGAATTTATGGAAGGAGATTAGGAATAAATGCCGATAGATGATAGATTTCCGGGGAGGGCCGATGGCCGGGAACGCTAGTAGTTGAAAATAATAGAAATTGAGAAATGCGCTTAGTGCGAAGGTCGTGCCAGATACGTATACATACAGCAAATACTTATTACAGACAAGTATAAAGGAGGGAGATGAAATACTAGATGATTAGCGGAACCTCTTAAACTATCGGCAGAAATGAGGTTAAACCTAATGAACGATTTAACGGTGCCCCTTACGATCATATCTTTTTTGCTAACGATCGCCTTTATCTTCTGGCGCCCTCAAGTGAACGAAGCCATTCCCGCGATGATCGGTGCGGTTCTTGTCTTCCTCAGCGGAAGCGTCTCTCTATCGGATCTGGGGACCATTACCGAAACTATAGGGGGAGCCGCCATCACCATCATGGCCACCATCGTGATGGCCATCGTGCTGGAAAGCTTCGGATTTTTCCATTGGGCGGCCGAAAACTTGGCTATCAAAGCCAAAGGATCAGGCATCCGGCTTTTTTGGTATACCAATCTGCTATGCTTCTTGATGACCTTGTTCGTCAACAACGACGGGAGCATTTTGATTACGACTCCCATTCTGTTAATGCTGCTCCATAACCTGGGTCTGAAAAACCACCAGAAAATTCCTTATCTCATCTCCGGAGCATTAATTGCAACAGCCTCCAGCGCACCTATAGGAGTCAGCAACATCGTCAATCTGATTGCCCTGAAAATCGTTGACATGGACCTCTACATGCATACCGCCATGATGTTCATTCCGGCTACGCTCGGACTTCTCCTGCTGACGACCCTGCTTTTTCTCAGCTTCTATCGGGTTCTTCCGCGCAGGCTGCCGAGGCCGGCTCCCGGATACTGGAGTTATGCCGGTTCCCCCGGTATGCACCCGCTCAAAGACGATAAACTCCTTATTCCGAAGGAAAAACGCACCCTGTTCATGCGTAACATTCTAATCTTCGTCTTTCTGGTAAGAATCGGCCTCTTTGTCGCCTCCTACTTCCACTTTCCGGTATCGTTAACGGCGGTCATCGGTTCGATTCTATTGCTGGGCTGGCGCTGGTACTTTCTTAAAGTGGCGCCCGTCGACATGATCAAGAAGACGCCCTGGTACATTTTGATCTTCGCATTCGGGATGTATGTCATTATTTATGGACTGCATAATATCGGATTGACCGATATGCTGATCCGGATTCTGCAGCCGCTTGTTTCCGGCAGCCTGCTTCACGCAAGCATTCTGATGGGAGGCTTGTTATCCGTTCTGTCCAATCTGTTCAACAACCACCCTGCCCTAATGGTAGGAACTCTGGCGCTGACCAATATGGATCTTGATCCTATTACTCTGAAAATCTCGTATTTGGCCAGTGTCATAGGCAGCGATATGGGTTCGCTGCTTCTGCCAATCGGGACGCTGGCTACACTCATGTGGATGCATATTTTGAGGAAAGGAAAAGTGAAAATAACGTGGGGGCAGTACTTGAAGGTGACTTATGCGGTTATCCCGTTCACCGTCCTGTTCACCCTGGTCCTTCTTGCTTACTGGGTGATCTGGTTATTTTAACTTTGCTGCCCGCGGTTCAATAAGGATAAAAAAGAAAAGCAGGCTCCCGCTAAGCGATAGCCTGCCTTTTTCATCTATTTTATCTATCTCTTCTTTTACTTTGTCGGGATAAATCTGGCTTGAGCGCTCGGCTCTTCAGCATGACAGCCGCCATCCCGGCCTCTATGTTCTATAATAAGGAACCGGGCTTCATAACCGCTTAACGAGCTCAGCCGTAAACTGCTCCAGAAGCCGCTCGTCCTCTTCGTCGAAACGGTTCTTAAGCGGGCTGTCAATATCCAGCACCCCGAGCAATTCCCCATCCTTGATCATAGGAATGACGATTTCCGAGCGGGAAGCGGCGTCGCAGGCGATGTGTCCAGGGAATTGTTCGACATCATCCACACGAACCGTCCGTCTCTGAAGAGCGGCCGTTCCACAGACCCCGCGCCCGAGAGGGATTCGCACACAAGCAGGCAGACCCTGAAAAGGGCCCAGCACCAGTTGATCTCCCTCCATAAGGTAAAATCCCACCCAGTTGATATCCTTAAGAAACTGCCCGAGCAAAGCCGAAGCGTTCGCCAGATTGGCGATCCGGCTGCTCTCGCCTTCTACAAGCGCAATAAGCTGAGCCGTTGCCAGTGCAAACTGCTCCTCCTTGCTTCCTTTATATTCCTGAAGCTGAAACATCACTGCCACCTGCTTTTTCGATAATGTCCATATATTATATCATTATTTCACCTCCTCCAATCAATTATGGGAGGAGGCTTGTTCTCCAATTTTTATCAAAAAAAGGGCTGCAGGAGATTCGTTCGGTTCGGGTGCGTGGTTGCAGCGCTCGGGCGGGACAATTCTCTTAGTATTATTACCTATCTTTCGGAGAAAATAGATTCCAGTCTACTACTTCGGGGGATAGAAGTCCAACCATAAGATAGAGTCACACCATACGATAAATCATAACTTTAGGGAGGTGTTTATATTGCTTATTCGTAAGCCAAAAAAAATATGCGGCAGAAGCAGTCTCTGCCGACCGAAGAAAACCGTTCATTGCTCAAGCAAAAAGAAGGCCGTGATTTGCCACTCGAAAAAAGAAAAGCGAATCGATCTTTGTCATCCGAAGAAGAGAATCGATCTCTGCCATCTGAAGAAAGAGAAGAAAATAGATCTTTGCCCTCCGAAGAAGCGTAAAAAAGTCGTCATCGTCAAGAAGGTAATTAAACGCGGGGTACCGGGGCCGCGGGGGCCGCAAGGACCGCAAGGAATTCCGGGACCCCAAGGAGTACCGGGGCCTCAGGGGCCGCAAGGACCCCAGGGACCTGCGGGAGGGATCGCTTCTTCCGCTTTCCTGTGCAGCACGGTGTCCCAAACCGTGGCACCTGCGCCGGCCCCCACAACTCAAGGCGGAGCCGTAACGTTCAATAACTCCGTTATCAATGGCCCGGCAATTACGTTCGCTGCTCCCTCCACTATTAACATCAATGAAACGGGTCTATACAACATCAGCTGGGAAGTCTTCCCGACCGCCGGTAACTCCGCATTCGGCTTGTTCTTCGATCCGGACGCGGCCGGCCCGACACCTGCCGCTCTAGTCCCTTGCAGCAACTACGGTGCAGGCTCCGGAAATCAGCCGTACCAAGGGCAGGTCGTTGCACAATTGACAGCCGGCGGCGTATTGACCTTGAACCGGATCGACAATATGGGAGTCCAGACTTTACAGGGTGCTATAGGTGGAGGAACGGCCACCGTAAGCGCGTCTATCGTTATCGAGAAAATAGCATAGATTCAAGAGTCTATCTGCTATCAAATCTTACAATCACTATACTATAGAAAATGCTAGCCGGTATTGTTTTGCTTGGACAAAATACTAATTTTTTCGCGGAACTAGACTATATTCGGAATAAAGAATACGAGAAACCCCGTCAATAATAATGAGACGGGGTTTTCTTTTATTTCAGGGAAGAGAATATTTGGTGAAATGCCTGCGTTAAATCGGTCATCTGACAGCGGTACTCCTCCATCCTCTTTTGAAGCTGAATCAGACCCTGTTTATTATTCCATAAAGTGATCATTTGATGTTCAATCCCCTCGCGTTCCCAGTCGGCCAAAGGTATAACCAGCTGCTGCCCGAGCAGATGCTGCAAATTGATTTCTTCCTGCCCCGGCAGGGTATGATAAACAAATATCGGTATTTGTTTGACCAGGCATTCGCTGACCGTTACCCCTCCCGGCTTCGTACAGACCGCATCGATTTGGTCATATAGAGAATTCATTTCTTCGCGGGATTCGATATAGGGCATCGCCACGATTTGAGGCCGCTTGAGGCCCCGGATGGCTTGATACAGCTCCCGGTTTTTGCCGCAAAGAACGATATAGTTCACCTTGTCCGATGTTCCGGCCGAAGCGAGAACGGAACGGATGACATCGGCCCCCGCTCCGAGATTGCCTCCGGTAACCAGTATCGTTAATCCAGAACCGGAATGATGCTTGCTGCGGGGAGTCATAAGCCGGGGGTGAACGGGAATGCCGGTAACGATAATTCGTTCGCTTGGCACTCCTCTGGCTTCCAGCCATTGCTTCGCCGGGAAGTCCGGAGCGAAATGATAGTCGATTTCCTCCCTCCCCCAAATATTATTGATAAAGTAATCCGTGTATACATTGGCTATCGGTATCGACAGCCTATTTCTTCGCTTCAGCTGTCCCAAAAGATAGGAAGGCAGCGAATGAGTGCAAACAATGAAATCGGGCCGACTGTCCTGTATTAATCTCTGCATAAAATGTAAAAATAATTGTTCGTACAAAAAATATCTTCTAAGCATCCTGTTGCCTTTCATACAGGTTTTGCGGTAAATCCAACTGTAAATATAGGGAGCGGAATGAATCCATTTCAGGTATATGGCGGAGACCAACTGCTCCACTTTGCCGTAGCTGTAACTTAGAATATCGACCTTCTCGCAGACGATCGACGGGTCGATTTGCCGAATATGCTCGATCATGGCATCGGCGGCTTGATGATGACCGGACGACAGGCTTAAAAAGGGAAGGAATAAAATTTTCTTAACCATCTGACAGCCCCCGTTGTCGAACTAACCCTGATTTTCATTAATATATACGGGATAACTGGCAATAATACAGGAAGTAAATTGAAGATTATGCGGAGTAAAAAAATGGAAATTACCGTGCTGACTTTTAATATTCATCATGGCATTGGAACGGATCGAAAACTGGATCTGGAAAGGATCGCCCGCATCATTGAACACTGCCAAGCGGATGTGGTTGCGCTGAATGAAGTGGACAAGCATTTTTCCCGGAGAAGCGGCTATGTCGATCAGTTGGGATGGCTGGCAGAACGGTTGGGAATGAACTCGGTTTTTGGCTATGCAATGAGCAGCAAGCCGGCTAGAAAAACAAGTCTCCTTCACTCCCGTCAATATGGCAATGCGCTTCTGTCCCGTTTTCCGATTATTGGGCATAAAAACTATATTTTTGCAAGCTCTGCCCTGAAATTGGAGGACCGGGCTCTGTTGGAAGCGAGCATTCTAATAAATGGGAAGCCGATCGCTTTGTATGTCACTCACCTAAGCCTTATTCCTTTTGTCCAATGGAAACAAGCCCATATGATTCTTCAGCGGATGAAACAAGCGAACCTCCCCGCGATTTTATTGGGGGATTTCAATGCCAAGCCGCACTCCAGACTATGGAGGAAAATGACGAAGAGGCTGACCGATGCTTGTTATCAAGCTTCCGCCGTCCCATGTCCCACCTATCCGTCCGTTAGGCCGAAGGTTCAATTGGATTACATCTTCGTCAGCCATCATTTACATATTGTGTCAGCCGAAGTTATCCGCATGATGCCTGTCGCTTCGGACCACCTGCCGGTCAAGGCCGTTTTGAAAGTGCAGAACAGCATCGAAGAGGCAAATCATTCGGAGGGGGATAGAAGCTGAAGGCAGGGGGATTATCCGATTTCCGGGGATAGCAAACATAATATTTTTCTGTATTACACGGAGAAAAGCAGATTAATAGGAAGGGTGGGGGTGCCGTTTGAAAAAAGTGATCGTCCTGTTAGTGGATTCTCTGATGCCGGATACATTGGAGGATTGTATCCGGCATAGAACCGCGCCGGCACTTCAGTTTCTAATATCTAGGGGAAGGTACTGGCCGAATTGCGTAACGGTCTTCCCGACCATGACCGCATCGGTCGACAGTTCCCTGCTTACCGGAGTCTACCCCGATGTTCACCGGGTACCCGGACTGATCTGGTACAGCCCGGAGGAAGAAGCGATCGTCAATTACATCAACGGTTGGAAGTGTGTCCGCAAGCTGGGAATTACCCGCTGTGCACAGAATGTTCTGTACAGCTTGAACGAGAAGCATCTGAGCAAGCAAACCACCACTTTGTTCGAAGAACTGGATAAATTGGGCGTATCTTCCGCCTCCATTAACGCCATGGTTCACCGGGGAAGCCGGAAGCACAAGATCCGGCTTCCGTTTCTGGTTCATCTCGCTACCGGATTCCGCTTCCGCCAGGACATATCCGGACCCGATATCCTCACTCTCGGCGCCATGGCCGATACGAAGATCGAACGGCATATTCCGGCCCGTTTGAGAAGAGGCGGACAATTATACGGAATCAACGATTCGTATGCGGTAAGCGTTCTTAAGCATTTGATCCAATCGGGGGAGCAGCCGGATTTTACGCTTGCCTATCTCCCGGATAACGATCATAGGGTCCATAAATCCAATCCTGCCCATGCCGAAAGCTCGTTGATTCAGGTGGATAAGCATATCCAAAGTCTTCTGGATACTTTCGGCCCCTGGGATCGGGCATTGGAGCAGAATATTATTATTATCATCAGTGATCACGGACAGACGCGCATCGGCCGCGGCAAGCAGTTCAACATCGATCTGGATCGGCTGCTTCATTCCTTTCGTGTTCTTCAACTGGGGGAACATGTGGCCGGCCATGAGTTAATTGTCTGCAATAATGAACGAATGGCCTATATTTATCCTTTAAAACCAGCCATCGAACCCGAAGTGATAGAGAAGCTGGTCGGGGAGGCCCGTATCGATCTTATTGCCTGGAAAGAAGCCGATGGAGTCCGGGTCAAGGAAGGAGGGTCCGGAAGAGAGGTTTATTTCGCCAGAAGCGGGCCTTACATGGACATGTATCAATCGGCCTGGGACATTATTGGCGAATGGGAGGTGCTGGATTTACGTACGGAGGGCAGCCGGATCCATTATGGGGATTATCCGGATGTGCTCTCCAGACTATACGGAGCCTTATATTCCCAAGACATCCCGATGATCGTCATTACGGCACGGCCGCGGTATGAATTTAAGAGCCGCCATCATCCTACTCATTTAAACGGAGGAAGCCACGGCTCTCTGCATAAATATGATTCATTCATCCCCCTGATCGTGGCGGGTACGCAGCATCCGGTCAAGGAGCCTCCACGGCTGGTGGATCTGAAGCATTTTGTAATGGAGCTGTTCGTGCACAAAGTTGCGGCACCATGAATTACCGCTGTCCATCTCCTTCTTCCCATTCTATACTTGATATATAGAAAGGGGTTAGTATAATGGGACAATTCTTAATTATAGGAGGGGTTGTGCTCGCCCTGGGTTGGCTTCTGTACAAAGCTAATGTAAACACGCGGCAGGTAGCCGTCAACCGGGTTGACCTGAACAAGACATTGAACAATAATCGGAGCGGGAACGGTCTGGATATCCATGTGCTGCATATATCCGACATGCATCTGGAGAATATCTCCATTTCCCCGGAACAATTATACGATAAGCTGAAAGATGAACCTATCGATCTTATTGCCCTCACCGGGGATTTTCTCGATCGGAAACGAACGATTCCCAGATTGATTCCCTACCTCAAGATTTTAAATAAATTAAAGGCCCCTTATGGAATGTACGCTGTATTCGGCAATCACGATTACGTTCTTAAAGGGGAGCATTTCGACGCGTTGCAAAGAACATTGGAGCAATACGGCTGCAGAACGCTGCAAAACGAGAGCGAAACCCTGGATATCAACGGCGAATTGGTGAATATTATCGGAATTGATGACTTCAGCACGAAGCGGAGTCAAATAGCCGAATCCTACAGAGGAATAAGCAGCGGCTATCGGCTCGTTCTCACCCACGATCCGAATATCGTTCTGCATATGAAAAATTTCCATTTCGATTATTTGCTTTCCGGACATTTTCACGGGGGGCAAATTCATTGGCCCAAGCCTTATCATCTGGTCAAAATGGGTGAGCTGGTCCGGATGAACATGATTAAAGGTCTGCATGTTTACGATGGCAAGCCCTTTTATATTAGTGAAGGATTAGGTCAGACCGGAGTTAATATCCGGGTGGGGAGCCGGCCGGAAATTACGCTTCACCGGCTGTCTCTGCCCGAATCAGACCTTTCCCTTACGCAGGAGAAAGCCCGGGCTATTTAGAGGTTCGCTTGCAAGGATCAACGGCTATCGCCGTCCTTTGGACAGGCGCGTTTACCAATGAAATATAAGAACAGGTTTTTGGAAAAAAAATCACCTGAAGCTTGACCGGCTTCAGGTGACAGGCTTTCCATATCGGGACAACAAAGCCTCTTTGGACAAAAATAAATAGGCGGGCACTTGTTTTTTCAAATTCCTCAGCGGTCGATGGGAAGATAGAAAGTAAATGGGCAGCATTGATAAAAATTTTACACATTTGTAAAATGAATTTGGAATTTGCACCGTTTCAAAGCCCAAGCCGCCGCACCCTCTGTTCAATCCCGTTATCCCGATCAGGCCTTTGATTTCGTCAAATTTGGGATGATTACTGACATAGGCGGCGAGATCGGTCAGCGATTGCTCGACCATTCGATACAAATATCTCGCCCGGGCTACATCGTTGCGCATGGTAATCATGCTTTTGAAAAGATGGACATTATACAGATGAATCTTCAGCAACGTATCTCCCTTATGGATGGCCACTCCATCCGATAAGGTAACACTTCCCCCTCTGTACGATGTCAGCCTCACCCGGAAGATGCGGCCTCCCCCTTCCTGCCCTACATACCGCAGCCTCGTGCAGGCAAAATAGATCGGATCCATGATTGTCCAAACAGATACCGCAAACCATCTAATCCACATGAACATATTCCCCTTTTAGAAATGATCATGCTGTTATTTTTTCTTGGAGAATGAAGATTCATGGGTGGAAATTTCAGTGCAAATTTCGCCCCGACTTCCTTTATAAATTCAACACGATAATCCGCTCTTCCGTCATTTCCTGTATGGCATATTTGGGCCCTTCCTTGCCCCATCCGCTTTCCTTGACGCCTCCATAAGGCATGAGGTCTGCCCGGAACTGGGAAGCATCGTTTATCATGACGCCGCCGACATGAATTTCGCGCGCCGCCTTGAACGCCGTATGGATGTTCGTGGTGAAAATACCGGCCTGCAGTCCGTAACGCGAAGTATTTATTCTGCAAATGCAATCTTCCAGGTCATCATATACGGCAATGCCTACGACAGGAGCGAACAATTCCTCGCAGGAAACCTTCATGTCATCATGCACACCGGTTAATACCGTTGGCTGGAACAGCGCGCCCTCACGGGTTCCGCCGCAGGCCAGGTAAGCGCCTTGCATGACGGCCTCCTGAACCCATGCTTCCGCCCGGGCAGCCTCCTTCTCGCTGATCATCGGACCGATGTCCGTCTCACTGTCATAAGGATCGCCCACCCTCAGGCGCTTGGTCTCTTCTACAAAGCGGCGGACAAACTCGTCATGAATGTCACTATGAGCATAGATCCGCTGCACCGAAATGCAGACTTGGCCGGCATTGCCGAAGCTCTTGCCGACGCACATCGACACCGCAAGGTCCAGATCGGCATCCCGGTGAACAATGACCGCGGAATTGCTCCCGAGCTCCAACAGCACCTTGCGCAGGCCTGTCTCCGCCTTGAGCTTCCTGCCAACGGCCGGGCTGCCCGTGAAGGTGTACAGACTGATTCTTTCGTCCTTGGCCAGCCAATCTCCAACCGTCGACCCGGAACCGACGACTACGTTCAGGTAGCCTTGGGGCAATCCGGCTTCGATCATCAGCTCGGCCAATTTGACCGCCACAATCGGCGTTACGCTGGCCGGCTTAAGCACCACCGTGTTGCCTGCGGCAAGAGCCGGTCCGATCTTGTGCGCAACCAGGTTTAACGGTACGTTAAAAGGTGCGATGGCACAAACGACGCCGACCGGAACGCGCACGGTGAAGGCCAGCCGGTTTTCCGCCCCGGGGGATGCTTCTACAGGAATCCCTTCGCCCTGTATCCGCTTGGCCTCCTCCGCCGAGACCTCCAAGGTCTGGGAAGTCCGTTCCACTTCTACCAGAGCTTCCTTCAGCGTTTTGCCCACTTCACCCGCCAGAATTCCGGCGATTTCCTCCTTGTGCTCCAGCAGCAGTTCGCTAGTTCTCTTTAATATTTGATAACGACGATAAGGAGATAACGGGTTCGTACGGAATGCCTCCAATGCCGCGGAAACGGCTTGATCGACGTGTTCCTTGCCGGCAACGGAGACCGTTCCCATCACCTCTCCCGTATATTTGTTGCGAACCTCCAGTTTTTCCCCGGTTTCCGTCCACTGCCCGTTAATCCAAAGCGGATAATGCTTCGGCATAGTTCCCCCACTCCTTCGGTTCTTTTGTTGTATGAATTTCGTTGGATGTGCAGATGGCTGTCCAATGGCTGTCTCGGTCAGGCTTTGCCTGCACTGCCGAACAAACGGATTTTATATTTGACGACCTCTTTCATCCGCTCCGTTCCAGCACGGCCTAGCGGATAGACATCATGCTGCGGCCCATAGGTCTCCAGAGCTTCCCGCACCCCGTCGGTATAAGCCGCGCGCAGCTCGGTATCCACGTTAATTTTGCATATGCCGTTGGCAATGGCAAGCTTGATCTGATCATCCGGAATCCCTGATCCTCCATGCAGAACAATAGGGATGCCCAACTGATCGGCAATCGTCTTCAAGCGCGGTATATCCAGCTTCGGCTCGGTCTTGTATAGTCCATGGGCCGAGCCGATGGCCGCCGCCAGCGAGTCAATTCCCGTCGCCTGATAGAACTCCAGAGCTTCGGCGGGATCGGTAAGGAACGCGTCCTTCTCGTCCACGGACAGGTCGTCCTCGACCCCGGCAATTTTGCCCAGCTCCGCCTCCACCGAAACGTTCACGGCGTGGGCGGCGGCCACCACCTGCCTCGTAATGGCGGCATTTTCTGCCAGAGGCAGATGCGATCCGTCGAACATGACGGAGGTACAGCCGGCCTGTATCGCCTGAATGGCCTGCTCATAGCTTTTGCCATGATCCAGGTGGATGATGACCGGCACATCGGTTCGCTGCCCGTAGTAGCGAATCGCTTCCACCAGGGGAGCAAACCCGCAGTATTTGATCGCTCTCTGTCCAATTTGGATTAGCACCGGGGCCTTCTCTTCCTCGGCAGCCTCGAGGATCCCCTGAATCATATCCGCATTATGGGCACTGAACGCACCTATGGCATAATTGCGGATTCGGGCATCCTCCAACCACTCTTTGCCTGATACGCATCTCATATGTGACAACCCCGTTTCATTGTTAAAAATTAGCGACTCCTTCCATCCGCCTTCCCCCGGATTAGCGGTGCAGGTGAACCCGATAGGTATAGCGGTCGGATCGGTAATCGGTGAAAGTATATTCAATCGGCATTCCGTTCAAGGCATACGTGATCCGCTCCATACGAAGGAGTGGATCACGCTCCTTGATGTTAAGCAGCTGGGCATCCTTCTTGCTGGCTGCCGTCGAACTGATTCCTTCATCGGCATCGCGCAGTTGGATTCCATGCTGCTCCAGCACCGAGTAAAATGCGATATTCTCCAGGTCCTCCTGTAGAAACCAGCGACCGATTTCAAGCGGCCAGTAGGTTCTTTCAATCGCAATCGGCTCTTCATTGGCCAGGCGGATGCGCTGGATGTGCAGCACCTTTTCCTCCTTGCCGCACAGCAGGCGCTCCCTTACGACCGGAGGCGGATCGATCTCGCCGACCTCCAGCACCTTGGCACCCGGCACGAAGCCTTTGGCAATCATCTCTTCTGTGAAGCCCGTCAGTCTTCCGAGCCTCTCGACGAGCTTCGGATTGCATACGAGCGTGCCTTTTCCCTGTTTCTTCTCCAGCTTTCCTTCGTTGACCAGCGCCGTCACCGCTTCGCGCACTGTGGTACGGCTTACTTTATATTGAGCGATCAGTTCATTTTCCGTCGGAATGAGCTGACCCGGTTTCCATTCTCCATTTGCAATCTTGGCATCAAAGATTTCCTTCAGCTGATGATACAGCGGTACCGGCAGCTTCGGATTCAACATCGGTTCCATCATGCAACCCCTCTCCAGAGCTTGAATATACGAATTCAGACCGAGCTGATATTTAACCGCCTGTAAGCTTCCTTCCGGCCTACAAAAGGCTTCAGCCACGCTTTGTACCGTTCGCTGATCCATCCGCCCGGGGACAAATCCGCCGGATCGAAGGCCCGCTCTATTCCGGCAACATCCCGAAAAGGCGCCGAGCCGACATTCCAGTCATAAGGCTTATCCGCCTGCCGGACAATCGTGACCATTCGTCCGCTGACACCCTCCAGCAAATAACGAGCGGCTTGCCTTCCGACAGCCTCGGCCTCGAGCTGATCCTGGGCGGAAACGGCGAAGGAGGCGCATCGCTGCAGAATCCCCAGATTTTCGTAGCGGCAGGCCAATCCCAGCTCTTGACTAATCGTTTCTGCAATGACGGACCCGATTCCTCCCAGTGCTTGCAATCCTTGCCCATTTTTTTTCCCGTTGGCAATTCCTTGAGCGCGAATCGGCTGCCCGGAGCCATCCTTGAGTCCTTCGCTGGCCACTACCAGACAGTAGCCCAGCTGCGAGTACACCTCCTTGACTTCTTCCAGCATCCGCACGAACTGGAAGGGCTGCTCGGGAATGTAGATCAAATGAGGGGCATCTTCCTCGCTCTCTTTAAAATATCCGGAAGCGGCACTTAACCAGCCGACATTGCGGCCCATCGTCTCGATAACGCGGACCTGCTCGAAGTTCCGCATGGATTGCAGATCGGCCGATATATCTCTGACGGCATGAGCAACGAATTTCGCAGCGCTGGGAAATCCGGGTGTATGATCCGTTACTTGAATATCATTGTCTACCGTCTTCGGAATGCCGATCACCTGCAGTTCATATCCGCTGTCTCTCGCCGCCTGCTCAATGCTTTGACACGCCCACATCGTTCCGTTGCCTCCGGCAAGGGCCAATGCGCGAATGTCGTAACGCCTGAGCGTGTCTAAGCAATCTTCAAGGTCGTCCTGCACAAGCGCCTTGCGTCCCGCGCCTAGGGCGGCCCCGGGTTGGCTCTTAAGCCACTCGAACGAGTGCCTCGTATTCAACCTGAACAGACGCCCTTCGCATAACCCTGACATGCCGTCAGCGACGCCGAACAGCTCCAGCTTCTTCTCTTCTCCTTTATATATCTCGCGCAACTCATTCATGAAGCCGAACAGGCTGCAGTTGATCACAGCCGTGGGACCACCCACCTGGGCAATGGCCACACGAAGGCCTCGGTTAGTTATAGCAGCAGGTTTCCCTATCCGTTCTATCATCTATGTCAACGCCTCTCCGAGCACGATCGGACGAATGTCCAGCCAATCGCACAGTATGTTCATTTCCTCGCTGATATCGGCGTACACTATCGAATAGTGCGGTTCGAAGCCCTGTTTCATCAACTGCTTCATGAGCGGCAATATCGGTTGGCGGAAGCCGACCTCTACGCTCGTCCCCCAGAATTTCTGCGGCTCATCAAGCGCTTCGCCCTTCATCATAAGCATCCTGTATTCTCCGGGACGGGAAGGATCCGGCCCCAGACGGTGAACGGATACCGCCCCTGCTTTCAGACCAAACTCAAGAGTGAAGCCGAGCTTGCGGTTCGGATGCAGCCCGGCTACCGCTCCCGTATCGGGACGTGCCAGGGAGAAAGCTCCGGCTCCGCAATGCCAGAACACGCCGGAATCCTTCGTTTCGTCGATATGGACCAAATCTCCCAGATACGGTGCGCTTCCGGCCAGCCGGCTTTGAATATGCATCGTGAGCGCCCCATGAATATCGGCCTCGCAAGAGGCCATGATCCCCTGGTCGATCAGACTGGATACCGTCGAGCAGGCGGCCGCCCCGTAATCCGTATAAAACTCCGGCCAGCAGCGGACAGCCACCATGGAAATGCCCAGCTCTTGAATTTGCCGCTGCAGCGCGGTCTGGAAGCGGGCGAATTTCATGACGCTCTCCTGCGGAATCAGCCCCAGCCCGCGCACTTGGCCGGACACGGCCTCTACAGCGGCTTGAGCCTCGGTTTCGCTTAATTCATTGGCGCGATGGAACGCCTCCTGCAGATCCAGCTCGATCATCTGCGGCCCCAGCTTCGCCAGCATACCCGCATCGGCTGCGGAGAAGAAGAAGCCGTCCGGCTGTTGGCCAATCACCCCGATTTTCAACCGGGACAGCTCCCGGATAAGCGATGCCACTTTCAAATGGGCACGCAACTCGCGAGCCAGCGCGTCTTCGGTGGGATTGCCGAAGAGCAGCGAAAATTTTCTTCCCTTCGTAACCAGCGTATTCGCCAGATTATTGATGCCTGTCATCGAGTTCAGCGAAAGGCGCGTCCCGTTCACCCTTGGCTCACGAACACCCCACAATAAAATCGGTGCATCCGTAGCTTCCATAATCTCGATAATGAATCTGGCATCAATAAAGGTAGTAGCCTGCACAACAATCGCGTCCAGCTCTGTCCCGTCCGCCGTCCGGCGCACGAATGCGCCGGCTTCCTCGGGGGACATGAGCAGGCCTTGCGGAAACCGGCAGCCATCCGCCAGTTTGCCCAGCAGCTCGCAGGATTGAGAGAAATAAGCTTTTGCCGTTTCAATATCGAACGTCGGCCTGGCCAGAGGGACAAAAGCCAAATTCATAGTTAGCATTTTTTATCGCTCCTTCTTAATGTGACCTTGTCGGCGGCACATGTATTATCCTTTGATCGCTCCGGCGGTCATTCCGGCTACGAAATACCGCTGCAGAAGGACATAAGCAATTACCATCGGCCCGGATGCGATTACGACTCCGGCGAAGATGGCGGGGAAGTTGGTCACGTATTCCCCCTGGAATTGCAATAGCGCCAGCGGAATGGTCTTCTTCGTCTTCTCTGTAATGAACAACAGCGGATAGAGCAGATCATTCCACACCATAACGAACAGGAAAATGGCGGTGGCCGCTACCGAAGGCATAGAAATCGGCAGCACCACTCTCCGGTAAATCCCCCACTCACTGGCTCCGTCCAAGCTGCTGGCTTCCAGCAGCTCCTTGGACATCGAGCTCATGAAGCCCGAGATGATGAAAACGGCGATGGGCAGATAAACCGCGATCGAAACAATAATAAGCCCGGTCAGACTGTTCGTCATCTTCAGCTTATAGACCAGCGCATAGAGCGGGATCATGTTGACCTGCGCCGGAACCATCATGCCGGCTGCGAACAGGCCATAGAACAATAAGCCCTTCTTGCCGCCGATCCGCATAATGGCATAAGCAATCATCGTCGCGAAGAAAAGAATGAAGAACACGGTGGACACCGTAACGACCACACTGTTCATAAAATACAGGCCCATCGATTGCTGCTGAAACATCTCCAGGAAATTATTCCAAGTAAACTGTTTCGGCCATCCGACCGGATTGAGATAGAATTCCGTGGATGGTTTGAACGAGGTAATGAATACAAGCGACACCGGTACGATAATCATAATGGCAAACAGCAGCAGGATCAGTCGTTTTCCCCATTTAAGCACCATCGGAAACCCCTCCTAGTAAGAAACCTTGCTGCCCCTCAAAATACGGAACTGCAGCAGCGTAATGAGGGCAATAATGAACATGAAAATGACGGAGCCGGCGGAAGCATAGCCGAATTTATAATTTTGGAACGCCGTATGATATAGAAACGTCGACAATATCTCCGTCGAATATGCGGGACCACCGCCGGTCATGGCAAAGATCAGGTCGAATGCCTTGAAGGACTGGATGGTCGTATAAGCAACGACAATGGTCGCCGACGGAGCAATGAGCGGCCAGGTAATCTTCCGGAAGGTTTGCCAGCGGCCGGCCCCTTCGATTCGGGCTACCTCATACAGATCCTCCGGGATTGCCTGCAGTCCGGCAATGAAGACAACCATCATCTGTCCGGTATGCGCCCATACCTGGACGAACGCAATCGAGTATATGGCGATGTCCATATTTCCGATCCAGTTCATGGCCAACGAATCCAAACCGACAGCGCTTAAAGCGCGGTTGATAAGTCCCATGGTCGGATCGTACATAAACGACCAGATAAAAGCGACGGAAATAGACGCAATAATCGCAGGGAAGAAATAAAGAGCCCGTAAAAACACGCTTCCTTTGGAATTTTTGACTAACAGAACCGCCAACAGGAGCGAAAGCATCGTCTGGCAAATAACCACGGTAAACATAAACCTCAGGTTATTGCCGAGAGACCTGGTAAATACCAGATCGTTCGTGATCATGTTAATATAGTTGTCCACACCGACAAAGCCGTACTCCGGGGACAGTCCGTCCCAATCGGTAAAGGAATAGTACAAGCCGCTAAGCGTCGGATAAATAAAGAAGATCAAATACAGCAGCATGCCAGGTACAAGAAACAAATAAATCGCTTTGCTAGTTTTCATCGGTGACCTCCTGCGGGTTTGACAGCGCCCCCCTTCTTTATCGCTTTAGCTTGCGAGGCGAAGCGATAATCCTCCGCGGCGGAAAGATAGAGGCCCGGCTGCTGCCTGGGCCCGCTCCTCCCAACCCAAAGTCAGGGTTGCCAATTACTTATTGCCCAGCTTTAACTGCTGGTCGACGACAGCCTGGGCCTCCTCTGCGGCTTTCTCCGGGGCAAAGCCCGCCAGAACCGCCTGTATCGAATTGGTCACGGCTTTCTGAATTTCGCCGTTCATGATAAAATATCTCGGCTGAAAGCGTGTTTTCTTATTCATCCATACAGCGGTGTTCTGCAGTTCCTCCGAAGTGTACTCGACTCCTTCCACGGTAACGTGCTGCCCGGTTTCATTCGCATACTCCCCGGCGATATCCTTGCGGCTCAGAAACTCAATGAACTTCTTGGCTTCCTCCGGATGCTTCGACTTGCTGTTCAGGGCCAACATGAAGGTTGTCGTATGGATGCCTTCGTACTGCGCCTGATCTGCAGGCACGGTAATCGGCGCCAGCAATTGCTGCTTCAGGTTCGGATTCTGCTCCTTGTTCGTTGCAAGCATATACGAGCCGGTAGCCAGCATTGCGGCTTTCTCCTGGGCAAACAGCGCGCCCGCGGCATCCTTCTTCGTGCCCAGCGAATCCTTCTGCAGGTAGCCTTTATCGTTCAGTTCCTTGAACTGGGTCAGTGTCTTGACCCACCATTCCTCTGTCAGCTTGGCTTCCCCGGCCTCCAGCTTCTCGAAAATATCTTCATCCGGTGCGTTATTCATCATCATCGGGTTCATGAACTGCCCGGGACCAATATCGGAGCCCGGAAACGCAATCGGAGTAATTCCGTTCTGTTTCAGCGTTTCACAAACCTGGAGAAATTCCTCCCAATCCTTCGGTTCTTCCAGGCCGTACTTCTCGAACAAGCCTACGTTGTAAATCGGCATATTATAGACCAGCTGCAGCGGTATGGCAAGCTGCTTGCCGTCCTTCACACCGACTTGGATCAGGTTCTGGCTGAAGTTGCCGACGAAGGGCTCGTTGGTCAGATCCGTGAACAAGCCCGCCTTGGCAATCGCTTCGAACTGGGCGCCGGGCATTGCGGCGAACACATCACCGGTCGTTCCGTCCAACAGCTTGGCTTGGGCCGTCGATTGATATTGCTCGGACGGATAAATATCCATCTTGACCTTGATTCCCGGATTTTCCTGCTCAAACTTCTCAATCAGCGTGTTGAAAACTTTCGCATCCTCTCCGCGCCAATGAATGAAGCTGATCGATACATCCTTGCCCTTGGCGTCCCCCTTCTCGCTGTTAGAACCGCCCTCAGCACCGTTCCCGCTGCCGCACGCAGTTCCAAGCATCATCACTCCCGCCAGCGTCAGGGCAAATGCCGTCTTTCTGTTCTTTGTCATCTGGGAAAACCCTCCTTTTTCTTCAAAACCGTCCTCTTTCTCTTCAGCGGTATCTTTCTATGCAGACCGTATCTTTCCCCGCCGCCTCATCATGCAACTTGCGTAACGCAACCCCGTCTTGCTTGCTCGACATGTGACTTTCTTAAATTCATAATAACATCATGATGTTTACGCTTTCAGTATAGTGAGGTCCTTCCAAGTTTGTCAATACTTTTTTTGAGTCTTTTTTCTTATTTGCTTGCGGCCCCCCATTTTAATCCGGCCAATGAAGGGATTGCCTAAGTTCTCGGACTTCTCAATGTAGTCAGCATTAATGTAATAAGGAAGTGTCGTTCTCCTGAGAATGGGACCAACAAAACTTCCATTGAATCCAATTTGCACCGATCAGAAAGAAAGGTCTGCCCGCCTAACAAGGGAGCTCACCTTCCCCGCCACCTGGCTTGGGCCTCTTCAAGCTGTCGTGGACGAAGACGGTGCGGAGGATAGCTCCGATCGCTTGCTGCGTGAGAACAGGAGATGCACGATCAGCGCCGCCGGATGCTGCAGCAGCATAGCGATCATGACCGGAATAGCCGCATGCGGGGTAAAGTACAGCTGGGCAATGACGATCCCGGCGGTATAATTGCGGACCCCTCCCGTATAGGTCAGCGCAATTTCCGCTCCTCTGCCAAGCTTCATCGCCCGCATGGCCGCCCAGCACAGCAAATACCCCATGACCATCAGACCGCCAACGGTCAGGATCAGTTTAAGCACTTCGCCCGCCACATCGCTCAAGGCGGACGCCATAGCCGCTGCGTTGAGCAGGACGATCACATAGAGCGTCAGCTTCGAGGACAATGCAAGGCACTGGCGTACAGTCTGCCTGTTTCCCCGGCGCAGCCAGACTCCTGCAGTCATCCCCGCCAGGCACGGCAGAACAACCAGCTTGACGACCCCCCAAATCAGTCCTGCGGCATCGACCGAAACGAAGGTGCCCAGCATCAGCCACAGCGTAAGAGGGAGCAGCAGAGGACTCAGCAGCGTATCCAAAGCGACCATGCCGATTGCAATTCCGGTGCTTCCCCTGCTCATGGTTACCCACACTATAGACGTCACGCCAATCGGCAAGACCATCGCCAATAAAGCTCCCAGCATGAGATCCTGCTGATGGCCATAAAGCACACTCAGCGCGCTGTAGCTTAGCCACGGAGTGATCCCATGTACCAAAAGCAACAGTACGAGAAGAGCCCAAGGCTTGCTGCGCAGCTCCGTGAATTGCTCTTTGGACACGTTGATTGACGAAACGAAGGTCAAATACATGAACAAGTACGGAACCGCCTCAACATAAGGCTCCAGGTAGCCGGCCGCCTGGAAGCCGGCAAACAGAACCAGCGGCAGGATCACAATGATCCAGCGCTCCAGCAGCCGGTTCGAGGCCGCCCAAACCGTTGTCTTCATCGCACCAAAATGCCCGGACGGCTCCAGCTGTGGCCGCCGACAGCAATATTTATCGTCGGAAAATGCGCCGATCCCGTCAAAATTTCATTCCCGTCATCGCCCACGAGAATGGTGTCCTCCAATTTGACACCGGCGATCGAAGGATTCCAGGCATAGATGGTCGAAGCCTCCACCCTGTAAGTATCCCCTGGGGTCGCAATCCGCTCCCGGCTGACATAGCCGGTCAAGCCCCCTTGATGGTGATGGCGGATCTCCTGTGCATAGCCCGCTTCACGATAAAAACACTCCAAATCCGCATACATCTCCCCCAAGCTGCGGCCGGGCCGGGTGGCATGGATGATGCGGGCGTCGATTTCTGCGACCGCTTGATGCTTCCGCATAATCTCGGGAGCAGGCTCCCCGAAATGGACCAAACGGGTAGCAGAGGCGATCCGTCCGTTCTGTCGGGCACAGACGACCAGCATCGCATAGGCATCCAGTGTCTTCGCAGTCGGCAGAGGGTGCCTTCTTGTGAATATGCGTTCGTCTGCCGCAATCAAGTTGACGATCGGCTCCAGACCGCGCTCCCAGCATTCCTGAGCGAGCAGACCGGCGATCGCAAATTCCGACTGTCCCCGCCGCAGCTTATGTGCCGCTTCCCCAATCGCTTCTCCCGTCAAGCGGCCCAGTGTCCGCCAAGCCTCGAGCTCCTCCGGGCGAACTTCGGTCCGAAGCCTAAGAAAAACAGCTTCCAGCTCGGTGTCCGTCCGAACGAACTCCATTCCTTCCGTCAGGCGGACCATAAGGCGCCCGCGCTCCTGCGGCGAATTCCACGGCCAAATCTGCAGCTCCACCAGCCGTTCAAAGCCAGGGGCCGCTACTTCTTCCTCCAATAGCCTTCTGGCCTCAATATTATTGGCAAGAAAATAACAGTGTTCTCTCGTAACAACAAAAGCGCAACAGGCCAATATATCCGCCGTATTGACATGGCTGCGGCCGCCCGTCAGCCAGGAAACATTCTTCTGCAAGGCGACCGTAACCGCGTCTATGCCCTCTTCCAGCATAACTTTACGGAGCATCTCCAATCGCAGCACAAATCCATCATCGGACATCTCTTTCATTTTCTTTCATCCCCTATCTCTTCCGCATCTGCTGCGCCCTGCTTATTGTCCATTCTTAGTCCAGAGAGCGCAGAGATTCGAAAAGCGAAGCATAATGAGAGGCCGCTCGGTAAAATACCGGAGGTTGTCCCAATGGCGCATCCATCTGAATGTCGCCGCCCCGATAAGTCCTGCCGGTCCATAGATGAATCCACTTATCCTCCGGCAGATAGACGCTGACGGTCCTCTGTCCTTCCTCGATCACCGGAGCGGCCAGCAAATCCCGCCCCAGCAAGTATTGATACTGGATCGAATAAGCACGCTCGTCCCGCTCGTAATGGAGAAACAGCGGGCGCATGACAGGAACACCAGTATCTGCATTTTCCTTAACGGCCGCCTTCAGATATGGCTTGAGAGCGGTATATACGCGGCTCATCCTGGCAAAATGCAGCAGCGTCTCGTCATCCGAATCAAACTGCCAGTTATCATCCGGGCGGTTCCCCTCATGAGTCCGCATGATCGGGGTGAACGCGCTGTGCTCGGCCCAGCGCATGAACAGTTCCTTCGTTCTGTTCATGCCAAACAGAGTCGTATACCCGCCGATATCGCTGTGATGCAGCCCGAAGCCGGACATGGCCAGCGATAGCGCCGCCGGGATGACCGAAGCCAGCCCATCGTCGAGACTCCAGTCGACATTCTGGTCGCCGGCCCACATCATAGTACAGTAACGTTGACTGCCGGTATAACCGGCCCGCATGAAGAAGGTGACGTCATCGAGCTTGTCCTCTTCCTCCACCGCCTCGCGGTTCAACCGGGCCCACATGGCAGGCCATGCGTTGTGCATCCATTCCGCGGATGCCCCGT
The DNA here is from genome assembly GCF_007679495.1 of Paenibacillus sp. 32O-W. Classification (GTDB taxonomy): domain Bacteria; phylum Bacillota; class Bacilli; order Paenibacillales; family NBRC-103111; genus Paenibacillus_L; species Paenibacillus_L residui. Next base: position 11,530 of record NZ_VEGP01000039.1, on the reverse strand, counting down.
TATGTAGCACGACATCGGTCGGCAAATATTCCCCGAAATCAGCCATCCAGCCGGACAATCCGAACCGGATCATATTTTCTTTGATTACATTTTTGTACCATTCGCAAGCTTCCGGATTCGTGAAATCGACGATTCCGGCATCGAATTCGCCGAAATCGACCAAATAATCCTCGCCCCGGTCATTCTTCGCCAAGAAGCCCGCGGCGCTGGCTTCCTTGAACAAATGTCCTTCCACCGCCACATAAGGGTTGATATAGCCAAGAAAGCGGATTCCCTTCTCCCTGAGCTTCTCGATCTCCTTATCCAGGCCGGGATACAGCTCGCGGTTCCAAATCCAGTTCCACATCAGCCTTTTGCCGAAGGAGGTATGCCTCACTCCTTGCCAATCCTGCGCCCAGACGCCGCTCACCTGCAGACCCATGGCCAATGCGCGGTTCAGCTTGTCGAGCACGACTTCGGTTCCGCCCTGTACGCCGATCCAGACTCCATCGTACACCCAATCCGGGAGTTCCGGCTGACGGCCGAGATAAGCGGTCAGCTTCCCGAGCAGTTCTACATAAGTATCGGCCGCCTCCAGCACAAGCTTCTCCGGAATATTCCAGAGCTGCAGCTCATGATAACTCTGATGGCGAAAATCAAAATCCATGTAGGCGCTGTCATCCACATGACAATAATATTTCCGGCTGGAAATGAAGGTAGGCTGCGGGAAGAAGGTCCAGTAATAATCGCCGCCCGCCCGATCCTCCTTATCTGCCAGAAAGGTGATGTACGTATCTTTATTCCGGCCGACACCCTGCTCCGATGTCCATAGCGGAAAATTCCTGCCCCGCAAATCAAAGTGGGAAAATTGCTCTCCGCAGCCATATACGTGCTCCTGCTCCTCTGCAGCCAGCCGCAGCCATAGACGGTTAATTCCTTCCTTGTTCCCTACGAAGCGAATAACCGCCCGATCGTCCTCTACCCTGAACACTACAGTAAGCGGTAACAATCCGGATTTAGAGAAGGTTACCCTGACATCTCCAGCATCGGACGATTCCACGGCATAGTCTACCAAAGCCAGCTTCTCTCCGAGTCTGTCGCTGACCTTGAAGTTACCCCGGTACATATCATACTGTCCTTGTCCATGGCCCGCGTAAATCCATGGCTCCGTCCGGGAATGCCGGATAATCACTCGCCCGTCCAGCTCGACAGTCAGTACTCCTTCGTAATCGCGAACCTGTAAGCCCATGCTTGTGGTTCCCCCCTGTATCTCTTAATATTTTGATTCAAACCGCTTTCAAAATGATTTTGGATTCTGTTGAATAGGTAATAACATCATGATGTTTTAAATGTTAGTACAACCTTTTGCGGCTGTCAATAGCTCTCTTCGGGATGTATTCAAAATTCGCTTTTTGCACATGTTCCTTTTCTCAACAAAAAATACAGTCATGACGCCGGGGCAACACCATGAAATACAGGCCGCAAATTTTTCCGGAAAACGCACTAAGCTATCAGAGTACCACAAAAAGTCATCAAACTCCCTGTTGACCGGAACGCTTTATCATTAAAATAGTATTTAGCGCGTTTCAATTAAGGGGGAGGTTTTATAATGAAAGAGATGAATGCGGATATAGTCATTATTGGGGGCAGCACCGGCGGCTGCGCAGCGGCATTGGCTGCTGCAAAGATGGGGAAGCGGGTCATTATGACCGAAGAAACCGTGTGGATTGGCGGCCAACTGACCAGTCAGGCTGTACCGCCCGATGAGCATCCGTGGATCGAAAGCTTCGGCTGTACCAGAAGCTATCGCCAATTTCGTGACGGAGTCCGTCAATACTACCGGGATCACTTCCCGCTTACGGCCGAGGCTCGGGCCACCCGCCATTGGAATCCGGGCAGTGCCAACGTCAGCCGAATCAGCCATGAGCCCCGGGCCGCTCTGGCCGTTATCGAGCAGATGCTGGCCCCTTATATTCACAGCGGCCGGTTGACTGTGCTGACCCGCACACAGCCGGAAAGCGCCCGAACTGACGGCGACGAAGTACGGTCCGTTACCGTCCGTCATCTCGATACGGGAGATCGTATGGAACTTACAGCCCCGTATTATCTCGATGCTACGGAATGCGGGGACGTTCTGCCTCTTGCCGGGGTTGAATATGTCACCGGGTCGGAATCGAAACAGGATACCGGCGAGCCCCACGCCTTGGACGGCCCGGCGGATCCGATGGATATGCAGGCATTTACATACTGCTTTGCCATGGACTACTTGGAAGGGGAAGACCATACGATCGACAAGCCCCGGGATTACGATTTCTGGAATTCCTACAAGGCCGACTTCTGGCCGGACAAACAGCTCAGCTTCGCAGGAGTTCGGCCCGCCACGCTGGAGCCCGTTACCTACGGATTATTTCCGGGCGGGGGCAAATTCCCGCTCTGGACCTATCGAAGGGTGATTGACAAAAATCATTTCGTTCCGGGAACCTTCCCCGGCGATATTTCGATAGTCAACTGGCCGGCCAACGATTACTGGCTCGGACCGATCATCGATGTCAGCCCCGAAGAGAGACAACAGCATCTGGAAGCCGCGAAGCAGCTCAGTCTGTCTCTTCTGTACTGGCTGCAGACCGAAGCCCCACGCCCGGACGGCAAGCAGGGCTATCCCGGGTTGAGGCTTCGCGGAGACGTAACTAACAGCGAGGACGGCCTCGCCTTATATCCTTACATTCGTGAATCGCGGCGAATCAAGGCGGAATTTACCGTGCTGGAACAGCATGTCAGCGCCGCATGCAGAGAAGACGGCAGAGCTGCCGAATTCACCGATTCCGTCGGGATCGGCTGCTATCGCATCGATCTTCATCCGAGCACGGCGCTGCGGCATTATATCGATATTTCCAGCCTGCCTTTCCAGATTCCACTGGGAAGCCTGCTGCCGATCCGGGTCAACAACCTGCTGCCCGCCTGTAAGAACCTTGGGGTCACCCATATTACGAACGGCTGTTACCGCCTGCATCCGGTCGAATGGAATATCGGGGAAGCCGCAGGCTACCTGGCCGCTTTCAGCCTGGACCGCAAAGTTCAGCCAAGACAGGTACGCAGCGACTCTACACTGCTCGAGGATTACCAGCGTCTGCTGACAGCCGAGGGAATTGAATTGGCATGGCCTGTCATACGCGCGGTCTAATCGGCGGGAATAAACAACGGAAAATCGTTCCAGAAATAGGCCTATAAAGCTGTAAAATATGGTACAATCTTGAATGTAATTGCGCAAATATCAAAGCGTTGTTAGCCATTCTAGGAGGCGTATTCATGGAAATTCGTTGTTTATTGACACAACAACAATTGGATGAAGCGGCGAAGCTCTCGGATTCCATCTTCCGGGACTCTGAGCAGGTATCTATGCAGGCCGCTTTTCCGGGGGTGTTCTCAGAGGCGCTCGGCCAATCCTATGGCGCTTTTGACAATGGCAAGCTCGTATCGTTCATGGGGCTTGTTCCGGCCGTCTTGAGAATAGGAGAAGCAAGACTCCCTATCTATTCTCTTGGTTCCGTCTGCACACACCCTGACTATCGGGGCCAAGGCAAAGCCAGCGAGATTCTGACGAAGATTCTGGAGCATATCGATAGGGCGGGCGCTTCCCTCCTCCTTGTCTCAGGGGGAAGGTCGCTATATACGCGAGCGGGCTGCTGTACATACGGTCAAGTTCACCGTTACCTGTGGGAAGAAGGCCAGCCTCTCCCCTCCAGACCTGTTCCGGAAGGAACTGTGCTTCGAGAGCTCGCCCCGACGGACTGGTTCCGTCTATATGAATTGGCGAGCAGCCGCCGCAGCCGCTATGAGCAGAGCGTATGGGATTTGGCCGGGCTGATTCATGCCGAAGCGCTCAGCACCTGCTACAAGCTGCAGCACAAAGTGCTCGTAGCCGAGAACGCAGAAGGCGATTTGCTGACCTTCGCCGTCATCGGAGTCCCTTATTCGGATACTCCGAAACGCGAGCCCCACCTGATTGAATGGGGCGGTGCCGCCGAAGGAATGCCCGCACTGCTGTCCTATGCGATCCGGACCTACGGATTGAAGAAGCTTAACATTCCCGTGCCATGGCACGAAGATAAGCTGGCAGCGGAGCTTGCAGGACTCCCCTGCAATACGGGCAAAGCCACCGGCACGGTCTACATCGTGAATCCTGAGAGATTGCTCGGTCATATGTACCCTTACCTGAAATCGGTTGATGCGGGAGCGGCCGACAGCCTCAGGATCACCCGCTTGGAAGACGGCAGAACCAGCGTTGCACTGGACGGTTGGACCGCCGAGCTTACGGTGCAGGAGACCGTCTCTATGTTCTTCGATCCGGCTCCTGAATTCCAAGCCCCTGAGGAGTTAAAGAAGCGGCTGTCCGCCTTGTTCCCGATTCCGTTTCCTTACGATGCCGGGCTGAATTACGTGTAATGGTTTTCTAGACGGAAACGGCTAATGCCAACGACTTTGCATTTATAGTTAACATGATCTGCCACCGAATGGTTGAGGAGCTCCCGCCGGGAGTTCCTTTCATTTTTCAGGGCAATTACCGGACTTATCCCGGCTGACTATTCTTTTAAGGCCGTTTTTTGTCTGATAGCCTGTTTTGCGATACAATGAGGTTGTCGGCTGAACTTCATGCTACGGAATGGTTAGCCGTACTGAAAACCATGCTTTCGATTTCGGAGGGGGATATTCTCATGAAATTTATAGATAATCAAGGAATCACGGACCCGCGCATGAATCTAGCGATCGAAGAATATGCGCTTAAAGAGCTTCCGCAAGACGAGGACTATCTTCTTTTTTATATCAACGAGCCATCGATCATCATTGGAAAAAATCAAAATACGGCGGAGGAAATCAACGCCGATTACGTCAATGCCAACTCTATTCATGTCGTGCGCAGACTGTCCGGAGGAGGTGCGGTTTACCACGATTTGGGGAATTTGAATTTCAGCTTTATTATGAACGATGACGGACAGTCCTTTCATAATTTCCGCAAATTTACGGAGCCTGTCGTACAAGCTCTGCGAAGCATGGGAGTAGAGGCTGAATTGACGGGACGCAACGACATTCAAGTCGGCGAACGGAAAATATCCGGCAACGCCCAATATTCAACCAAGGGAAGAATGTTCAGCCACGGCACGCTGCTTTTTGACTCCGAGATGGAGAATGTCGTGTCCGCGCTTAAGGTGAATAGCGACAAGATCCAGTCGAAAGGAATCAAGTCGATTCGCAGCCGGGTGGCGAATATTTCGGAATTTCTGCCGGAGAAGATAACGATCGAGCAGTTCAAGCAGTCCTTGCTGCGTTCTATCTTCGGAGGAGAGAACATTCCGGAGTATAAGCTGACTGAGGATGACTGGAAACGAATCCGAGAGCTGTCCGAGGCCCGCTACCAAAGCTGGGATTGGAACTACGGCAAATCCCCTAAGTCCAACTTCCGCCAGTCCAAGCGATTTGACCAGGTAGGAACGGTGGATGTCCGGCTTGATATTGAGAAAGGAAAAATTAAGGAGGCCAAAATATACGGAGACTTCTTCGGGCTTGAGGACGTATCGGAGCTGGAGAGCAAGCTGATCGGCCTTCCTTACGATAAGACGGCTGTCCGGGAAGCTCTGGCGGAAGCGGATGCCGGGAAATATATCGGCAAGCTGGATAACGAATCTCTGCTTTCCCTGTTTTTCTAGATCGCGTGGTCAGCCGATGGTCTGTCTGGCGAGTGACGGTTTTGACATGTTTTGACATGTTTTGACATGTTCTGACGTATAGAAGAAGTGACATATTGAAGCCCGCTCCGAAAAAGTGGAACGGGCTCTTTCATCATTGTCGGCATGGTATATCCGAGTTCTCGTACCTTCCGGCCGCCTCTCGGCGCCGCTCATTGAAGCCTGAAGATCGAGGCGGATGCGGTCTATCCACCCTTGATTTCTCCAGGAGTAACTCCCCAATATTTACGAAACACTCTTGTGAAGTAGCTGACATCGCGGTATCCGACCATCCGGGCCACATCATATACCTTGGCCCCCTCCAGCAAATATTGCTTGGCAAACTCCATCTTGCGCTCCAATACATAGGCCGAGAAGGATTTGCCCGTTTCCTGCTTGAACAACCTGCTCAAGTAGGAAGAATTGACAAACAAACGGTCGGCAACGGTATGGAGGGACAGCTCCTGATCCATCTCCTTGTCGACAATAGTCAGAATATCTCTGACCATCTTGTGGCTGGTCGTCTTCCTCTGCTTCTGTTGGTAAGCTATAAAGCTTCTGACAAAGCGGTTCATCCATTGGCGAATCTGATCCTTGGAGGCCAGGCTCTGCAAATTGTGATAGTAGCCGAAATCGGCGCCTACAACTTCCTGCAGGGACCATCCTTGCTTATGAACGAAGCGGATGAACAAGCTGCTCAAATAAAGGACATTCTCCTGCATTTCTTCGACGGAACCCGCCTTAAGCATTCCCTGCTGCCAAATAGCATCGAGCGCCTCCAGCGCCTGATCGGTATCTGCAAGCTCCAGTGCGATTTCCAGCTTCTTCTCAATGTTCGTTTCGGAAGGCAGAACCGGATCCGCGGCATTCTCCTCACGATAAGGTACGGCCAAATCGTTGCCGTACACAATTCTTTCCTGCAGCGCCTTGCGCGCCTGCATATACAGCTTGCCTACCGCTTCCTTGTCGGAGGAAGGCTTGCTGATTCCGGCGCTGGCCGTCAGCTTCAGGCATTCCTTAATGACGAACAGCAGCTTGACGATCAGTGTATTCACGTGCAGTAAGAAATCCTGCCCATCCTCTTCCGGAGCGGCTGTAAAAATAATGGCGGTGGAACCTGCGGAATCCGAGCAGATCCAACAGGGTGTGCGCTCCAAATACTCAAGCGCCACACTTTTGACCGAAAAATCAAGCAACGGACCGTCACTTTCATTGAAACGGGTCTCTCCTTCGGGCAGCGGGTCCATATCGACTACGGCCACAATGTACTGCTGGTCCTTCTGCAAGCCGGGCAGCAGGTCGCGTCCCTTTTCGCTAACCTCCCACTCCTCAAATTTCCCCGCCAACCAATATTGGAGGAACATTTCTTTGACATAGGGCAGATGCTGGGCCCATTTTAATTGCAGCTTCCTTTCATTATGGCGCTTCTCCATCTCTGCGCGGACCTTCTCCGCGGCTTCCAGGACCGCCTCCACGATATCGGTATCCCCGGCCGGCTTGAGCAAATACTTGCTGATCCCGAGCTCCACCGCGGATTGCGCAAATGCAAAATTATCATGTCCGCTTAGAATAATAAATTGAAGATACGGATCTTTTTCACGGACCTGTCTGGCCAAGGTCAAACCGTCCATTTCCGGCATTTGGATATCCATCAGCACAATATCCGGTTTTTTGCGTTCGATTAACTCCAAAGCTTCTTTACCGTTTGCCGCGAGCCCGACTACCTCTATCCCATGATCTTCCCAAGGTATGTTATTGGCCAGGCTGTTGCGAAGCCGGGCTTCGTCCTCAACAATCATTAAGTTCATCTCTCTCTCCCCCTTATCCGAACGAAAGGCTAATGTTAACAGCTTATCGTTTAACCGGCAGACTCCTATCCTGGAAAAACAAGCGGGGGTCTTCTTCGAGACCAGTATGGACTTCCTTTTCGCTATGTCTGCATGATGTTCGGCAATTCTGTGCTGCTTCGAGACTTTCGCTGTTTCTACGTGATGTTAAGGATGCTTGCGGCACTTCGAGTACAGTTTGGACTTCCAATCGCTGTTATCCTCGAATTTCTATTGAATGGATTCTATAAAGGTTGAAATCCGAGGATAACGATGCGACCGCTCACGCTTTTCCAGTTCCAAACTGTCTTCTCCGTGACTTTTTTACCAATCATCTTGCTTACAGTGAGACGCTCCATCAAACTGAGTCAATGGGATACTGCTCAAAGACACTAACTGCTCACGCTCTTCCAGTTCCAACTCCTCCGTGACTTTTTTGCCAAACATATTGCTTTACAGCGATATGCTCCGTCAAACTGAGTCAATGGGATACTGCTCAAAGACACTAACTGCTCACGCTCTTCCAGTTCAAAGCGGTAACAGCTTGGAGCCAGCCTCTCATTCAATGAAGAGGCCATGGGTCTCCCCACGGCCTCCGTACGATTTACGGAACTTCCGAAGTCTTCCGCTTATCCCTGGCACTCTCTTTCTTAATTATAAGCGGTGAATCTATAAATGCCATGGCTGCAGACAATTCGACGTCCTGATCATTCTACCTCGGCTTGGAAGATGTTATCGCGTGCATTGCAGTCCGTCAGCAAGAGCAACGATGACTCTTGCATGCTGCGTCCCAGTTGTTTACGAGTTATGGCCTTTTCCTTTATTCCGGCCGGGAACGTCGTGGTGGAACACTTTGATTTTAGCATGGGCTTGCTTGCCTTCGTATTCTACCGTAACCGTTGCGTTCCCCGGCTTCACTGCAGTAGCGAGGCCGCTGCCGGACACCTCGATCACCTTGCTGTGGGAAGAGGAGAACGAAGCGCCGGTAACTCGCTCCCGGGTGCCATCGGAGTATACTGCTGTCACTTCGATTTGATGAGTCTCCCCGACTACGAGACTGTAATTGTAAGAATCCAGCTCTAATGATACCACATGAGCAGGCTGCCCTTCCCGGGTAATACGGATTCCCTTCTCATTCGTCTTGTAGCCGTCTACATAGACGGTTATCAATACCTGATTCTCTCCGAGCTCCAGAGGGATCGTTGCGGTGAAGTCGCCGTCAGGCTTCATCGTAGCCGGAACCCCGTTCACTAGAACCGAGGCAGTTCCCGGCCCCAATACCTCAACGTTTCCTTGAATGGAAGCCGTCGGCCGATTGACAACCGTACCGTCATATTGGGAATAGCCCCTTAATACCGCAGACCTGACCTGATCGCCCGCGCTGTATGTGTTGGCCACCAACTGTCTTCGGGTTCTCTGGCCGGAAGTATCCGCTGCGGAGATCACGAAGCCGCCATCCGGTATCAGGCTGTTATTCGGCTCCTTGTTCGTCCAGTTCCAGGTCATCGCCTGTGTTTTGTTAACTACACGGGTTACTTGACCGGACGCATCGACAATAGCCTCCACTCCCCAAGTATTCGTCCCTGTCGATAGACCGAAGCGGTTCGTATATACATTCAGATTATCCTCATTCCGATTGACGTTATAGTAATCCCCTTCAATAAAGCGGTCCGGCTGCCCGGGATGACTGATGCCCAATTGATAGTCCTTCACATATTCCCGATCTTCAATAGACGCTTTAATAATCGGCCAATTGACCTGTGAATAATCAAACAGCATCAAGCCATTAGTCTTGTGCAGCCCGGCCTGGAACACTTCCCTCTGCAGGGCGGGATCCTGGAGATTGGACAGTGCCATCCCCGCATAGAGCGGTATATCGCCATTCGTCAAAATATTTCCGAGCGTAATATATTTCTCGATCTGCTTGGCTGTCGTCTGATACGTGCCGATAATCAGAAAATCCAGGTTATCCGTATATCCGGTCTCATAATAAGTATCTGTGTACAAGTAGTCTTCGGGGAAACCAAGCCGCGGATCGTAGCGGAAATTCGGGCTGGCCCAATTGACCCCGTTTAAATAGTACGATTCGTACCAGGAGCCGACATAGGCAGAGGCCTGGATGTCTTTTCCTTTCATTTCGCTATAGCGGTCCACAAGCCCTCTTACTTCGGCAGTGAAAGATTCGATCGTTGCCGAGCGGAACTCCCACCAATCTGCGATAAGCGGGCCGTTAATCCGTGACCCGTCAGCGGCGTATTGGAAAATATCCTGAGGCCATTGCTTCAATGTTTTGCCTCTTGCGGCCAGGAACGCTTCAAATTTGGTGCGGGATTCCTCGCTGAAATCGGCGAAGAAGTTGTCGTAGCGGCCCCGATCCAGCAGAACGCCGTCTACGTCATAGTTCTTCAGCACCTCCTCGAAGCCCAGCAGTTGGTAACGGCGGGCATCGTCATTAGCCGGATTGATGAAGGCGACCAATGCCCCGCTCTGTCCGTATTTACTTTCGCGAAGACGCTTGATCTCCCCATTGTCCTCCGCCCGGTAAATGTGCTCTTCCCAATCCAGATGATCGTTCAGCACCGCAAATTCGTTATGCGCGAACGATCCTTCCGCGAAGACATTGAATGCGGCGTGCACTGTTAATCCAAGATCGTGCCCATGCCGGACAAATTCATCCAGCAAATCGAGATCAGGATTGGCTCCCGCTCGGGTCGGCGCAGTCATTTCGCTGACATATGGACGGCCGGTCAGATCGTTGCGCTTGTAGGAAGCGAAGCCTTCCACCCCTTTGACATCGAAGAGGACCGAGGTCACTCCGGCATCCTTCGCTTTGACAAGCATATCTCTTACGCTCTCGCTTGTTTGGAAGCTGACCGCGTTAGAGCCTTGATCGACCCACAGGTAAACCTCTTTAGGGAGATTCTGTGAAGCCTTGTAATAGATGATGAGTGTCTGCTCAGCCTGCGGGCTGCCATTCTTGCTAACCTGGACATCAATGTAATTCACACCGGTGGCCAAAGAGTATACATGGCGGAACGAATCATCAGCCTGAATGCCTGCCTGCTGTCCGTTGATGGTCAGAGAGTAACTTGCATCCTCGCTCCGGTTGGTCACTTTCCCGGTAATTTCCACAGAAGGAACGGTAACCGTGTAAATGGAGTCGTTGTCAATTACAAGCCTTGCCTTCGGGCCCTGTCCGGTCATCAGCTCGGTTACGGGCACCACCTCGCCGTTCTTGCGAAGCTTAATGATATCGCCCGGCCTGAAATTTTTGGCCAAATATTGCTTGTACGTCTTATTCGCCCAGCTATCGTCATTCGCTACCAGGACGTATCCGCCTGGCGGAATGGGAAGATCGGTCGGTCCCGTCCAGTTCGGAACTCCTCCATTAATGGACTGGTTAATGACTTGAAGCACCTGATTGTTCTGGTCCACCTGTACGCCGACAGCAGTGCGGGGGACCGTAATCTGATCACCGAAATCATTCGTGTAGAGTGCGATATAATCGGTTATGCCTTCCAAAGACTCGTCTATATAGTTGATTTGCTTGCGCGGTCCTTCAACGATAATCGAGATATCTTCAGGGGCGGCTTCCACTTCTATGTAGTCACCGTCGTCAGCAAGCCCCGCGCGAACTCCTTCCGGGCTGTATACTGACTCGGTTACCGTATTTCCCGCTCTATCCTCTACGCCGGAAGACGGACCCGTACCCGGTTCGCTCTGTGGCAGAGTTAACGGGATTTCTTCACTCTGCTGCATATAACCGAAATCCCCCCCCTCCATAGGTCTCTCCGCCGCCGGAATTCCGGTTTCCGCCGATGCGGCCATCCCGGTACCCGGCCCCGACCATAGAGTAAACAGGAGACAGCAGAGAAACAGTAATTTAAGCTTTTTGAACATTATTTCACCTTCCCTCACAGGAGTATTAAACATGAAATCGGAATGTGGATAACTCAATCCTGTGGATAACCCGCCATCGCACCACGGAATGCCTGTTTCAATGAG